>CAKPUX010000116.1 GCA_934193095.1 uncultured Dialister sp. | reverse complement strand
CTCAAGCGGGCATCGCCCCGTTTCGTCATCCTGAGCGGCGAGAAACGTCGTATGTGAGATAACGAATGCCAGAACAGTTGCGACCTGAGTCGAAGGATCGCGGCGAAGCCGCCACCTTCATTCCTAATTCCTAATTCCTAATTCCTAATTCCTAATTCGAGCAGAGCTTTCATCCGCAGTCAAAGGATGAAACGCCCTAAGAACTAGCCCCTTCCCCATTTTCCAAAGGCCCGCTTGAGGATTTCAAGTATCCCTAAAAAATATGCTCGTGGATACTTGAATTTCTTCTTCTGATATTTTACAATAGCATATATCATACAAGTCGTTTTATATCAGCCATTGTGAAAGAGGAACCCCATGGATCGCAGACAGCAGAAGACCAGAGCCGCTATCTTCGAAGCATTCAGCGCTCTGTTATCAGAAAAACCATATTCAAAGATCACCATCCAGAATATCATCGACCGCGCCAATATCGGCCGCAGCACATTCTATGCCCATTTCCAGACCAAGGACAGCCTTCTCGAAGACATGTGTCAGGAACTCTTCGAGCATATCGTAGACGGTGTCATGAATGACAACCACCCCTCTGACGATCACCAGCATACCGGCCTTCCGGATCCTGTCTTCTGCCACCTCTTAGAGCATATCGCAGAGAATACGAACCACCTGCGCGACCTGCTCATCTCTGAAAGCTCCGACTTCTTCCTGCGCTACTTCAAGGCGAGCCTCTCCCGCCTCATCGCCTCCTACCTCCTGAACCACCACAAGGAAATCCCTGTCCCCGAAGATTTCCTCCTGAATCACATCTCCGGCAGCTTCGTCGAAATGGTCCAATGGTGGGTACGCAAAAACAAAATGCAGGCGACGCCCAAAGAGCTGAACGCCTACTTCCAGCAAGTTATCGACCCCTTGCTCTAGGGAAACGCTGATTAAATCGCAGAGTCAGCTTTTACAAGAATTTTTATGCATAGCTTCGTCATAGCCTTCCTTAAATAGCTAACGAACGTGCAGAGATGAGACTAGGAGACTGGGAGACATCAGACTTTAGACTTCTGACCGCTGACCTCGGCCTTCCAAAGTCTCAAACGGACATCGCAGAAGCGCATCCTCTCGCCCCTTCCTCTGGAAGGAGCAGCCAAGCGGAGCGAGGCGGGGTTAGCGCCCACGTATGTTAGACCGCAGGGATTAGGGATCACGAGTAACTTGCATACCCCTTTCGAGCATCACCGTTTACTAAAATCGGCGCTCGGCGGCTGCCTTACATCGCCTGCTTGAAACGCATTTCTCCGCTCTCTTTCATACCGCCAGTACCCTATCCGCCCCTTCGGGGCACCTTCCCCTCGAGGGGAAGGCTTGCGATACGAAAATACCGCTATACCGCCCCTGCTGGATCTTTTGAACCCTTTTTCCCCCTAAATACCCCTTTCAGGCATAGCCACCATCTATACTCCGCGGCGCTTCTATATTTTTATGCGCCGCACCACCCCCATGGAACCCTCTGAACCTTTTAAACCCGCCGAACCTCTTTCGCACGTAATCAAAGGCCGCCCCGC
>CAKPUX010000115.1 GCA_934193095.1 uncultured Dialister sp. | reverse complement strand
TTACACGGTTGCCAAATAGCATGTTCCAAACCTCATTTTTCAAGGGGTTTTTCAGCGGCCTCTCCAGAGGAAGGGGCGAGAATGATTTTTGATCGGGCATCGCCCCACATATAATTGCGGCGAAGCCGCCACCTGAACCCTGAACCAAATGAAAGCAAAGTAAAAAGGAGCTGTGAAGAAATGAGGATTCATTTCTTCACAGCTCCTTTTCCCTATTCGGCCTTCATCTGATACTCCCTGCCATCGATGGCAAGGACATCTCCGGGACGGATCTTCTTGCGTTTTTCATGGACAGGCTTGCCATTCAGCGTCACCTGATGCCGGGCAAGGTAAGCACCGGTCTCTCCGCCGGAGCTGATCGCATCGATCTTTTTCAAAAGCTGGTCAAGCTGGATGTAGTCTCCGTAGACGGCTATGATCTCCATCAATGTCTCCCCCTCATCGGTGTCACGACATACTGGTAGGCCTTATCTTCTTCCTGCTCTACCAGAAGCGGACCGTTTTTCTGCAGATGCAGGATGACAGTCTCGCCCTCAGAATGCTTCAGGATATCTTCGATATAGTTGCAGTTGTAGGTGATCTTGATCGGCTCGCCTTCGAGCTTGATGGGGATCGATGTGCTGCTGCGGCCGATCGCAGGATCCTCTTCGTAGATCTCCACCGCATCCTCATGGAAGATGAAATTGATGGTATGGTAGTCCACACCGCTGGAGATCGGGCTGACGAAACGGACGGCTTCCTGAAAATCGTGAACATTGACTGTCACGAGTGCATCATGATGGGTCGGGATGACGCGGTGGTAATCCGGATATTCACCGTTGAGGAGGCTGGTAATAAAGTACGTGCTGCCAAAGGTGAAGGCGACATGGTTTTTAGACCAGGAGATCTCGACGGTGCTGCCCTCTTCGTCCGGCAGCAGGCGGACCACATCCGAAAGGATGCTGCCGGAAACGACGAAGCGTCCTTGGGCGCTTGCTTCCTCCGGCAGTGTGATCTCTTTGGCAGCCAGGCGGTGCGTATTGGTCGCCGCCATGATGAAGCGGTACTGGCTGACTTCAAAGAGCACACCCGTGAAGAGCGGCTTCTGCTTGTCCGAAGCCGTGGCGAAGGAGACCTGGCTGGTCATTTCTTTGAAATCATAGCAGGAGACTGTCGCATGACTGGTATGCTCCATTTCTTTGACTTCCGGAAATTCATTGATGTCGCGGGTCGGGAAGCGGGCAAAATAAGAGCCGCAGGTAAAGGAGACCATATTTTCCTCTTTTTTCTTTTCCATGACGATATCCCCTGCCGGCATCATGCGGATCGTGCTTTGCAGCTGGCTGGCAGCGATCACGATAATGCCTTCTTCCTCGATCATGGCCGGGCAGCTTGTTTTGATCCCGATGGTGTAATCATTGGCCTGCAGCTCGACTTTTCCGTTTTCTGCAGCAATGAAGTATCCGTTATTGGTATTGGATGTAATTTTTGCCTGTGCAGCCCGCTGTACGCGGTCGATCGCATCAGACAATTCCGTTTTGTCGAAAATGACTCTCATGGCAGCACCTCTAAAAAATAACGATGATAGATAAAAGATAGTAGTCGCCGTAGTAGGGCGGTGTGAATAAGTGAATAACTCTGTGAAAAGTGAGATTTTCTCGGATCTCGCGGTTTGTTAAAAAGGATTGAATAACTTTTTTTGGAATTCACGGTTTTCACAG
>CAKPUX010000114.1 GCA_934193095.1 uncultured Dialister sp. | reverse complement strand
GCGCTGAACGCCGAATGTCTCGTCTTCATGAGCAACATCGACGGCGTCATGAAAGACCCGAAGGATAAAGACAGCCTTCTCCATAAGCTGACTGTCGTAGAGACGGAAGCCCTCAAAAAAGACGGCACCATCAATGGCGGCATGATCCCGAAAGTCGATGCCTGCACCGATGCCATCAAAGACGGCGTGAAGAAAGTCTTCATCATCAATGGCGAAGTCCCCCACGCCCTCTTGATCGAACTCCTCACAGACGAAGGCCTCGGGACGATGTTTGTAGAATGAGTGACTGGTGACTAAGGACTAGGGACTAGGGACTAGGGACTGGTGACTAGACGTTAGACGTTAGACGTTAGACATCAGACTTCTGACATCTGACTTCTGACATCTGCAGTCTTCAAGTCTCCTAGTCTCAAAGTCTCCAGCAGGCATCACCATTATTTATACTCCGCGGCGCTTCCATATGTTCATGCGCCGCACCACCCCCGTTGAACCTTCAGAACCTCATGAACCCATTGAACCCTTACCTCAAAGGAGCCTATATATGAATACCATCGAAAAAGATCAGAAATATATCGCACATGCGTACCACCGTTATCCCGTCTGCTTTGTAAGCGGCAAGGGATCGATCCTCACTGACGAGAACGGCAAGGAATACATTGACCTCGGCAGCGGGATCGGTGTCGACATCTTCGGCATTGCCCACGAACCATGGATGGCCGCTGTGGAAAAGCAGCTCCACACGCTGAACCATATCTCGAACCTGTACTATACGAAGCCGGATGCAGAGCTTGCCGAATTGCTCTGCGAAAAGACCGGCATGAAGAAGGTCTTCTTCTCGAACTCCGGCGCAGAAGCCAATGAATGTGCCATCAAAGGCGCGCGCAAGTACTCCATCGACAAGTACGGCAAGGATCGCAACGTCATCGTGACCCTCATCAATGGCTTCCACGGCCGCACCGTCACGACGCTCGCTGCGACCGGGCAAGACGTTTTCCATCAGAATTTCTTCCCGCTGACCGAAGGCTTCCTCTATACCCCGGCGAATGACCTTCCTGCCTTCATCGACCTCTGTGAAAAGAATCCGAATGTCTGCGCCGTCATGATGGAGTCCATTCAGGGCGAGGGCGGCGTGCATCCGCTCGACAAAGATTTCTTCGAAGGCGTGAACAAGTATGCCAAGGAGCACGACATCCTCCTCATCGTCGATGAAGTACAGACCGGCAATGGCCGCACGGGCAAGCTCTACGGCTACATGAATTTCGACGTACAGCCTGACATCGTCTCCACCGCTAAGGGCCTCGGCGGCGGTCTTCCGATCGGCGCGACGATGTTCGGCGAAAAGACGCAGGACGTCTTCACCTACGGCACCCATGGCTCCACCTTCGGCGGCAACCCGATCGCCTGCGCCGGGGCGGTTTCTATCCTGAAGGAAATCGATGACCCCCTCCTTGCCTCTGTCAAGGAAAAGGGCGACTACATCAAAAAGGAAATGGAAGGTGCCAAAGGCGTGAAATCCGTCGCCGGCATGGGCCTCATGCTCGGCATCGAACCGGTCGCACCTGTCGGACCGATCGTAGAAAAGCTCCTCGCCAAAGGCGTCGTCGTCCTCACTGCCAAAGAAAAAATCCGCCTCCTCCCGGCGCTCAATATCCCTATGGAGCAGCTGAAGAAAGCGGTCGCCATCATGAAAGATGTGCTGGCAGAAGAATAAAATCTTATGCAAAAAGGCCGAGATGAGGTTTGCTCATCTCGGCCTTTTTGTTGTTGGGTTCAGGGTTAGCCCACGGGGCGTATCGCCCTTTGATTGCGGATGAAAGCTTCGCTTGAATGAGAAATTAGAAATGAGAAATGCGAAATGGTGGTGCCCGAACGTGGTATTTAGTCACCAGTCACTAGTCACTAGCCACTCCTAATCCCCAATCCCTAGCCACTCATCCCTGCTTTCACACTTCGAGGTTCGGGGTTAGCCCGTGGGGCGTGCCGTCCCTTGATTGGGTTTGAAAGCCTCGTTTGAATGAGAAATTAGAAATGAGAAATGCGAAATGGTGGTGCGGCGCATAAAAATTAGTAGCGCCGCGAAGTATTGAAATAAGCGTAAGACGCGTCCCCCCTTACTATGAAAACATCTCGCGATTGAAAAATGGCGCAAAAAGCTCCCCCTCTATAACTTTCCCATTAAAAAC
>CAKPUX010000113.1 GCA_934193095.1 uncultured Dialister sp. | reverse complement strand
CTTGAACCCTGAACCAAATGAAAGCAAAGTAAAAAGGGGCTGTGAAGAAATGAGGATTCATTTCTTCACAGCCCCTTCCCGCTATACATATTTCTTGATCACAGACAAGAGAATGTCTATATGGATCGGCTTTGCCACATGATCATTCATGCCGGCATCCTTTGCCGCCTGCCTGTCTTCTGCGAAAGCATTCGCCGTCATGGCAATGATGGGGATCTGTGATTTCTTCGGATCCTGCAGCTTTCGGATCCGTCTCGTCGCCTCATAGCCATTCATGCGCGGCATCTGGATATCCATAAGAATGAGATCGTAGTATCCGTCTGCTGCCTCGATGAGACGGTCGCAGCAGACCTGTCCGTCTTCTGCACGCTCCACCAAGATCCCCTTTTCTTCCAGAAGCTCACAGGCGATCTCCGCATTGAGATCATTATCCTCAGCAAGAAGAATGCGTTTCCCAGTCAATGCTGCTCCCTGTTCTGCCGCCGCCTCTGTTTCTTCCCTTTTGACTTCCGACTCACCGGTCAGCTGCAAGGGGAGATCCACGCGGAAGCATGTCCCGCAGCCCTTACGACTCTCGACATGGATCGTGCCCCCCATAAGCTCGATCATGGACTTGACGATGGAAAGTCCCAGTCCCGTCCCGATGACTTGATTCTCTGTAGAAGAGCGCTCTCGAGAAAACTCCTCGAAAATATGAGGCAGGTAATCCTGGCTCATACCGATCCCCGTATCTTGGCAGGTAAAAACATAGCGCGCCCTTTCCGCTTCACTTGGAGGCACTTCGCAAAGCTTGATATGGATCGCCTGCCCTGCCGGCGTATACTTGATGGCATTGCTTACAATGTTTAAGAAGATTTCCTGCACCCTTGTTTTATCGCAAAGGACATAGCGATGCTGGATCTCCACCTCTGATGAAAAATGCAGCTGCTTTTCTTTGATATCCGCCTCAAAAACCATCTCCACAGACTGCCACATATCCATCAGGTCTTCCGGAGAAAGATTCAGCCGAGCCGTCCCGCTTTCGATACGTGCCATTTCCAGCACCTGATCGATGATCGTCGTCAACAGCGCGCTCGACACCTGCATTTTCGTAAGATATTCCTTTGCCTTTTCCGGACGATCCAGATGCTTTTCCAAAAGACCGGCAAATCCGGCGATGGCATTCATTGGCGTCCGTATGTCGTGGCTCATATTGAACAAAAACCGAGTCTTTGCCTCATTCGCACTTTTTTCCCGATAAGCTGAGCGCTGCAGTTCGGCCGCATGCTCTGTTTCCCGACGTCTTCTCCTCAGAAATTGATAAAAAATCGTAACGATCAAGATGGCGAGAAGCCCTGAGATCCCACCGTCAGCGATCCAGTAGGCGGGCGGGATCCACCCATTCACAGGCATAATGTCAAAATACCATATCGCATTCGGGATCTCGCAAGTCACTGTCAGGCGATCTTTCGGCATACCCGATTGTCCGCTGGCGATCGTCACGGGCTGTCCGTCTTTGTTGTTGTGCGTCCAGATCTCATACAGGAAGGAAGACCTGGATAGTTGGTCCAATCCCGTTTCATTCAAAAATTTCTGCCAGTCAATGACAATGACGACGAATCCCCAAAATGAATGGTGTCCCCTGCCGTCCGGGAGGTACACCGGCGTAAAGAGCAGCGCTCCCTGCCCGCCCTGCTTCAGCGTATAGGGGCCTCCGAGCGTATACTTTCCGGTCTCCTTTGCCCGAAGTGCATCATAATATCTTTCATGCTGTGTCAAAAGATTCAGCGACAGCGCCTTCTCGTTCCCCTGCATAGGGTAGATATCGGTGACCACCCCATTCGGCGCCAGCTCATAAGCCTTGACCACACCGTCTTCATTGGGAAATGCCTTTGCCATTTCAGAGAATGCATCCTGATCCGGCTCACCCCCGGCGAGTATCCGATTGGCCATGAAATCGGAGATCTGCACATACTTCTCAAGCTGCATCTCCACACGACTTGCTGTGATTTTCGCTGTATACATCGCCATATCTTTCTGTTCTTTTTCCATATAACGGAGTATCAGCGAACCTGCCGCAAAGCAAAAAAGAAAAGAAATCACACCCATGAGCACGCAATAGATTTTGATCCGTGCCTCCGTTTTATGCTTTCCTTTATGCCTTTCCTCATGATTTTTCTTCATCATTTGACCGTTCCTTTGTATGATTCTTAACTTCCGTCCTCGATCGCATCAAATTTCTTTTAATTTTACACTTTCAACCGATGACTTTCAATATCATCGGGCGCACCGTCTTGAGGAAAAGCAGCCCGCATATCATCCTTTTTCACGTTTGGGTATAACCGACATCACATATTTTGCAAATCAAAAGGCGATGTGAAATAACGATCATCTCATTTTCGCGTTCCATCTGCCGCGGGGGACTTGCAGCTCTCATAGGAGT
>CAKPUX010000112.1 GCA_934193095.1 uncultured Dialister sp. | reverse complement strand
TTTTATCTGTCTCTTTCTCTGGTACGGCAGAGTCCGCGTTCACAGTTGCGCAGGAAGCGGAGGAGATGCTCTACTTCCGGTGTGGACGGGAAGTCCTGTTCCATTTCTTCGATGGCTTCAGAGAGCTTCATACCGGAGCGGAAAATGATGCGATAGGCCTTCTTGAGGAGGCTCTTGCCTTCCGGCGTGATGCCATTTCTGGAAAGTCCGACGCTGTTCAGCCCTACGACGCGGGCCGGATTGCCATCTGCGATGACATAAGGGCAGACGTCCTGCACGATCTTGGACATGCCGCCGACCATAGCACAGGCGCCGATCTTGACGAACTGGTGAAGGCCGCTCATGCCGCCGATGACGGCATGGTCTTCGACAGTGACATGGCCTGCCGCGCCCGAGAAGGAAGACATGACGATGTGGTCGCCGAAGCAACAGTTATGTGCGACGTGGGTATAGGCCTGCAGCATATTGTAAGAGCCGATGCGTGTCTCGCAGTTTTCCCCGGTCGCTCTGTGAATGGTGACGTATTCACGGAGAAGATTGTGATCGCCGATGACGACGGTGCTGTATTCGTCTGCGAATTTCAGATCCTGCGGGTCTTCTCCAATGACCGCATGCGGATAAATGTGATTCTCTTTGCCCATGCGGACATTCTTCGCGATAACAGCGTGCGGTCCGATGATGGTGCCTTCGCCGATCTCGCAGTTTTCTCCGATATAGGCATACGCACCGATGACGACATTCTTGTGAATGATCGCACTCGGATGAATCACGGCCGACGGATGGATATCCGGTGCCTCATTTTTCAAGACTTTGAGTTCCATTGTTCTTTCCCCTTTATGACAGCTTGCACTGATCTTTTGATCGCCCGAAGGCGAATTTAAGTTTTCATAATACATAATCCGTTCGCAAGCAGTCGAATTATACTTCCATCTCAAGCGAAATCCGGCGTTCTGTCGCCGTTTATTATTATTTTCTCTCTATTTCGCTGATTTTTAACCATTTTCAATTTTTGAAAAAGCTTCAAACGGCAGCCGGCATGATGCCGGAGGTCCCTTCTGCCCTTTTATTTCTTATCTTCCGGGCCTTCATTCGGGTCGAGAAGATAGAAGAGGAAGTCCGCTTCTGCCTTGTGCACGCCATCGACCGAGCATTCGCAGTGAACCTTGCCCATGCGGCCGATGATCTTCTTGATGACAGCCTTGGTGACCATCTGGTCGCCAGGGAGGACCGGAGAGCGGAAACGGACATGGTCCATACCGGTGAACATCGGGATGAGGCCTCTGTTTTCTTCCGGATACTGGAGCGCTACGCCGCCGACCTGCGCCATGGCTTCACAGATGAGAGCGCCCGGCATGACGGGATGTCCCGGGAAATGTCCCTGGAAAAATGGTTCATTCATGGTGACAGATTTCACGCCGATCGCATAGTCCATCGGGACCAGCTCGGTAATCTTGTCGACCAGGAGCATCGGGTAGCGATGCGGCAGGATTTCCATGATTTCTTCTACGTTGAGTTCCATAAGTGTTTCCTCCTTGAAAATGACGGGGTTCTTATCGATGATGACTATCGCTCGCAGGCAAAGGGTTTCCTCCAAGGATAGAAGAGGGGATTTATTATTATTTCTTCAGAGCCTGCAGCTTTTCGGACAGCTCGGCATTCAGCTTGTGGCTGCCGAGGACGGCGATGATGTGCGCCTGCAGCGGGCCTACGAGGGAAATGTCGCCCAGGATATCTAAGATCTTGTGACGGACCAGTTCATCCTGAAAGCGGAGCTTCGAGAGGCATTTGTCTTCGGAGTAGACGACCGCATTTTCCAGCGTGCCGCCTTTGCCAAGCCCCATCTTTCTCATGGCTTCAAGCTCCCATGTGAAGCCGATGGTGCGGGCAGGAGAGATCTCCTTGCGGTAGCTCTCTTCATCAAGGATCACATCCAGCGTCTGGCAGCCGAGGAGCGGGTGCGGATTCATGGATGTGAAGGTCACACGAAGGCCATCATAGGGGAGCGCTGCGATGAATTTCTTATCGCCCTCATAGACAGCGACGCTGTGATCCAGCGTGAGGACCGGGATGGTCTCTTCCTGCTCTTCGATACCGCCTTCGAGCACCATATCGACAAAGGTCTTGGACGAGCCGTCGCCGACCGGCGGCTCGGCAGAGTCCATCTCGATCAGGCAGTTGTCGATGTGGAGCGCAAAGAGCGCGGAGAGGACATGCTCGACGGTGAAGACCTTCGCCGCGCCGTCCTCGAGCGTAGTCGCGCGCATGGTATTGGTGATATTCTGGCTCTTCGCAGCGACTATCGGTGCGCCAGGGAGATCGCTTCTCCGGAAGAGGATGCCCGTCCCTGCTTTGGCCGGATGCATGGTCATGGTCACAGGCAGCCCGGAGTGCAGGCCATTGCCTTTGTAGGTGACGGATTTCTGGATGGTGTGCTGTTTTCTATTCACGATGAGTACCTTTCATGAGAAAGAAAGATCACGGCAGGAAGCGGCCGGAATGCCTCCGATGCAAAGCTCCGTCCCCGCGATGCCGTTATATATGTATTCATGATAACTAGTTAATTATATACTTTTTTCAAGAACTGTTCAAGATTTTTCGCAGGTTTTTGAGAATC
>CAKPUX010000111.1 GCA_934193095.1 uncultured Dialister sp. | reverse complement strand
TTTGAAAGCAGGGATGATTAGTAGCTAGGGATTAGTGGCTAGGGATTAGGAGCGCAAGTGACTGGTAGCTAGTGACTAGTGACTGAAATGCCACCTTTGGGCATCGCCACTATTTATACTCTGCGGCGCTTCTGATTTTTATGCGCCGCACCAGCACTCCTCACTCCTCACTCCTCACTTCTAACTGGCGGGCAAAGCTTTCATACACAATCAGTGGCAACACGCCCCACGGGCTAACCATGAACCCATCAAAGGACATACTCTATGAGCAATACATTCGGACAAAAACTGAAAGTCACCATTTTCGGCGAATCCCATGGCGTGGCCATCGGCTGCGTGATCGACGGACTTCCCGCAGGGATTTCCATCGACTGGGACGCCGTGCGCCAAGATATGGCGCGCCGCGCTCCTGGCAGCAGTGCGCTGGCGACCCCGCGCAAGGAGAAGGATGCTTTTGAAATCCTCTCCGGCTATTTCAATGACCATACAACGGGGACACCGCTCGCGATGGAGATCCGCAATGGCAACCAGCACTCGAAGGACTATGACATCCTGAAAGACAATATGCGCCCCGGGCACGCCGACTATACCGGCCATGTGAAATACGGCGGCTTCAATGACTACCGCGGCGGCGGCCATTTCTCCGGCCGCATCACCGCCCCCTTAACCTTTGCAGGCTCCATCGCCCGGCAGGTGCTCTCTGCCAAGGGCATCCATATCGGCGCGCATGTCACCCGCATCGCGGGGATCGAGGACCGCCGCTTCGATCCTTTGGGAGAGAGCGAGGCGATCTTCGCTTCTCTTCGCAAAGAAAAGCTCCCCGTCCTCACCAAGGACATCGGCGCGAAGATGGAAGAAGCCATCCTCAATGCCAAGGCGGAAGGCGACTCCGTCGGCGGCATCGTCGAATGCATGGTGACCGGTCTTCCGGCAGGCCTTGGCGATCCCTTCTTTGATTCGCTCGAGAGCGAGCTATCCCACATGATGTTCTCCATCCCCGCCGTGAAAGGCATCGAATTTGGAGACGGATTCGGCCTTGCGGCAATGAAAGGCTCGGCGGCCAATGACTGCATGCACTGGGCCGAGGGGAAAGTAGAAACAACGACCAACCACAATGGCGGTATCTTAGGCGGTATCTCCAGCGGCAGTCCCGTGATTTTCCGCCTCGCCATCAAGCCGACCGCTTCGATCGGGAAAGCCCAGCCCACCGTGAACCTCGCGGAAAAGAAGGACACCCTTCTCACCATCGGCGGCCGTCACGACCCCTGCATCATCCCCCGCGCGATCCCCGTCATCGAGACCGCCGCGGCACTTGTCATTCTGGACGAGGTATTGGTGACTGGTGACTGGTGACTAGTGGCTAGGGACTGGTGACTAGGGATGAGTAGCTAGGGATTAGGTTTGCGATACGAGAAAACCGCTAGTTTCAAACCTCCGCGGCGCTTCTGATTTTTATGCGCCGCACCAACCCCTTTGAACCTCGTGAACCTATAGAACCCGCTGAACCTCTTTCGCACGCAATCAAGGGACGGCACGTCCCCGGGGCTAACCCTGACCCCTTTTTTCGGAGGCATCCTATGACACATACACTCAAAGTCGGCTGCTATGGCGCGAAAGGTTCCTACACCTACGAAGCCATGGAGCAGCAATTCGGCAGCAAGGAACGGGAAGAATCCTATTTCCCTTTATTTGAAGATGTCGTGAAAGCCGTGAAAGACGGCAGCATCGACTACGGGGTCCTCCCCATCGAGAATTCCTCGACCGGCGGCATCACCGAAGTCTACGACCTCATTCAGAAATACGACTGCGCCGTCGTCGGAGAGCAGCTGGTGAAGATCGAGCACAATCTTCTGGGCATTCCCGGAGCGACACTGGACGATATCGACACCGTCTATTCCCATCCGCAGGGCTTCCGGCAGTGCCGCCCCTTCTTCAATGAGCACAGAGACTGGACGCTAGAGCCGTATTTCTCCACATCTCGGAGCGCCGAGCGTGTCGCCGAAGACGGCAAGAAGAACCAGGCCGCTGTCGCCAGCCGTACCGCGGCCCGCCTCTATGGGCTCTCCGTCCTCGCGGAAAATATCTATTTCAATGCGAGCAACTACACCCGTTTCTTCATCATCGCGCCGAAGATGGAAATCGCTGAAGATGCGGATAAGATCACCCTCGTCATCTCTGTCAAGCATGAGCCGGGCGCTCTCTACCATGTCTTGGGCTACTTCTTCTACGGCGGCATGAATATGACACACCTCGAGTCCCGCCCCATGGAAGGCCGCCCCTTCGAGTACTTCTTCCACATCGACGTCAAAGGCCGTATCCACGACCCCTCCAACGCGCAGACACTCCACGGCCTCGCTTCTATGTGCACGTATTTTAAGGTTTTAGGAAATTATCCGTCGTGCAAGAATTAGTAGCTGGTGACTGGTGACTAGTGACTAGTGACTGGTAGCTGGTGGCTAGGGATTAGGGATTAGGGATTAGGGATTAGGAGACTAGAAGACTGGGAGACTAGGAGACTAGGAGACTAGGAGACTAGGAGACGGGGAGACTATCAGACTTCTGCCTTCCAAAGTCTCTTGGTCTCCAAGTCTAACGTCTCAAACGGTCATCGCCCATGATATACTCGGCGCGAAGTGACGTTCTGCTTAGCCTTCCCCTCGAGGGGAAGGCTGGCGATACGAGAGTACCATCATCTCAAATGGCGGCGAAGCCGCCGCCTTCCCTGT
>CAKPUX010000110.1 GCA_934193095.1 uncultured Dialister sp. | reverse complement strand
AAAGTTATAGAGGGGGAGCTTTTTGCGCCATTTTTCAATCGCGAGATGTTTTCATAGTAAGGGGGAAGGCTAAGAGGTGCGGCGCTTTGCGCCGATTTTTGTAAACGGGGCGATGCCCAAAGGCTGGAGGATAGAAGTCAGATGTCTGATGTCTCCTAGTCTCTCAGTCTCCCAGTCTAATCCCCAATCCCTAATCCCGAGCTACTTATCCTTACGGGTTCCGGTGGCTGCTTCGCCGCATGTTAGATGACGGTATTCCCGTATCGTCAGCCTTCCCCTCGAGGGGAAGGTGCCCCGAAGGGGCGGATAGGACACAGGCGGTATGAAAGAGAGCGGGGAAAAGCGTCTCAAGTGCGTCGCTTACGAAAGCACCCTATCCACCGCTGACGCGGTCCCCCTTCCCCAAGGGGGAAGGCTAAGAGGTGCGGCGCTTTGCGCCGATTTTTGTAAACGGCGATGCCCGAAGGCTGGAGGATAGAAGTCAGGTGTCTGATGCCTCCCAGTCTAATCCCCAATCCCTAATCCCTAGCTACTTATCCCTACGGGTTTAGGTGGCGGCTTCGCCGCATATTAGATGACGGTATTCCCGTATCGTCAGCCTTCCCCTCGAGGGGAAGGTGCCCCGAAGGGGCGGATAGGGTACAGGCGGTATGAAAGAGCGCGGGAAGGAGCGTCTCAAGTGCGTCGCTTTGCGCCGATTTTGGCAAATGGTGATGCCAAAAAGTGGTATTCAAGCCTTACACCTCTTTGCACGGATTTTCAAAAACCACCATAAAAGCCATGGGCATGCCCGCCCATGGCTTTTTGCTATTTCATCTTCTGATAATGATCGTTTTCTCCGCCCCAGTAGAGTGTTTTTTTATCGACGACGGTCATGTCGTACACGACGCCTTCGTGATCGTCAGAGACGGCTTCGAAGCGGCCTTCGCCTTTCGCGCGCAGGGTGCCGCTGTCCACTTCTTTGAATTTGCCTTTCTTCCCTGGCCGTTCGCGCAGGTACCAGCCGCCTTCGTCATCAATATCCAGCACACTGGTAGGATTTTTCGCTCCATCCATCGCCCAAGTGCCTTCCAGCGGCTGGAAATCAAAGCTCTCTTCCTCCGCACCTTCTGGCGCTCTCGTGAAGATACCGAAGGCGTCCATACGGAGGACATCGCTGTTCTCGCTGTCGATCCAAGTGCGGTGCGCCATGCCGTCGTGTTCATTGTAGAAATAGTCTGCTCCATATTTCTTGACAGGCTGCAGGTAGCCGCTGGCATAGATTTCTCTTTTGGCATCATAGAGTGCGACGCGCACTTCCTCTGTCTCACCGCTCTTCTCGATCTCAAGACGATTCTCTTCTTCGCCCTGCCAGCTTCCCAGATAGCGGCTGCTCTCTTCGGAAATCTTCGACTCTTTCACCATGCCTTCAAACGAATCGGGCGGTGGCTTCGGCGGATCGTTTCCACAGGCAGAAAGGCCCATGCACAGGACGAGCGACAGAATGAGGGCCATCGGTTTCTTTGCGTACTTCATCTTCCTTCCTCCTTTATCATGAATTTGGAGCGCCTTGCTCTTTGTCTTCATTATATAGGAAATCGGACCGGGCGGGCAAGAATGAGAGAAGATAGTTCGCGGGTGAATGGACAGCGTGGGCAGCTCTCAAAACGGGACCTCCACCATTCAGCAGGTTAAACAGGTTCTAAGGGTTCTAAGGGGGTGGTGCGGCGCATAGTCATATGGAAGCGCCTCGGAGTTTTGAATATACGTTATCCTTGGAAAATAAGAAACCCGTGAACCATGAACCATGAACCCTTAGAACCCTTACCCCTTCAGCCCCAGCGCCCTCTTGATCTGATGCAGGAGCGACGAGCCTTCCTTTCTCCGATACCTCGCCGCCACGAAATCCTCCGGACGGCGCAGGCCCAGCGAATAAGAAAAATAGACCGTGTGCGCCATATTCACCAAGTACGTTTTCGTTTCCTGTACGAGGAATCCCATGGCATCCGGCGGAAGCGGATCTGCACCGGTGATGCGAAGGATCTCTTGCAGCAGCACCGTGACCCGTGCATCAAAATCCTCCGCTTCCGTCCGAGCCGTGATCGAGTGCGTGAAATCGGGAAAATAATGATAATAATACTGCGGCTGCTTCGGATCGAAGATCGCCCACTGGCGAAGGAACATATTCACCTTGAGATAGAAACGCTGTGACTCCTCCAGGTCTTTTTCAGAAAGCAGCCCCTGCATTTCCATCCGATGCACCCAGCGCGTGATCTCGGGCGATGTGAGTACGCCCCGCAGGATGTGCGGCCGCATGGCCCGCTCCTGCCAGAGATAAGAAACAAAGAACGCAAAGACATGTGCACGGAAACGCAGGTATAGATACAGAAACCGCGCGCGCCCCGCATCCCGCAGCGGATACCGCGGCGTGAGACACTTCTCCAATGTCCCCAGCATCTGCGCACTCTCCAAGATCTGCGGCGTGAAAGACCGCCCCTCCATCTCGCCCAGCGCCAGATAAAGGAAAGGCGGCAGCCGCTTCTCTTCAAGCCCCGCGTAGTCCGGGTCGCAGAGCGTAAGCGCGTCCAAGAATTCCTTCCCGTCGCGGCGCATCACCTGAATATACGGAAGTGTTTCCTTCGTGAAGAAATCCATGTACGGCGAGAGCGAAAGCCCCGTCTCTTTAGCGAGCAGAGACACCAGTGGCAGGACAGCCGCCTCCGGCTGCTCAAAAGACGAGGAGAAATACGAGAGCCCATC
>CAKPUX010000109.1 GCA_934193095.1 uncultured Dialister sp. | reverse complement strand
ACCCTAATGATAGCAGAAATCCGTTTTCGTTCACAGTGGTGCCGCAAGGCGTGATGGTTTGGGGAAGGGGGACCGCGGAGCGGTAGATAAGGTACTCTCATAAACGACGTACTTGAGACGCTCCTTCCCGCTCTCTTTCATACCGCCTGTGCCCTATCCGCCCCTTTGGGGCACCTTCCCCTCGAGGGGAAGGCTGGCGATACGAGGGGAACCTGCGCTTAAGAGGCCTTCAGGCATCGCCCCATTTCGTCATCCTGAGCGGAGTGAAATGTCGGATGTTCGAAAATGTAAAGGCGGAACAGTGAGAACTGAGTCGAAGGATCTGGCGCCGCCCCGCCCCCGCTCTACCTTTCGAACCCATAGAACCCGCTCCCCCTCTTTCGCAAACAATCAAAGGGAGCCCCGCCACAAGGGCTGACCTTACACCCCAAACCCGCTCTCCGCCGTTTTCCTTGCGTCTCTGTCCGGTTTCCTCCCCACATCTTGTGCATATACAAGAGGCAAGGGAAATGATACAATGAAGTTATTCACAATGCCATTTGAAAACCGCAGAAGAACGTGTGGAAAAGCCATAGAAAGCATCTATTAATTCACAGACTTATCCACTTATCCACAAAGATATTCAATCGCCGCTTTCTCCGATGCCATCAAGCCTCTTTCCAAAGCGTCCGATCGGAAACAACGCCTTATTCACAATTATTCACAAAGTCATTCACATAATCACAGCCACGGCGGCTGCCCTATGTATGGCAAGCGAGGTACCCTATGGACTTCTTTCAATTATGGGATCAGATCCTGGACTATATCGACCAGTATGACCACCCGTACTATGACATGTTTTCCAACGAAGTCTTTCCTATCTCCATGACAGAAAACACACTGACGATTTCGCCCAAAAACAAGCGGCGGAAACCATGGATCGAAAATGTATATAAAGGAAAGCTGGAAAAAATTATTTTCAACATCACGGGGAAGCAGCTTTCCATCGAGATCTCCGATATCATGAACCAGCCCGCGCCGATGCCGCCGTCTCCGGAAGCCGGTGCCTCTAAAAAGGCGGCGGAGAGCCAGGCATCCTTCCCGATGGCCCGTGAGACAGCCGATGCCCCCTATGAAAATACGCCTGCGCCTCTCCCGGAGCCTGATATCGATGATCCCTTTCCGAAGGAAGCCATGCCGCCGGATTTTTCCAAGCTGAAGCCTATGACGGCCGATGAGGTCCCGCTCCCCGACATCCGGGAGCTCGGAGAGACCTCCCTCTTCGATGCGCCTGTGCACAGCGAGCCGAAGAAGAGAAATGCCTTCCTGCCGAATCCGGTCAATGAAGAATACACCTTCTCCACCTTCGTCCATGGCAACTGCAACGAGATCGCCTTTCAGGCCGCTTATGCGGTCGCCAAAACGGCCGACCATCCGGATCAGGCCGATCAGAAAATGAACCCTCTTTTCATCTACGGTCCCTCCGGCCTTGGCAAGACGCATCTGCTCCACGCCATCTGCAACTACATCCACGAAAACAAGCCGGAGCTTTCCGTCCTCTTCGTCTCGAGCGAGACTTTCACCAATGAGCTGATCGATGCCATCCAGAATCACACCATGCCGAAATTCCGTGCCAAGTATAGAAATCTGGACTTTCTCCTGATCGACGACGTGCAGTTCTTCGGCTCCAAGGATGCGACGAAGATGGAGATCTTCAATACATTCAATGACCTCTTCGATAAGAAGAAGCACATCATCATGACGAGCGACCGCACACCGCAGGATATCGACAAGCTCGAAGACCGCCTGCAGACGCGCTTCTCGAGCGGGCTCGTCGCCCCGATCTCTCCGCCGGACTATGAGATCTGCTGCATCATCCTTCAGCAGAGGGCAGAAAAGCTCAATATCACACTCCCGAAAGACGTGGTCGACTATATCGCAAGTCATATCAATACCAATGTCCGTGAGCTGGAGGGGGCTTTCAATAAGCTCGTCACCTTCTCGCAGATCAAGAAACAAACGATCACGCTCGCCTTCACCAAGGATGCACTGAAAGACCAGATCCCCCTCGACAACCGTCAAGAGCTTACCGTCGACTTCATCATCGATACCGTCTGCCAGTACTACGGCGTCAAGAAGGATAAGCTCCTCGGCCGCGGCCGTCCGCAGAAGATCGTCATCCCGCGCCAGATCGCCATGTACCTGTGCCGCAATGAGCTGAACGAGTCCTACCCGACACTGCGTGACTATTTCCATAGAAAAGACCACTCGACAGTCCTCTATGCCTGCGAACGCGTGGAAAAAGACATCGATCGTGACCCGCAGACCCGGGCTTCTATCGAAGCGATACGGAAATTGCTGAAACAGAGGGGATAAGAGGGAGAGGGTTCGAGGTCAGTTCCGTTCACTGATTGCGTGCGAAAGAGGTTCAGCAGGTTCTATAGGTTCAAGAGGTTCAATGGGGGTGGTGCGGCGCATAAAAAATAGAAGCGCCGCGAGGTATAAATAGGGCGATGCCCGAAAGTAGTATCTCAGTCGCCAGTGACTAGTCACAAGTTACAAGTCATTAGTCACTAGTCACTCCTAATCCCCAATCCCTAATCCCTAGCTACTCCTCCCCCTAAACTCCCTGTGAACAACCCCATTTCCCATCATCCAATATCCTGCTGAAAAACTGTGAAAAACGTCAGGTTCGTAAAAACCTGTGAAAACCGTGAATTCCAAAAAAAGTTATTCAATCCTTTTTAACAAACCGCGAGATCCGAGAAAATCTCACTTT
>CAKPUX010000108.1 GCA_934193095.1 uncultured Dialister sp. | reverse complement strand
ACGGGGCACCTTCCCCTCGAGGGGAAGGCTGACGATACGAGGGAAACCTGCTATCAAGAGACCTTCGGGCATCGCCCATATATATTTGCGGCGAAGCCGCCACCACCATTCCTCATTCCTAATTCCTAATTCTTCATTTAAGTAGAGCTTTCATCCGCGATCCATGGGCACCCCACTCACCCTGAACCCTCCAGTCTGAACCCTCCAGTCTGATTCCTCTTGCTGAAATCTCGTAAGGACTCTATACTAATAGAAGTAACTCATTCCTGATAAGGAGATCCCTATGAAAAATTTCCTCGCACAGGAGCATGAGAAGCTCTCACTCTGGTGGGCGGCGATCTCCGCCAAAGAGATCACGCTCTACCTGCTGCTCACCCTTGCCCTTCTCCTCCCTGTTTATCTATACTATGCCGCGCTCGGCATCACGGGACTCACGGAGTGGTACCGCTGCCTTCGCAACTTTGCCGAATGCGGCCTGCTCTTCTTCCTGACCGAGCTCGTCACGAGGCGCAGCCTTCTGCATCCCTTCTGGCGGATCGGATACATCCCCTTCTTCTCATGGATCCTGATCTTCCCCTACGTGCTGACGCACGCAGTGAACGGCATGACGGACGCCTCCTTCAACCACCTCTCACCCTACTTTCTGACCGCGATGGCGATCCTGCTCCTCCTCTTCTTCGTGATGAATGTGATCAGCCGCGTCTATGTCGGCAAACGGCTCGCGACGCTGATCTGCCTTGCCCTCGTCTGCTTCTTCACTTTCAATGCCTTCATCTTTCTCACGCATTACGAATTCATGGGGATCATGATGACATCGAAGGAAATGTTTTTCGCTCTGACGAATACCAGTCGCTGGTTCGAACGCATCGTGCTGTCGCACATCTCGCCGATGCTGCTCCTCTTCTTCCTCACGCTGGCGCTCGCCTTCGCGGCGCTTTACGCAAAATGGATCTATCGGAGTGCCTACCGCCTCTCACCGAAATGGATCCCGAAGAACAAGAAATCCTACTCTGTCATTCACCGTATGCTGCAGTTCCTCGTCTTCTTCGGCTGCCTATGGCTCTTCCTGCGCTGGGCGAGCGAATGCTTCCCCCTCCACGATTACGAAGCCGCGAAGCAGTATACGGAGTATATCGAGTATATAAGAAATACGACACTGTGAGACAACAGCTTTGTCAATGAGGTTCAACAGGTTCTGAAGGTTAAAAAGGTTCACAGGTTTCCCATCTTTCGTGATTACCGCATATTTTAAAACTCCGCGGCGCTTCTGATTTTTTATGCGCCGCACCACCCCCATTGAACCTCTTGAACCCATAGAACCCGCTGAACCTCTTTCGCAAAGGGCAGCCCGCCCCCATGGGCTACCCCTGAACCCGCCCCCTAATCTCCCCGAAAGGACTCCACTATGAACATCAAAGAAGAAACCCGCAAAATGAAGCTCGCCTCCCCCATTCTGGCTGCGGCTTCGCTCGCAAAAAGAAACCACGCACTCGCCCTCATCCGCGAGTCACTCCTTGCAAACAAAGAAGAGATCTTTGCCGCCAATCACAAAGACCTCGCACTCGCAGAAGAGAATGGCATCGCCCCTGCTGTCAAGAAGCGCCTCAAATTCGATGAAGGGAAGCTCGCCGACGTCGAAGCAGAGCTCACCGGTCTCATCGGTCTGCCGGATCCCATCGATCGCGTGACGCTCGCCCGCGAGCTCGACGAAGGACTCTCTCTCTACCGCGTGACCTGCCCCATCGGCGTCATCGGCGTCATCTTCGAAGCCCGCCCCGACGCGCTGGTACAGATCTCCTCCCTCTGCCTGAAGAGCGGCAACTGTGCCATCCTGAAAGGCGGCAAGGAAACGACCTACACAAACCGCGTCCTCTTCCGCCTGATCCGCGAAGCCGCCACCTGTGCCGGCCTTCCGGAGAATGCGCTGCTCCAAGCCGAGCAGCACAATGAGATCGACGAGCTCCTCGAATGTCACGAATCCGTCGACCTCCTCATCCCGCGCGGCTCGAATGCCTTCGTGCAGTACATCATGTCTCACACCGCGATCCCCGTCCTCGGCCATGCGGACGGCGTGTGCCACATCTACGTCGACAAGGACTATGAGGAAGAAATCACCATCCCCGCCATCGTGGATGCCAAGGTGCAGTACCCCGCCGCCTGCAATGCGGTCGAGACCATCCTCGTCCACCGGAGCATAGCGAAGGATTTCCTGCCGAAACTCGCCCGCGCCCTCACCGAAGCCGGCGTCACGATCCGCGGCACGCAAGAAGTGAATACCATCATCCCTGTCGATGTCATTCCTAAGAGCGAAAGCTTCCACAAGGAATACCTCTCCCTCACCCTTGCCATCAAGCTCGTCGGCGATCTTGACGAAGCGATCTCCCACATTAATACCTTCGGCAGTCATCACACCGACTGCATCATGACGAAAAATGAAGCGGCTGCCAAACGCTTCATGGCGCTCGTCGACTCCGCAGGCGTCTATCAGAATGCCTCCACCCGCTTCGCTGACGGCTTCCGCTACGGCTTCGGCGCAGAAGTCGGCATCTCCACCTCCAAGATCCACGCCAGAGGCCCTGTCGGCCTTGAAGGCCTCATCTCCTACAAGTACAAGCTCTTCGGCCACGGCCAGATCGTAGGCGACTACGCATCGGGGAAGAAGCAGTTCCATTTTAAGGATCTGAAGTAATGAGCGACTAGTCGCTAGTAGCTAGGGATTAGGGATTAGGGATTAGGGATTAGGGATTAGGTTCAACAGGTTCAACGTGAACGGTGCGGCGCTTCGCGCCATCCCCCACGCAAAAGACGGGCGGCAGAAACGAAATCGTTTCTGCC
>CAKPUX010000107.1 GCA_934193095.1 uncultured Dialister sp. | reverse complement strand
GAAGTAGAGCATCTCCTCCGCTTCCTGCGCAACTGTGAACGCGGACTCTGCCGTACCAGAGAAAGAGACAGATAAAAAGCCATCAAAAAAGCACCCGCAGCGTACCCCTTCGCTGCGGGTGTTTTGATTTGTCGTGCTAAGACCATCTCATTTTCCTGAAAAACGTCGGGGAAAAGTGAGGAGTGAGAAGTGAGGAGTGAGGAGTGGAGGAAGGGGCGCGCAATTCATAAAGCGCCCCAATACCCCTTTATATGAAATTCCGCGGCGCTTCCTTATTGTTATGCGCCGCACCACCATTTCTCATTTCTCATTTCTAATTTCTCATTCGCGCAAGACTTTCAAACGCAATCAGGGGGGGCGGCACGCCCTAACCTTGAATCCGCTTTCAGATCTTACCGATCGCGATCGATACGACACCTTCGGAGTAGGGCGCGATGTCGTAGGGCTGATAAATGGCATAGACCACACGGTTCTTGCCGACGTAGAAATTGGTCGGAAGCTCCGTCACGGCATGATCGTCGAAGAGATGAATGTTCTTCTTCTTCGCAGTCACCTCGATGCACTGGTTCACATCATAGACCGTGAGATCAGGAAGGATATCCTTCAGAGAGAGGAGATCGCCGGCGCTGTTCCATGTGAGCCCCTTGGCGTGCGTTTCGCCATGCGCGGCACCGGCGCGGAGCATCTGAGAGATGAGGACGATGCTCGTGATGCCCTGCGTGTTATTGATATAGTTGCCGATCATCCCTTCATGCCAGGTCATCCAGCCAAGCGTCTTGCCGTATTCATTCTCCGTGCGGAGGGACGCCGTGAAGTCAGCCTTTTCGCGGCCGATGACGGCATTCACCTTGCCGGCGTACTCCGCATTGTTGGCCTGCGAGAGGAGATAGGGCGTCTTCATCACCGCATGGTCTGTGTCGAAGGCATCCGTGCGGAAAGCGCCCGAGCGTTCCTGGGCTGTCGTCCCCAGTCCCGGCCAGAGCGAAGCCTCTGCAGAAGGCATCGCCAAAAGAAGCGCACCGGTGAGCGCGAAGATGGAGAGATACTTTGTGAGTTTCATGGGAAAGCCCCCTTTCTTTTCTTCATTATAGCATAAAGGAAGAGTTCGGGGTTCAGAGTTAGCCCATGGGGCGGTTCCGCCGAGATCGATGACGAGGTCGTAGCTGTTCTGGCATTCGTTATCTCACATACGACGTTTCTCGCCGCTCAGGATGACGAAACGGGGCGATGCCCGAAAGTGGCATTCAAGTCACTTGAGATTTCTAATCCCTAATCCCTAATCCCTAGCTACTCATCGCGGCTTTCAAATGGAATCAAAGGGCAGCACGCCCCACGGGTGAACCCCGAACTCTTTTTTATGCTACAATAAAATAAACACACCATCACTTTTCCAAGGAGGCCTACTATGAATCCACGGGAACGGATCGAAGAGAGAGAATACGATGTCCTGTCGCCGCGCGCCTTTCATGTGAAGGAGGCGAAGCGGGCGCATGCGGAGGCGAAGGATCCGCTCCGGACGGACTTTGCGCGGGATCGTGACCGCATCCTCCACAGCAATTCCTTCCGGCGGATGAAGCACAAGACGCAGGTCTACATCGCGCCGCAGGGCGATCATTATCGGACGCGGATGACGCACACCCTCGAGGTCGCACAGATCGGGCGGACGATGGCGCGCGCACTGTCCCTGAATGAAGACCTCGTGGAGGCGATCGCACTCGGACATGACCTCGGGCACACGCCCTTTGGCCACGTCGGGGAGCAGGCGCTCAAGGAGATCTATGGCCATTTCGAGCACAATGAGCAGAGCGTTCGCATCGCAGAGAGGCTCGAACGGGATGGCGCGGGGCTGAATCTGACGCTCCCTGTGCTCGATGGCATGCTGAACCATTGCGGGCCGCTCAAGGCGCACACGCTCGAAGGCAGTCTGATCAAGTATGCCGATCGCATCGCCTACCTCTGCCACGACTATGAGGATGCGGAGTCCATGGGGCTCATCACCGCGACGGATGTGCCCGAGGAGATCCGCCACCGCATCGGGACGACGCACTCCTCCATGATCACTGCGATGGTGACTGACGTCGTGGAGCATTCGATGCAGGATGAGACGGACGGCATCCATATGTGTGAGGAGGGCGACAGGATCCTTTTGGATTTCAGGAGATTCATGTTCCGCGCCGTCTATATGTCGGATAACCTCATCCCCGATCGCAATCGCGGAAGCCATGTGGTGAAGATGCTCTTTTCCTATTACACGGAGAAGGACAGGTCGGGGGCCTGCTACGACCGTCTTCCGGAGAAGCAGCTCCGCCTCGCCGGGGGCGACATCCCTCGTGCGGCTGTCGACTACATCTCGGGGCTGACTGATAATTTCGCCATCAATCTTTATGAAGACATCTTCGTGCCGAGGTATTGGACATTTAAAAAGGGGTAGCCCTGGGGCGTGCTGCCCCTTGATTGTGGATGAAAGCTTTGCTCGAATGAGAAATTAGAAATGAGAAATTAGAAATGTTGGTGCGGCGCATAATAATGAGAAAGCGCCGCAAACATAAAAGTCGTTTTTTGTGCAATAAGACGTATGATATACTATACACGTCACACTGCAACTCCCCATGCATAGTCTTGTGACTGAAGGGAGGTGCTTTTGCGAATGCTGGAATCATTTTTTCTCTCGGTCGCAGCAAGTGTAGTCGCGTACTACATTTGCAAATGGCTTGACCGGTAAAGGGGCAGTGAGTGATAAGCCGAAGCTTATTCTTGTGCTTTGAACAAGAAGAGCCCCCTTGAGATGGTCGAGATCTCAAGGGGGCTCATTCTTTTGTGCTTTTACGGATGCTGGAATCCATTTCGCATCCTCATTGTAGCACGATCACATGGGGCGGTCAAGAACTCTTGGGCATGCATGGCGATAGCTTCCTTGAGATCCCTGAGGTTTGAAAGCGGGGATGAGTAGCTAGGGATTAGGGATTAGGAGTGACTAGTGACTAGTGACTTGTGACTAAAAGACTTTAGACTCCTGCATCGTCATTTCGAGCGCAAGCGAGAAATCTTTGCCATTCGCGGTCAGGTGAGCCATGTTTGGAAAGTTCAAAACGGGAAACCTGCTATCGAGAGATTTTGGAGCATCGCCACTATTTGTAATCCGCGGCGCTTCTGGTCTTATGCGCCGCACCACCCCCGCCCTACCCTCTGAACCTGTTGAACCCGCTCCCCCCTCTTTCGCACGCAATTAAAGGGCGGCACGCCCAAGGAAC
>CAKPUX010000106.1 GCA_934193095.1 uncultured Dialister sp. | reverse complement strand
TTTTTAGATGCCGTCAAATAGAAGGAAGCGAGTGTGGGGGCGCAAATTCCCGCTTGACAAAAGTCACTTCATAACAGAAATGAGAAATGCGAAATGGTGGTGCGGCGCATAAATATCAGAAGCGCCGCGGAATTTTGATAGCGCTTCGCGCGCATAGTCATCCCGAGCGTAGCCGAGGGATCTTTCTTGCACTGCGGCCAATATCACATAAGCACCGGCAGGGAAACGACGCCTTGGTGCTACGTATTTCTGCTTTCACACATCCTTCGTTTAGCGGTCTGCAAGAAAGATTTCTCGCTTCGCTCGAAATGACAATACGAGAGTCTGATGTCTCCTAATCCCTAGTCACTAGTCACTAGCCACCAGTCCCTATTTTCCATCCATCGACCCCGAGCGGAACCCTTCCAGGTCCATGGTCACGTAGCGAAAGCCCAGCGCATGAAAGCGCGCGATGACTGCCTCACGATTTTCCACGAGCTTTGGGAGCTGAGCGGGGAGCACCTCGATGCGGGCGATATCCCCATGGCAGCGCACGCGAAACTGCGGAAATCCCAGATCGAAAAGCAGCTGCTCAGCCGCTTCGACCGCGCGGAGCTTCTCCTCCGTGATCCTCGTGCCATAGGGGAAACGGGTCGCCAGGCACGCAAAGGATGGCTTATTCCATGTGGGAAGTCCTTCCTTCTCCGACAGGATGCGGATCTCCTCCTTCGTGAGCGCCGCCTCCTTCAAAGGACTCACGACGCCCAGCTCGGCAAGCGCTTTCAGCCCGGGGCGATAGCCCTTCGTATCACTGAAATTTGTCCCGTCGATGATATAAGCGATCTGATGCTCCTTCGCCAGCTCGCCCAGAGACGAGAAGAGATAGGTCTTGCACCAATAGCAGCGATCCTTCGGATTGTCAGCAAAGCCCGGTGCAGCGAACTGGTCCCTTTCCACGATCACCTGCCGGATGCCGCGGGACGTGCAGAAATCCTTCGCCTCTTCGATCTCACGCGCGGGGACGGAATTCAGCTTCATCGTCACCGCGACAGCCTGATCGCCGAGCACCTTAGAGGCTTCATGAAGAAGAAAGGTCGAGTCCACACCGCCGGAAAAAGCGACGGCGACCGAGCCAAGTGTTTTCAAATGTGCTTCAAGCGTTTTCTGCTTGAGAAGAATGCTCTCATGGACCATTAGAAAGTCTCCTTTGTTAGGGTTAGCCCCGGGGATGTGCTGTCCCTTGATGATTTGTGAAACAGGGGGAATGGGTTCAGAGGGTTCAGAGGGGGGTGATGCAGCGCATAAATCATGATGATACCCGAATGTTGTATTTAGTCACCAGTCACTCGAAGCTCCTAATCCCTAGCTCCTAATCCCTAGCCACTAGTCCCTAGCTACTAGAATCCAGTCACCAGTCACCAGTCACCAGTCACCCCAAAATATACTTCCTTCGCGTCTTGAAAAGCAAGACAAATAGTCCGACGGCCGTGACGAACCAGCTCAGCGGATACACCGTCATAAGGCAGTCAAAGCTGGGGATGGCAGGAAATACGGCCCACATGTAAAGGATGCGGAATCCGCAGATCCCGACGATCGTGATGAGCGCCGGAGACAGTGAATTGCCAAAGCCGCGGAGATAGGCGGAGATCATTTCGATGGCCAGATTCAAAGGCTCCGCCAGAATGATATAGCCCATGCGGGTGACGCCATAGCTGATGACCATCACATCGCTGGTAAAAAGCGCAAGCAGTGATGGTGAAAAATACAGGATAGGCGCTCCGATGATGACGCAGACGACCAGATTCTGCAAGGTGGTGATGACCCCGACGCGGCGGCAGCGCGCCATGTCGCCGGCCCCGTAGTTCTGCCCGACGAATGTCGTACATGCCTGCCCGAATGCATTGACAAAGATATAGCAAAGAATATCCAGATTAAACGCCGCCGCCGATGCCGCCATGACATCCGCGCCAAGGCTGTTGATCGCCGACTGGATCACGATGTTCGACAATCCGAAGACCGCCGCCTGCACCCCGGCCGGCGTGCCGATGCGAAGGATTTCCCGTAAAATATACAGGTCAAAGAGCGATGCTTTGAGGTCCAGATGGATCACATGCGTGCTGCGAAGCAGAATCGTCACCAGCATGGCGGAAGAGAGAAGTGTCGCGCAGGTGGTGGAAATCGCCACCGCGGCGACCCCCTGATGGAAAAAGACGACCAGACTGTAGCTGATGATCACCTTGATGACCCCCGCCGCGGCAAGGCAAAGGAGCGGCGTCCGCGTGTCCCCCTGACTGCGGAAGATGGCAGCGGAGAAATTGTACATCAGTATCCCCGGCAGTGCCAGGAAGAAAATGCGAAGGTACTCGAGCGAGAGCGGCAGGAGCGCCTCCGGCACAAGCAGCAGCGAGAGGAGCGGCCTTGCCACCGCTTCACTTACCACCATCACGAGGAGCCCCGCAAAAAGGGCAAAGGCAAGCGTCGTGAAGACCGCCCGATGGATCCCGTCCTGATTTCCTTTGCCCGTCATCTGGGAAATCACAACATTCGCGCCAAGCGAGATCCCGATGAAGAACGGCACAATGAAGCCGATGATGGGCGCATTGCTCCCGACAGCCGCCATCGCTTCCTTCCCGACAAACTGCCCCATAATGATCGTGTCGATGGTATTGAACACCTGCTGCAGCATGCCCGTCAGTGCCAGGAGCAGCGCAAAACGGATCGTCTTCCTTCCGATCGGTCCATGCGTCATATCTATTTTTTTCATATATACCTCTTACATCACAGGCGAAGGGCTGGTGGATTGGGAGTAAATAAATTTCTTAGTCCTTCCGTCTCCTAGTGTCTTAGTCTCTTAATCTCTTAGTCTCCCAAGCGCCAACGCCTGTAAAAATATATTTCTTATTATATCATTCCTGACAACCTGTCCCGCAAGCACGCCGCCCCTTGCCAAGACCGGCCATTGGCTCTATTATATAGAGGAACCGTCATTTATGCACATGCCTTCTGACTATCGAAAGGCATGCCTAAATAGTGACTAGTGACTGGATTCTAGTAGCTAGGGACTAGTGACTGGTGACTGGTGACTTGAATACCGCCTTCGGGCATCGCCACCATCTATACTCCGCGGCGCTTCTATTTTTTTATGCGCCGCACCACCCCCCTTTGAACCCGCTGAACCCGTTGAACCCGCTGAACCTCTTTCGCATGTAATCAAAGGACGGCGCGCCCCATAGGCTAACCCTGAACCCTTATCTCTTTATTGATTTCCTCTAAGGAGGCCCCATTTATGGATTTGTTCGGACACGAAGACCCGGAAGAATATATCGTCCGCCGCCGGCAGGAGATGGAGCGCCCCACCGGCTTTGCCACGCA
>CAKPUX010000105.1 GCA_934193095.1 uncultured Dialister sp. | reverse complement strand
AGGGGATCGTGATGACGAAGGTCGAGCCCTTCCCCTCTTCACTGGTGATAGAGATGGTTCCCCCCATCGCATCGATGAGTCTCTTCACGATGGCCATACCGAGGCCCGTCCCCTGATATACACTGCGGGCATCCTGTCTTTCCTGGGTGAAGGGATCGAAAATATGAGCCAAAAACTCTTTGCTCATACCGATACCGGTATCCGAAGCAGTCCATCGATAGGTACAGCGATTCCCGCTCGTCCCCAGGAACTCCACCTTTGTCAGGATACGGCCGCCCTTTTTATTGTACTTGATGCAGTTTCCTAAAATATTAAGAATGATCTGCCTAAGATGCAGGGGACTGCCGTACACGAAGGGTACAGGGAACGAGTAATCCTTCACTTCATCGATCCACTCGAGCCCTGCTTCCACCACACGGTCAGAGAGGATGCTGCGGATGTCATCTCTCTGCTCAGAGAGAGATATCCGCTCACGGGAGAGAATGACGCCGCCGGATTCCAGCTTGCTCATCTGCAGGATGTCATTGATGAGGGAGAGCAGATGCTTCGCTGCCGCTTGCATCTTTTTCTGGTTTTCAAAGACCAGCTCCCTGTTATCGAAATGATCTTCATTGATCTTCAAAAGACCGATGATGCCGTTCAGCGGTGTACGGATATCGTGGCTCATGCGGGAGAGGAATTCCGTCTTCACGCGATTCGCAGAGCTCATTTCATCCAGAGCGGCCTGCAGCTTTGCCTGCCGCTGTTCCTCCATTTCATGCATTTCTGTGGTATCTTTCAAAAGAACGATGGCCTGCACGACGGGCATATCTTGTCCGGCATCCGTATCATAGACGGTGATGCGCGTCATAAGGATCAGCTTACGGACCCAGCGGATCGTACCATCCTTTTCCCGCACCCCGTACTCTGCAGAGAATTGCCGGTCACCCGCTTCAAAGCGCTTCAAAAGATCGGTCACACTCATGGCGATGCGGTAGCACCCCTGTGTCTGTCGTGTGATCTGCATCATATGGGCTTCGCAGTAGGCCTGATACGAGCATGGCAGCGAAGATGCCGCAAAGAGGCGCGCATGTGCTTCCTCCTTCCCCGGAAGCACGATATCCCTTTCCAGCCTGTCATGGGTCAGATCGACCATATAGATACAGTCCGCCATATCCAGCATGGCATCCACATAGCTGTCATTTTCCAGAATGGACTGCTTCAGCTGCTCATAGTAGAGGGAGAGCGCTTCCTTCGCCCCCAAAGGCGCATCCTCCGCCCGGCGAACGTGCTGAAACGCAAGAAGGACATGATGAAGCTGCCCCTCGCAGTCAAAGTCCACGGGAATGACGACGAGACGGCGTAATTCCGCCCCCTCCTTCGGCGTAAAGGCAAGGTCCAGCGCATCCTCCCTATGAAGGAGTGACTTCTCCAGCGCCTCCTTCGAGAGTGCGCTCTGTATGCGTTCCCGGTCTGCCCCTTCGATCTCCTCCACGAGCTGCTGCACGGCGCCGGAATAGCTGCCCTCAGAAGCAAGGGGGAAATCGCTCCTCGCACGGATCGTGCGATAGGCGTCCATCTTCAGATCACAATACAGACAATCTGCGAAATTCTTCCGATAACGGCTTAGCATTTTCAGCAGACGCAGCGAAAGACGCCTCTCCGCCTCTGCTTCCTTGCGCTTCGCATGGTTCTTCTGGATATACATATGCTTATCGGCCTTCGCGAAGAGCTCTCGCATGGACGCCTCAGGGTCATCCTTTGCCAGCACATATCCCGCCGCATAAGAAAGCGGCGTATCCATATGCTCTTTTGCCTCCTCTGCCAGCTTTGCACGCAGATCTTCCAGAAGCTCCTCCATGCCCGCCTCGGAGAGGCCATGCGTCACCATCAGAAATTCATCCCCGCCAAGACGACCGACGAAGTGCTCCTCCGGTACCGCCGCCCGAAGAGCGGTCGCAAAACGACGGATGTATACATCCCCCGCCTCATGCCCCCTGCTGTCATTGATGCGGCGAAGATCATTCAGATCGAAGCTCACCACGCCCATATCCAAAGAAACAGGCGCATTCAGAATCTCTTCACACCGGTTCTTATTCGGAAGCCCCGTCGCCGCATCCAGATATGCCTTCTTCTGCAGCGTGCGGTTCTCGATCAGCCTCTTCAGCGCCTTGAAAAACTCAAGACCGATCAGGATCATCAGCGCGAAGATCACCAGCGTGATGCCCTTCTCCAGCACAGCCAGATCCTTCGCCTGCTTCTCAGAGTACACTTCAGCAAGCGCGGTCGCCTCATCACAGATCGCGAAGAACTGCTCAGTCGCAGCGATCAGGTAGGAGTCCGCCTGCCCCGTGCGGCGAAGTTGGATGATCTCCTGCTTGACCTGCAGATAGTAGCCGCTTAGCTCCTTCATCTTATCCTGGAAATCCGGATCCGACAGGCGCACCAAAGACAGCGATGCATCCCCCTCTCGAAGCCCCTGAATATACGCCTCGATCTCGCGGCGCATTTCATCCTGCGGCTCACCCGCCATTTCCAGCTTCACCATCCGCTGCGTCGTCCCGCGCACCAGTCCGGCATAGTTCACCACGCGCGCCGTCCCCTGCATGTGCGACACGATGACCATCATCCAGACGATCAGCCCCATCAGGACCACTGCCAACACCGCGATCACGATGTGACAGAGACTGTATGTATTCTTCTCATGATTCTGCATGTAATTTCCCCTATTTTGCATAATTTTTATCATATATTGCATTATATGATAAACCGCCAAAAAGGGGAAGAGACAATAGGGAGTGAAATGCAGCATCCCAAGAACCGCTCACAGGCCCCGCTCCCCTGCTCGAGCAATGCTATTAAGTTAAGCGGCGGAACATTCTTGGCTCCCCATCGGGGGAGCTGCCCGGAGGGCTGAGGGGGCAGCACTACGGTATATCCAACATTGTTCGATGGCCGCTGGCATGCCCCTATTGCCTTCGGCACTTCCCCCGAAGGGGGAAGCAAGACGTTACGTAGCTAACGATTTCCTTAACTTAATAGCATTACCTGCTCGAGGTACTCTCATGCCTCCCCTCTTCCGCGTCACCTCCCTGTCTTATGCTTTCCCACGCAAAAAGGCCAGAACTTTCGTCCTGACCTTCGAGAAGCTCGCTTCGATAAGGGACCTTCCTTCCCTCAGAATGTTTTTCTTGCGAGCGGATTAGCCGCTTCCCCATAGAAATGCTCTGACATATCCACGAAAACATCGGAAAGGAGCGCATCGAAGACGTCATCGCTCATCTTGCTTCCGACAACAGAGAACGCATACTCCCCTTCCGTCCAGAAAGCAGCAAGTGAGCCATCCATCGTCTTCGCTGTCATGACCTCCGTCGCACCGATCATGCGCGATTCCCAGCGACCGGTATAGACTCCGCTGATA
>CAKPUX010000104.1 GCA_934193095.1 uncultured Dialister sp. | reverse complement strand
TCCCCCCTTGAAGAAGGGGGTGCCCGAAGGGCAGGGGATAGACTGCCTCGAAGAGGCAGAATTCTGCAGAATGAGAAACGGAAAATGTGGAATAGACGGTAGAACGTCTGGAACAGATGGCATGCTTTCCGCTACGTAGAAGGGTGCCGCTACGCGGCACATCCATCCCGCGCCTTTGGCGCGCCCCTTCTCTAAACTATCACGCCTTGCAGCGCCACTGTGAACGAAAGCCGTTAGTGCATAGGTTGAGCAGGTTCTATAGGTTCAATGGGTTCAAAAGGTGTAGTGCGGCGCATCAAAATGAGTAGCGCCGCGAAGTTATATATGGGTTATTGGGACGCTATATGAATTGTGCGTCCCTTCCACCCCCGTTAAACCCACTGAACCTGTTGAACCCGCTGAACCTCTTTCGCACGTAATAAAAGGGCGGCACGCCCCACGGGCTAACCCTGAACCCTTCACGACAAAGGGCTCCCTCAAAAATGAGAGAACCCTTTTACCTGCCATCATTTACTTTTTCACATCCGGTTCTTTTTCGAAATTCGTATCCGCGAACCATTTGTCATAAATCTTATCATATTCTCCATTATTCATGAGCTTGCCCAGTGCTTCATTCACTTCTTTCTGCAGCGCAGGGTCCTTCTTATTGAGCAGCATGACAAAACCGCCGCTGCCGGAAATGATGCCGGCAGCGCGGAGCTTGTCCGCTGCCCCATGCGCCATGTAGAAGAGGGCGACTGGCTTATCGAGAATGAGCGCATCGGCCTCGTTGTCCGCGACAGCCTTGATGATCTGGTCATGGTAGTCGTACTCTTTCACGGTCGCGCCGAGCTGCTTGGCCGTCGTCACATAGACGGTGCCTTTTTCGACAGCGACCGTCTTGCCGACAAGATCCTGCGAGCCGTGGATGCGTTCATCATCCTTACGAGACAGGATAGACACGCTTTCCTTATTGTAGTAAATCGAGGAGAAATTCACCTTATCTGCGCGATCCTGCGTCATATCACAGGCTGCTACGGCGATGTCAGCCTTATTGTCTGCGACCGCCTGCACGATCTGGTCAAAAGGCATGCTCTTGTACTCGGTCTTCGCCCCCATTTCTTTGGCGACCGCTTTCGTGATATCCACATCGAAGCCGATGATCTTGTCATCTTTGTCTTTATAGACAAAGGGCGGATAGGTCGCGATGCAGGCGACCTTCAGTGTCCGTCCTGCTTCTCCTGATGCCGCTGCTTTCTCCGGACTGCTCTTCGCGGGCGCTCCCCCGCAGCCAGCCGTGACTCCCAATGCTGCCAGCGTGAGAAGGGCAGCTCCTGCTTTCATCCATTGACGATTCATACAAACGCCTCCTTGAAAGACTGTAGGATATATCATGCCATTTTCTTTCATTATAAAAGGTGGAAGAGAAATAGGCAAGGGAATTTAGGGTTCAGGGTTAGCCCGTGGGGCGGCCGCCCTTTGATTACGTGCGAAAGAGGGGGAGCGGGTTCAACAGGTTCAGTGGGTTCAACGGGGGTGGTGCGGCGCAAAATAAAATAGAAGCGCCGCGGAGTTTTGATAGCGCTTCGCGCATCGTCATTTCGAGCGTAGCCCGGAAATCTTTATTGCAGTACGCTCATTGCCATATGTGGGACAGCACCAGGACATCGTTTTCCCTCAGCGCATACACGCTGATTCCCGCAGTGCAGTAGAGATCCCTCGGCTGCGCTCGGGATGACGATGCTGGAGAATCCGAGTCACTAGTCACTCCTAATCCCTAGCCACTCATCCCTAATCCCTGCTTTCAAACTTCTGGGTTCGGGGTTTTGGTTGATGGGTTCAAGAGAGACGATATCCATCCCCCCCAAAGGAACTGGTTAGAAGTGAGAAGTGTGAAGTGAGAAGTGGCGGAAGGGGCGCACAAATCATAGAGCGCCCCAATACCCCACATCATATAAAACTTCACGGCGCTTTTGATTTTTATGCGCCGCGCCTACACTTCTAACTTCTAACTTCTCACTCATAAAAGAAATGCCCGCCGAATGAGTCATATCCGGCGGGCGTCAAAGGAGGAGACTATTTATTATTATTATATTTTACTAATATATGATCCCTATTAGTTCGGGAAGAATGGCCATACGATCGGGATGACGATGACAGATACGATCAGGCAGACCACGACGAGGCCGGAACCGGCTTTGACATAGTCCATGAAGGAATACTTGCCAGGACCAAGCACCAAGGTGTTTGGCGGAGTACCGACAGGGGTAGCAAAGGCACAGGAGGACGCGATGAGGATCGCCATGAGGACTGCTCTTGGGGAAGCGCCGACCTGAGTAGCCAGAGCGATACCTACCGGGCAAAGCAGAGCCTTGGAGGCGGTGTTACTCATGAACTGGGTCAGGATGACCGCGAGGACGAAAAGGACAGCGGTGATGAGATAAGGAGACGGGTTACCGCCCATAGCTGCGACAGTGAAGGACGCGATCATCTTGCCTGCGCCGGAGGTATTCATGGCTGTAGCCATCGGGATCATGCCGGCGAAGAGGAAAATGGTGACCCAGTCAATGGAGTCATAGGCCTGACGTTCTGTAAGGCAGCCGGTAACGACGCAAAGGAGCGCCCCGATGACAGCTGCGATTTCCAGCGGAACAAGATCCGTCGCCATGGTGACGATGACGCCGAGCATGATGACACCACAGATGATCTTCTTGGTCTTGGAGGTTTCGTTCGCTTCGATCTCCTGTTCGACTTCTGCCGTCTTTGCGAAGGAGTCATCCACCTTCACTTCCGGAAGGATGTGACGACCGACGAGCAGCATATAGATGATGCCGCAAATGGTGATCGGGATACCGATATATGCATATTCAAAGAAGGAGAACTGCAGCTCAGGCATACCGGCGGTTTTCAGAGCCACGTTTGCAATGATGTTTGGCGGCGTACCGATCAGTGTGCAGGTACCGCCGAGGCCGGCAGCAAATGCCAGAGGCATGAGAATACGGGATGGCGAAAGATTTGCTTCTTTGCAGACGCCGATGATGACTGGAATGAGGCAGGCCGTGGTGCCGGTATTCGAGAGGAAGGCAGACATGACAGCTGCGATGATCATGACTCCGATCATCAGCTTCGTCTCACTTGTACCGAAAACCTTGACGATACGGGCGCCGATGTCCTGGGCTAGGCCCGTGTAGAACATCGCTGCACCGACGACGAACATGCCGCCGAAGAGCACGACCGTTGAATCAGCGAGACCGAGGAATACCTCTTTGAGCGGTACCAGCCCGAGCAGCCAGCAGCAAACAGCAGAAGCGATCGAGGTGACCGCCAGCGGAATCTTTTCGGTAACGAAAAGAATGGCGACGACAAGCAGAAGCAGCAGACATTTCACTGCTGGATCCATCGCGATTAAGAAATCCATAACGTTCTTACATCCTCCTATGGGTGTGAAT
>CAKPUX010000103.1 GCA_934193095.1 uncultured Dialister sp. | reverse complement strand
GATAAAGGAGAACACCCCATGTCCCAAGACTCTCTATTTCACGCCACCACCATCCTCGCGGTCAAGAAGGATGGACACACCGCCGTCGCCGGTGACGGACAGGTGACCATGGGCAATGCGGTCATCATGAAGAATACCGCCCGCAAAGTGCGCCGCCTCTACCACGGCCGCGTCATTGCCGGATTTGCAGGCTCTGTCGCAGATGCCTTTGCCCTCTTTGATAAATTCGAGGCGCGCCTCTCCGACTGCAATGGCAATCTTGTCCGCGCAGCCGTCGAATTTGCCAAGGAGTGGCGACGCGACCGCGTGCTGCAGAAGCTCGAAGCCCTTCTCATCATGACCGACGGCGAGCACCTCTTCCTGGTTTCCGGGAACGGCGAAGTCATCGAGCCGGACGACGGCATCCTCGCCATCGGCAGCGGCGGAAACTACGCCCTTGCCGCCGCGCGTGCTCTGGTCTCCGCGACCGATCTCTCCGCCCGTGACATTGCGGAGAGATCCCTGCACATCGCCGCCGACATCTGCGTCTATACGAATCACAATGTCATCGTGGAGGAAATCTGATGAACGAAAATACAAACCTGACCCCGCGAAAAATCGTGGAATATCTGGACCAGTACATCATCGGGCAGACCGATGCGAAGAGATCCGTAGCCGTCGCCCTCCGAAACCGCTGGCGTGCCAGCCGCCTCACGCCGGAAATGGCGAAAGAGGTGAGCCCGAAGAATATTCTCCTCATCGGGCCGACCGGTGTTGGCAAGACCGAGATCGCCCGCCGCATCGCGACCCTCACCCGCGCCCCCTTCGTCAAGGTCGAAGCGACCAAGTACACCGAAGTCGGCTACGTCGGCCGCGACGTCGAGTCCATGATCCGCGACCTTGCCGAAGAAGCCGTCCGCCTTGTGAAGAAAGAAGAGAGCGCCCGCCATGGCAAGGATGCCGACGAAGAAGCGATCCACCGCATCGCAGAAGCCATGTGGCCCTCCAAGAAAGTCGAGACACGAAGCCCTATGGACATCATCTTCGGCGAAGCAAAGAAAGAGACGCCGATGGATGAAGGCGAGAAAGAGCGAAGAAAGGACCTCGAGACGCGCATCCGAAACGGCGATCTTGACGACCGCGTGATCGAGATCGAAGTGGAAGAGAAAGGAAATCCGGGGAATACCGACAACGAACAGGCGAACCAGATTTCCATGATGCTCTCCTCCATGATGCCGAAGAAAATGAAAAAGAAGAAAGTCACCGTCCGCGACGCGAAGCGCATCCTCGCGGAAGCCGCTGCCGATGAGATGGTCGATATGGAAGTCGTCAAAGACAAAGCCATCCACTATGCCGAAGAACGCGGCATCATCTTCATCGATGAGATCGACAAGATCGCAGGCGGTCGTTCCTCCGGCGGTCCCGACGTTTCCAGAGAAGGCGTGCAGCGCGACATCCTCCCGATCGTCGAAGGCGCGACCGTCAAGACCAAGTACGGCCAGATGAAGACCGACCACATCCTCTTCATGGCCGCCGGTGCCTTCCATGTCTCCAAGCCCAGCGACCTCATCCCCGAGCTCCAGGGACGCTTCCAGATCCGCGTCGAGCTTTCAAGCCTCACCAAGGATGACCTCCGCAGCATCCTGACTGAGCCGCGGCAGGCCCTCATCCGCCAGTACACCGCGCTCCTAGAGACCGAAGGCGTCGACATCACCTTCACCGAGGACGCACTCTCCGCCATCGCCGACATCGCCTCCCGCGTGAATACAGAGACCGAAGACATCGGCGCCCGCCGCCTCTATACGATCTTGGAGCGCGTCTTGGAAGACCTCTCCTTCGATGCGCCGGATCTCGAAGATAAGCACGTCACCATCGACGAGAGCTATGTGAGAAATAAGCTCGGTGACGTCACGGAGAATATAGATATTTCGAATTACATCCTGTAGACCTTTGCACTTTGTGCCTGTCATAAAAACGCCGGAAGGGGATCCATTGTGGATTCCCTTCCGGCGTTTTTATGATGGTGCAAAGTCATGAATGAAACGAGGATGAAGTAAAATAAATTTTATAATGACTCTGTTTTTGTCATGACACATGGTATATAATTAAAAATAAAATATGCAGGAGATGAGGAGGATGGGATTATGAGACGAAACCATATGAAATGTGATTTAGCAAAGTACTTTGACCTGCCTGGAAGTCTTGAGGGGCGTTTATCTCCCTGTTCATTTTATCATGCGCGTTTGTAGACGTCGATTTTCTATGAATGCGCTTTTTTAGTGTAGTGTTTTGAATTGGAGAGTGCGTGATGGGATTTATTCAGTTTTGTGCAATGTTTTTTTCTGAACCGATCAATTGGGCGTTCATTGTGGCCTTTTTAGCGACATTCTTTTTATATAAGTGTTATTTTGCAAACCCATTGAATGCTCGGCGTAAAGAAATAGAGACATATCCTGATATATTGGGAAAATACAATCCGCAGAATGTCAATGCTTATTTTGAGTCATTATCTCAGGAAATGGAGAATAGTGATCTCATAAAGGGGATTTGGAGAAAGTATCAGCGGACACTGATTTCTATCCCCGGAAAAGATGGGCTAGAGAAGTATTCGACTGTTGAATCTGAGTCCTATTTTTCAGTTGCAGCATTTACCGAGGGCATGAAAGGCGGACTTTGGTCGGGGTTAGCGGGGACTTTTACCGGTATCGGCATTTTAGGTACTTTTATAGGGTTGACTATTGGTCTGGCAGGTGTAGATACCAGCAGTACTGGCGCGCTTTCTTCCAGTATCAGTGGTCTTCTTGGCGGGATGAGTACTGCGTTTGTGACATCTATTTTCGGTATTGTGAGCGCTATTGTATTTGGGGTGTGGCATAGTCAGAATATGAAAAGGTTTGGCGATGCGGTTTCCCGTTTTACTGATGCACTGGATCAGGTCTTCATTCGCAAAAGCGTGGAAGAGATCCTGCTCGAAGAGCTGGCAGAAAGCCGGGCGCAGCGGGCAGCGATGGAACAGCTCAGCACAGATATGGCTATCTCTATTTGCGATCATCTGCCGGATGTGTTGGATCAGCTGGCGGAGAAGATGGATAGTGCCATGAAGGGCAATCTGGATACTATGCTTGCGGGACTTTCAGAAAGACAGGATAAGCAAACTGAACAGCTGATGCAGATTTCATCTAATACCAATTCCCTTGTAATTGGCGGTTTTGACCAGCTGGGGGATGTTCTGAAAAAAGGTGTTGGTCAGGGAGCAGAAGAATTAGGAAATTCGCTGAAAAACTTGTCTTCCGATATTGCATCTCTTGCTGAAGGAATTCGGGACATTCTGGACCGCTCGACGAAGGCCTCTTCGGAAGCCAATCAGAAAACGCTGGATGCGTTGAATGAGGCGATTTCCAAAATGAATGAGACCATGGAAGGCATGGCGAATAAACAGACGGAAGAGACGGATAAAAATATTCAGAGGATGACAGCTCTCATGGAAGAGATGAAAACGACCATGAAGGATATTTTTGACGAGATGGCAGCGAGTGCGAAGGAACAGCGCACAGAAATTGGGAAAATCGC
>CAKPUX010000102.1 GCA_934193095.1 uncultured Dialister sp. | reverse complement strand
TTTCATACCGCTCCTGCCCTATCCGCCCCTTCGGGGCACCTTCCCCTCGAGGGGAAGGCTTTGGGTCGGGGAGAGCGGTGTTCTCATATCGCCCCCTTCCCCCATGGGAAAGGCTGCGTGTGCCTTGTACCGTCACAGCCAGGCTCACCCTTTGTGAGGGCAAGCAAAAGAGGCGCAGGGTGTATCCTGCGCCTCTTGGCACGCTATTTTCCAGTCGTGAATCCGCTGTATTGGTATTTCTAATGCCCTTCCGCATCGCCGCCGAGTGCAAGGCCGCCCTGCCAGAGGTATTCCTCTTTGCGGATATAGCCTTTGACGGGTCTGCCGTCGAGGAAAGCGCGGATATTGAGGAGTGAATTCCGGATCGCTTCTTCGTTGCAGCGGCTGTTCATCTCTGCATTGTGCGCGCTGCCGATCACATTCGGATAGCGGAGGATCGGGTCGCCGTCTTTCGGGTACTGGTCATGCTCGCCCCACCAGACGTCCATCGCGACGTGGAAATCCGGATGATGTCTGACATGGCCGAGGAGTGCTTCATGGTCGATCAGGCCCGCGCGGGACACGTCGACGATCATGGCATCTTCCTTCATGAGGGATAAACGGCGCGCATCGATGAGACGGTCGGTTTCCATGGAGTGAGGGAGGGCGAGCACCAGGACGTCTGCTGCTGCGAGCGCGCGATCGAAGTCTTCCATCGTATAGGCCGCCTGAAGCAGGGGCGACTGCGGCTGATGTCTCGACACTGCGGCGAGGCGGCAGCCGAAGGGATGGAGCGCACGCGCCACGGCTTCCCCGATCCCGCCGAATCCTGCGATCAGCACGGTCTGCTCGGCGAGGCTCTTCTGGTGGTAGCCGAGGATATGAAATTCGCCGCGCTGCAGGTCACGGAGCTGCTCTCGCAGGCAGCGGTTCAGCGCGATGATCATCCCCACCGTCGACTCGGCGATGCCGCGCGCCCAGCCGCCGGCATTGCAGTAGAGTTTCATATCCGAAGGGAGCGCTGCCATCGAAAGGTGGTCGACGCCTGTCCGCGTGGTCTGTACCATGCGCGGATGGCCCAGCAGCTGCTGCTCTTCCTTGGTAAGGTCGCCCACGATATTGTGCGTGAGTACGACATCAGCGGTGTGAATGGCATGAAGCCGCTCCTCTTCTCCCATTTCTTCCATCCACGAAATCTGGCAGGCGGGAAAGAGTGCTTCCACTTCTTTTTGGAAATCCTTCTTGATCGGCGCGGAAATGGCTATATGCATAATTTTTTCTCCTTTATATCTGCAAATGGGTTTCAAGGACAGCTCATGGGGGGTACCGTCCTTTGATTGCGTGCGAAAGAGGTTCAGCGGGGGCTGTGGGTTCTACAGGTTCAAAGGGGTCGGTGCGGCGCATAAAAATCAAAAGCGCCGCGAAGTATAGATAGTGGCGATGCCCGAAGGTTGGTGGATAGCAGGTTTCCCTTTTAGGAGTTTCAAACATAGACCGCCTAACCGCGAATAACAAAGATCCCTCGGCTGCGCTCGGGATGACGATACGGGAAAGCGGCAGTCTGACATCTGACGTCTGGCAGTCTGACGTTTCCTAGTCCCTAGTCCCTAGTCCCTAGTCACCAGTCACTAGTATTGCGTTTTCTAAATAACTGGCATTTAAGTCAACTTCCGAATCAAGTTAGGAGTGAGGAGTGAGGAGTGAAGGTGCGGCGCACAAAAATAGGAAGCGCCGCGGACTTTTATATAAATAATGGACAAACTGTTTTATATAATAAGGGGTATTGGGGCACTATATGAATTGTGTGCCCCTTCCAGCACTTCTCACTTCTCACTTCTCACTAAGTCCAGAAGTTAACAAATCGCTATACTAGTCACTTGGCGCTCCTAATCCCTAGCCACTAATCCCTAATCCCTGCTTTCAAACTTTAGAACGAGGAGGTATCCCTATAGCCCCCTATTTCTCCTCGAAATCCTCGAGTGTGAAGTCTTCGCCATCGGCCCCATCCACGATCTTCTGCACCTCTGTCTCTGCCATCTCCAGCTTTTTATTACAGAAACGTCCGACGTCGATGGCATCGCGGAACACTTTCAGCGCTTCATCCAGCGGAAGATTTCCCTTTTCCAGCATGGCGACCTGATTCTTTAAGATCTGCAGCCCCTCTTCGAATGACATGTTTCGAGTTTCCATGACCTACATCCTTTCCTTTTCTATCCCTGACACGACGGAGGAAATCGTCCCATCCGCCACTGTCGTCCTGATCGTGTCTCCCGCTGATACATCCGATACGCCTTGCACGGCTCTATGCCCCGCCGTGGTCGTGATGGAATACCCGCGGGAAAGTACCGTCAGCGGGCTCAATGCCGAGAGCTTCGCTGCCATGAGCGAGAGCCTGTGCTTCTTCGCATCGAGCTCCGTCGCCATCGCCTGCGTGAGTTCCTGCTGCAGACTGTCTGCGAGCTGCGCGTTCTCATGGATTTCTTTCTCCAAGAGCTTCGCTGCCTTATCCCAATAAAAGGCGATGCCATTTCTATATGCCGCCACATCAATGACCGCGATCTCCGCTGCCTGTGAAGGCGTCGCCGCCCGTGCATCGGCCGCAAAGTCGGACAGTGTGAAATCTGTCTCATGCCCGACAGCGCTGATGATCGGGATCTTCGATGCCGCGATGGCGCGCACCACCGGCTCTTCATTGAACGCCCACAGGTCCTCGATCGAGCCGCCGCCGCGGCCTACGATCAGAAGATCCGCCAGATGATGGCGATGGAAGAAATCGATCGCACGGACGATTTCTCCCGCGGCCTCCTCCCCCTGCACGGACACCGGATAGAGGATGAGCTTCACGCCCTTGTTCCGCCGCCGCGACACTGTGATGATATCATGCACCGCTGCCCCGGAAGGTGACGTGATGATCCCGATCGCCCGCGGCAGACGGGGCAGCGGCTTCTTCCGGGACTCATCGAAAAGTCCTTCCTTCGTGAGCTTCTCTTTCAGCACCTCATACGCCTGCATCAGGTCCCCGACCCCCTGCCGGCGCATCGCGGTCACATAGAGCTGGTACACCCCGTCCCTTTCATAGACCGAGATCGAGCCGAGCGCCACGACCTTCTCCCCATTCTGCGGCTCAAAAGACAGGCGCGCCGCACTGCTCTTGAACATGACGCACTTCAGCGCCGACTTCTCATCCTTCAGTGTGAAATAGCAATGCCCCGACTGATAGCGTTTGAAATTGGAGATCTCCCCCAGCACCGGAATGTGATGCAGCTCGCTCTGCGATTCCAGCAGCTGCTTCAGGTACTGATTGACCTCGCTCACCGCAAATCCTTGTTTTTCCATATATCTTCTCCTACGAAAGCATCACTGACATCTCAGGGAATGAAGGAAACGCTCCATCCATCTGCGCATACCTTTCCTATCTATGTATTGTAACGCCCCGCGCCCATTCCTGCACGCCTTTTCATACCCGCAGCGAAGTCTTGTGGGAAGCTCATATTTCCTCCGAGCTGCTTTTTGCAAATAAAAAGGCGATGTGAAATAACGATCATCTCATTTTCTCGTTCCATCTGCCGCGGGGGACTTGCAGCTCTCATAGGAGTGACCGGGAAACCTTATCCCAGCTGTCTTTCATGCCA
>CAKPUX010000101.1 GCA_934193095.1 uncultured Dialister sp. | reverse complement strand
AAGATGGTGCAGGCCGTCGATGACGGGCGCACGGAAGTGAACTGGCAGCCTGCCAAGAGCGCGTCCCAGACGGTGAAGGCAGGCGATATCATCAGCATCCGTGGACGCGGCCGCATCGAGATCAAGGAAGAGACCGGTACGAGCCGAAAAGGACGGACGGGATTGTTGATTGATAGATATAAGTAAGGGTTCGGGGTTCAGGTTGATGGGTTCAATGGGTTCTGTAGGTTCGACAGGTTCATAGATTTCTCATCTTTCGTGAATACCATAGCCTTGAAGTTTGAAAGCCGGGATTAGTGGCTAGGGACTGGCGACTTGTGGACTGGTAGCTAGGGATTAGTGGCTAGGGATTAGGTTTGCGATACGGGAAAATCGCTAATTTCAAACCTCCGCGGCGCTTCTGATTGTTATGCGCCGCACCAACCCCTTTGAACCTCTTGAACCTATAGAACCCGCTGAACCTCTTTCACACGTAATCATGGGACGGCACGCCCGAGGGGCTAACCATGAACCTTGAACCCTGAACCCTTGAACTCATAAGTAAGAATATCATTAAAGGAGCATACAATATGATCACACCGATGGATATTCATAATAAAACATTTTCCGGTCAGATCCGCGGCTATTCGAAGGATGAAGTGAATGCCTTTCTGGAAGAGCTTGCGAGCGACTATGAGAAGATTTACCGCGAGCACCGTGCGATGGAAGAAGAAATGGACATCATCCGCACGAAGCTCCGCAACTACGAAAAGATGGAGTCGACCATGTCCCACACGCTGGTCATGGCACAGGAAACCGCGGATAATGTGAAGAAGAATGCACACAAGGAAGCCGAGCTTTCCATTCAGGAAGCCCAGAGCGAAGCGCAGAAGATCGTTTCCGATGCCGAAGCGGCTCGTCGCAAGATGAATGCGGATCTGCTGAAGGCAGAAGGCGATATGAATCTGTATATCGAAAAGCTCTTGTCAAATTTCAAATCTGCGCTGGCGCTGATCGAAGCAGCCAAAGCCGCTCGTGCGCCGCAGGCGGTGCAGGCGCAGCAGCCGGCAGTTTCTGACCCGTCTGAACCGACCGCTGAGGCGGAGCCTTCTGCCACGGAAGAAGAAGCAGCACCGGCGGTAGAAGCACCAGCTGTAGAAGCAGAGGAAGCCGCTCCTTTTCCTGTCGGCAGAAATCTTTTCGATGAGGCGGCTAAGACAGTAGCTCCGAAAGAAGAGAACTAAGCCTATGGAAACAAAACAGACCGTGACCGAGTGGGCCAATGACCATCTGGGGCTCACTCTGGCGATCACCAAAAGACTGCATGAAGAGCAGACCCCTTTTCAGCACATTGAGATTGTCGAGACGGAGCAGTATGGACGTCTTCTCATCTTAGACGGTGTTTTCCAGACTTCCGTCAAGGATGAGTGGACGTACCATGAAATGATCGCGCATGTCCCGCTCATGATGCATCCTCATCCGGAGCGTGTACTCATCATTGGCGGCGGAGACGGCGGCGTCGCACGCGAAGTCTGCCGCCACGAGTGTGTAAAACAGGTGGATCTTTGCGACATCGATGGCCGCGTCATCGAGCTTTCGAAGGAATATTTCCCGACGATTTCCAAAGTCCTCCTGGATCCGCCGAAGAAGCTTCATGTCCATGTGGGGGATGGCATCGCTTTTGCGGCCGCGGTGAAGGACTTTTATGACGTCATCATCGTCGACTGCTCTGACCCCATCGGGCCGGGCGAAGGCCTTTTCACGAGAGAATTCTACAAAAGCGCCAAGGCGGCTCTTAGAGAAGATGGGCTCATCGTCCAGCAGACCGAGTCCCCGATCGTCCAGCAGAAGACCGTTCACGATGTCTTTGAGGCGATGCGTGACGTATTCCCCATCGTACGCATGTATTTTTCACATGTGCCGATCTATCCGGAGTGTATGCACTCCTTCATGATCGGATCGAAGAAATATGACCCGCTCACAGCCAAGGTCCGTGAAGACGGCCCGCAGCCGATGAAGTACTACAATAAAAATATCCAGAAAAGCTGCTTTGCCCTTCCGAATTTCATCAAAGACCTGATCTATAAGGGAACATATAGTTTTTGACAAAAGACGTGCGAAAGCACGTCTTTTGTGGTTGTCGGGTTCAAGGTTCAGGGTTAGCCCGTGGGGCGTGCTGCCCCTTTGATTGCGTGTGAAAGCTCTACTCGCCAGTTAGGAGTTAGGAGTGAGGAGTGGTGGTGCGGCGCATAAAAATAAGAAGCGCCGCGGAGTTTTGATAGCGCTTCGCGCGCATCGTCATTTTGAGCGTAGCCGAGGGTCTTTATTGCAGAACGTTCATCGCCTGATGTAAGGCAGCACCAGGACATCGTTTTCCCTCGGCGCATACACGCAGATTCCCGCAATGCAGTAAAGATCCCTCGGCTGCGCTCGGGATGACGATGCCGGAGAATCCCAGTCACTCCTAATCCCCAATCCCTAATCCCTAGCCACTCATCCCTGCTTTCAAACTTCAGGTTGGTGGTGCGGCGCATTATAATTTAGAAGTGCCGCACCACCCTGAACCCTGCACCCTTTTCCTTCCCATGATATAATGAGAAAAATGGTTTCATGAAAGGAGCGATTTCCATGGAAATCCGTGTGTTGAAATATTTTCTCATGGTCGCGCGTGAGGAGAGCATCACGAAGGCGGCCAGCCGCCTCCACATCACGCAGCCGACGCTGTCGCGCCAGATGGCGGACCTCGAAGCGGATATGGGCGTCCCGCTCCTGGATCGGAGCGGACGCAAGATCGCATTGACGCCGGAAGGCATTCTTCTTCGCCGACGCGCCGAAGAGATCGTCTCTCTGGTCGACAAGACGGAGATGGAAGTCTCGCAGGCGGCAGAAAATCTGGAAGGCACCATCAGCGTGGCAGGAGGGGATCTCTCGCAGGCACGTGATTTCGTGCGTCTCATTAAGGAATTCCAGACACTCCATCCTTTTGTATGTTTCCGCTATTACACGGACATCACGCCTTACATTTGTGAATGTATGGATCATGGCTGCGTCGATGTGGGCCTCCTTGTGCAGCCTTTCGATAGGGAGAAGTATGAGTCACGCCCCATCGGAAAACCGAGCCGGATGGGGGTGTATATGCGTGCGGATGATCCGCTCGCCAAGAAGCCGGAAGTATGGATGAAAGACCTTGAAGGCCGCCCTCTGCTGCAGGGGCTTCGTCCAGATCTTGATGCGATGCTCTTTGCCAGACATACGGATCAGGATAGCCATCCTGCCATGATCGAGTGTGACCTCCCCACGAACCGGGCTATCATGGTCGATGAGGGCATGGGCTATTTTATTGCCGGGGAGGGTGTACTCCCCTTTCTTGATGAACATCGGATCTGTTTCAGACCGATCGGAGAAAAGCCGCAGCATATCTACACATTTCTTGCGTGGCGCAGAAATCAGCCCTTCAGTCGTGTCACGAAAACGTTCATTGAGTTTTTGAAAGAGAAGTTGAAGTGAGGGAAAACATCTGCGAAAGCAGGTGTTTTTTATTGGAAAATCGAGGGTTAGCCCTTGGGGCGTGCCGTCCTTTGATTGCGTGTGAAAGCTCTACTCGCCAGTTAGGAGTGAGGAGTTAGGAGTGAGGAGTGGTGGTGCGGCGCATAAAAA
>CAKPUX010000100.1 GCA_934193095.1 uncultured Dialister sp. | reverse complement strand
GTTCAACGTGAACGGTGCGGCGCTTCGCGCCATCCCCCACGCAAAAGACGGGCGGCAGAAACGAAATCGTTTCTGCCACCCGTTTTCCTATGGTATGACACCCGATGGAGCAAGGTTTAGGGTTTGGGAGTCTCAAGTGACTGGTGACTGGTGACTGGTGACTGGTAGCTAGGGATTAGTGGCTAGGGATTAGGTTTGCGATACGAGAAAACCGCCAGTTTCAAACCTCCGCGGCGCTTCCATTTTTTATGCGCCGCACCGCCATTTCGCATTTCTCATTTCTAATTTCTCATTCAAGCGAAGTTTTCATTCACAATCAAGGGGCCGCATGCCCCACAGGCCAGCCCTAAACCCGACCACCCTTTTACTTCACATCCACGACGCCGAATTTCCCATCCTGCATCTTCATCAGGATCAGATCGACGACCGGATCGCGCTTTTCATCGAAGCTGAATGTACCGCAGACGCCCTTGAAGTCCTTCATCTGTGCCAGCGCATCGCGGATCTTCTTGTGATCGGTGGTCGTACCCGCGCGCTTCATCGCATCCATCGCCATGTAGACGCCGTCATACGCACTGGCGGCGAACTGGTCGGGCGCACGGCCATAGGCTTTCGTGTAGTTTTCTACGAATTTCTGCACCTTTTCATCCTTGCGGTCCGCCGACCACATGGAGGAGACGTAGACATTGTCCGCTGCCGCGCCTGCCATCTTGCCCAGCTCCGGCGAAACGAAGCCATTGTCCCCCAGCACCGGCTGGTTCATGCCCATCTCTCTCATCTTCTTCAGGATGCGGGAGCCTTCCTGGTAGTAGCTGCATACGACGATGACATCCGGATTTTTGTGCTGGATATTCGTCAGCTGCGCGGAGTACTCGCTGTCCTTGCTGCCGAAGGTCTCGACGTCGATGACTTGGACGCCTTCCTCCTCCATCGTCTTCTGGAAATATTTCTGCGCGGTCACATGCTGCTCATTGTCATGGGCATAGAGGATCGCTGCGGTCTTGTAGCCTAAGAGCTTGTGCGTCTTCTTCACCGTCTGCGGGATATTCTTCGACTCCGGTACGGAATTTCTGAAAATGCAGTCTCCGATGTCCGTAATGTTTTCTGCCGTGACAGAAATCTCCAGAGACGGCACCTTTGCATTCTGGATGATCGGCCCCGCCGCCTTCGCCTCATTGGACGTCATCGGCCCGATGATCAGAGAGACTTTCTCCTGAATCAGTTTCTTCGTCGCATTCATCGAGTCCGCCGGGACAGCCTTCGTATCCTCCACCAAGAGGTCGATCGGGAAATCGCCCTTCTTATTGATTTCTTCGACAGCGAGGCGCACGCCCTCCTCTTCCGACTTGCCATATGCCGCCGCACCGCCCGTCAGCGCCGCCGTGAAACCGATCTTCGCCGCATTCTTCGCGCCGGAAGACACCGCGCCCCCCGTCTTGCCGCCGCAGCCGGACAGACCTGCCATCATGATGGCAGCCATGGAACAAATACCGATCGCCTTCATTACTTTTCTCATATGCATCATTTGTGTCTCCTCCTAGTTTACATGGATCAAAAAAACGCCCCTGAAAGAGGCTTTCCTCTCCCAGGGGCGGTTTTCCGCGGTGCCACCCTGATTTATCACTCACCATGAAAGAAAAAGCGCCTCCGTCCGATCCCTCGGACAGAGGCGCGTCTGCGCTGTACCACTCTGTGCTTATCTCTCTTCCACTTCGTATAATATAAAAGCCCCTGTCTCTTCCGAGACAGGGGCGAGGTTTCGCGGTACCACCCTGCATTATACTTTCATGGTTCATCCGTAACGGGGACTTCCGCCTTCTCTACGGCATCGCTGCTTCGATCCGGAGCTCCTGGGAGAGTTCGTCATATGCTTCCTGCCGATTTTCACCAACCATCGGCTCTCTGAAAAGAACATCATATCACTTGATCCCAGTCATCGCATGGGGTATTGAGTTGCAATAATCATACACGGCAAAGAGCCATCTGTCAAACGATTTTTCTTTGTATGCTGTTTTGGAATAGATATGGGCGGTTGGTATGAATCGAGGGGATAAGAAAGGGTGTAAGGGTTCAGGGTTAGCTCATCGGGCGAGTTTCCCTTTGATTTCATTGGGAAAGAGGTTCAGAAGGTTCTATAGGTTCTGAGGGTAGGGCGGGGAAGGTGCGGCGCATAAAATAACGAAAGCGCCGCGAAGTTTTGAAACTAGCGGTTTTCTCGTATCGCAAACCTAATCCCTAGCCACTCATCCCTAGCTACTAGTCACTAGTCACTAATCACACACTCCGCATCATGAAGAGCGCAAGCGCCGTCAGTGCGAAGTAGGGACCGTAGGCGAATGCGCTCTTTCTTTTCTTGAGGCGAAGGAGCATCAGAATGAGGGCAGAAAGACCCCCGAATACGATACCGGCCATCGTGACGAAGAGGAGAGCATCTCTCCCCAGCCAGAGGCCGAGCGATGCGATGAGCTTCACATCGCCCCCGCCCAAAGCCCCGCGCGAGAGGATGGCGAGCACAAGGAAAGCCGCGCCGCCCGCCGCGGCTGCGATGAGGCGATCGGTCAGAAGGGGAAGCTGGATGAGCGAGAGGAGAAGACCGCCCGCCGCGAAAGGAAGCATCATCGCGTCAAAGAGGCAGTACTGCTCAAAGTCGGTCGCAGTCATGAGCAGAAGGAGCGCGGAGGCGAAGAGCAGGAAGAAAAGCTCGACAGGGCTTGATGCGATGTAGACCACGCGCGCGCCGCAGAGAAGGAAAGCGAGCGGGAGAAGAAAATGCCGCAAGCGTCCCCGTTCTTTGACCGCCAAAGGAAAGGTCAGGATGTCCCGGTGCGACGCATAGAGACGGTCAATCCATGCATTTCCAAAGCGATGCAGCAGAAATGTCAGCAGCACCACAACCGCGCTGCCTGCCAAGTAAAAGAAGTCCATAGGTTTACCTTGCATTCTTTCGCTGGATATCTTACAATACAGATAGAAACGGTGCCATCCGATAAACGGTCATGACCCCATTTATTGTTAGTAGAAAAGCCGCCTAACTTGTCAGGGTCGAGGCGGTTTTTCTATTGGTCACTTTGTCAGTGCTATAACACACATACTCGCAAAAAAGACGATCGTAAAAAAATCGTATTTCGTCATATGGGTCATCCCCCTTTCGGGGTCTCAATTTTAACCGCCTATCGTTTACGATGGCACCGCTTGTATCATACCATAAAACGCTAACGATTGGATAGCGCCATCAGGAAAATATCGCATACGCAAAGCCAACCTCCGCCCCTTCGGGGCACCTCCTTCCTTAGGAAGGAGGGAGACCATGCGCCGTATAAGTTAATCTGTTTTTTCTTGCTTTCTTTCGTGAAATATCTTACAATACAAATAGAAACGGTGCCATCCGATAAACGGTCATGGCCCCATATGATTATCAAGTGTAGAAAAACCGCTTAACTTTCCAGGGCTAAGGCGGTTTTTCTATTGGCTATTTCAGCAATGCGACAATGCACACCGTCATCAGAAAAACAACTGTAAAAAAATCGTATTTCGTCATCTGACCCACCCCTTTCGGGGTCTTTATTTAACCGCCTATCGTTTACGATGGCACCGCCTGTATCATACCATAAAATGATGTCCGTTCATACCTGTGCGGCTATGAACTTCTCCATTTCCCTTCACGCAAAAAGCCTCGCCCTTACGGGTCGAGGCTTTTTTGATGAGTGGATTACAGTCCGAAACGAGCGAAAATCTCATCTACATGGACGAGCATCGGCTTGTAGTCGAAGCAGGCTTTGATTTCTTCTTCGTTCAGATACTTTCTGAC
>CAKPUX010000099.1 GCA_934193095.1 uncultured Dialister sp. | reverse complement strand
AAAAACTCCGTCCTCGGCAAAAAATTTGCCAAGGACGGAGTGTATCCGCGGTGCCACCTTGATTCATGTCATCGACATGCACTTAGCGAAGTACCAACATACTTCCGGCAACTGACGTATGCCATACGTCGCAGGATACTCGGATGTCCCTTTCGCTGCGCCCTCTGCGGTCCATTTGGCAGGCTGCCTTCGATCCATTCTCATCAGGTAGGACTCTCTGTGCGCGCATTTCCTGCTTTGATCTCCGCTTCAACGGTTTGATTACTTGTAGGATACCGCGCAAAGAGGGAAATTGTCAAGAGGGGAAAAATCATCTAGACCAATGTTGATTCCATTCTTCAATAATCATTTCTTTATTTTGGGCTATAAAACGAAGCAATCGACGAAGGTCTTTATCGGGAATTTGTCCTTTATTATGCGCAAGATGAACAATCGGCCCAATCCAGACTTTCGTATCGCTGTGCTTAGGAACCCCTTTAGTGATATGTACATGAATTGGTTCCATACCTTCATTTGACCAGAAATAAATCAAGTATCCCCAAAGTTTAAATAGCGTCGGCAATGGGATCACCCCCGTATTTTCTGGCCAGTTCCCAAATGAGGGAAGCATTGTTTCGAGTGAAGTTTAAAAGTTTCTTGCTTTCATCGTCAGTGAATCCGTTGCTGCCTACAATGTTCAAATCGGGGAGAGTGGTTTCTAAATAATGAAAATCACCTGCAACAGGTTTTTCGAAGTAAACGTGGATGTGCTCGCCATTCTGATCTATTTTAATGTCATTAAATGTAACTAATGTGCCATCACCGAATTCGACGTATGTATACTTCATGGTATTAGCCTCCTTTACTATAACACTATTCTAGCATATAGGCTTATGTATAAAAAAGTATTATCTCCTATGTGTGCTATCCCATACCCACACATACGCCTCGTCCCCTTTCCCGTGCACGCCGAGGATCTCGGGGGAAAAGTCCGGGAAGGTACTGCTGTATTTCTGCAGGAAGAGGAAATAGGAAAGCACCTCGTCCGTCCAGACCTCGCCGGGCTCTAAGACGGTGATGCCGGGGGGATAGGGGAGAATCATTTCCAGAGAAACGCGGCCTTTGGCTTCCGAAAGCGGGACGCGCTCACGTGCTCCTTTGAGGAAGGCCTGATGGGCGCTTCGCCCGGTGAGGGCGGCTTTCGGGAAATGATCTTCGGCGAAGAGTGTCTGCGAAAGACGAGAAGCCTGTTCTTTTTCCAAAAAATCCATGTAGCGCAGGGAGTAGTCTTTCAGACCCTCGCCCGGAAGGCAGGTGACGTCCGGCGCGAAGGAGGACATCGGCGCATTGGCTTCATAGGCGGTTTCACATTCTTCGAAGAGCGAGAGGAGGCGCTCACATTTCTCCTGCCTATCGCTTGGTTCTACGAGGAAGAGGAGAGTGTGGAAATCGGATTTCTCCGCGGTCACATGATGACTTTCGAGCCAGTGAGAGAGGAGCGGCGCGGGGAGGGGACCGGTCGTGAGGAGCACTTTGCAGGGGTCTGTGAGGTAGAGGTTTTCTGCGATATGGGAGAAACCGTGCCAGGTGTCTTTGGCGGAAATCGCAAAGAATGCGGGATCCGAGAGGATGTCTTCTGTCGGATAGGTTTCCCAGAAAGCGTCGCGCACCATGGACGCGGTGAAAGGGCGAAGGAAGCGGCAACGCTTGAGGATGGCTCTCTTCAGCTCTGTCGCCGTGATCGCGGCTTCTTGCCAGAGCTCCTTTCCTTTCTTCTGGTGCAGGTACGCATTCATTTCCAGTCCGGCAAGGAGCGGATAGTAAGGGGAGGTCGAAATATGCATGAGGAAGGCAGCCTGCAGGACGTCATCCTCGAGATAGCGTGTCATCCCCCGCAGGTGGCTATCCTTCTTGTGAAGCTGGCTCGTCATGGAGAATCCGGCAAGCTGCTTGTGGACGGACTGCGTCACAAGGATGCCGGGATCGTTTTTCGTCAGGGGGAAGGTGAGGACGGCAGAATCCTGAAGGAGTGGAAGAAAATTTTCGTAGCCGGCCCATGCGCCGTCGAAGAGAATGTAGTCGCAGAGTGAGCCGATGCGGCGAAGAAGCTCTCTGGCATTCAGAAAGAGGCCGTCATAGGTGGAGAGCTGGAGGCAGGCAAGGCGGTAGGGACGCTGCTTTTTCCCTGCGGCGGGCGATAGCTTGGCCGCTTTCTCGCGGAGGCGGACGGGGTCAAGCGTTTCTTCCGTCAGTCCGCCGATGATGCCGCTTTCATTTCGTTCGGAGGCGAGATAGACGGGAAGTCCGCCTGCGGCGGCGAGTGCGGCCTGCGAGGCAGACTTGTGGTTATTCCTGTCGAAAAGAATGAGGTCGCCTTCGGAGACGAGCGCGCTGATGGCGATGCGGTTCGACGCGGAGGTGCCGCCCAAGACGAAGAAGCAGCGGTCGCTGCCATATACGCTCGCGGCGAGGGCTTCTGCCTCTCCGGAGACGCCTTCATGAGAGGACGGATCCCCGATGACGGAAGAAGAGTCCGAGATGTCTGCGGTGAAAGCGCCTTCACCGAGCGCGGAGACAAAGGCGCGTCCCTCGGGGATTTCTTCAAACAGTGCGCCGCTGTGGTGCCCCGGCGTGCAGAAATCATCGCGCGCTTCTTTCGCAAAGTTCAAAAGTGCTTTCGTGAAGGGGGGAAGGTGGGAATGGTCGATCATTGAATTCAGCTCCTTTGCCTGTATTGTAACATAAGTTGGGGGTTCATGGTTCAGAGGGTACAAATGATTAGGGACTAGTGACTGGTGACTTGAATACCGCCTTCGGGCATCGCCACTATATGTACTCCGCGGCGCTTTTGATTTTTATGCGCCGCACCAACACTCCTCACTTCTCACTTCTCACTTCTAATTGGTGAGAAGAGCTTTTATCCGCAATCAAGGGACGCCCTGCCCCATGGGCTCCCCCCCCTGAACCTATAATCCTATCAACAAATGATTCGATTTATGATAATATAATAGAGTACATTCATGATGGGGTGGTGCGCGCAAGGAGGCGGGAGCGATCGAAAAAGAATATCAGGTGAATCTTCCTGTCTTCGAAGGGCCGCTGGATCTTTTGCTGCACCTCGTGACGAAGAACCGGATCGATATCCATGACATACCGATCCATGAGATCACCGAGCAGTATCTCGCATACCTCAGGAGGGCGCAGGCGTTCGATCTGGAGCTGGCGAGCAGTTTCTTCGCCATGGCTTCGACGCTCATCTTCATCAAGTCGCGGATGCTGCTCCCGAAGCGGAGGCAGGAGGCGGCCGATGAGACGGAAGACCCGAGAGCCGAACTCGCGAGGTCACTCGAAGAATTCAAGCGGATGAAGGAGATCAAGGGACGCATCGAGGCGCTCATCGATGCCGAAAGGCCGTACTGGAAGAAAGAACCCGAGGCTGTGAAGGGCGGGCTGTATCAGGGGCGGATCTCCCTTCTGAAGCTGCGAGCGGCCTTCCTCTCGCTCTATGACTCTCTCCATGAAGAGAAGGAAGAAATCCTCGCCCCCGAAGAGGTGTCGATGGAGCAGGAGATGGAGACGCTGAAAGAGACGCTCTCTTGCCTTCATCGTGTGGACTTCACGCAGTATTTCCGGCGGCTGAAGACACGCCTCCGCCTCGCCGTCACACTCGTGGCACTCCTTGAACTGATTCGCCTTGGTGAGGCAAGAGTGGTCGAGGGGGCGGGGGGATTGGAAATCGTGAAGGATTAGGGGGCAGGGTTAGCCCCTTGGGGCGTGCTGCCCCTTGATTACGTTTGAAAGCCTTGCTCGAATTAGAAATTAGAAATGAGAAATGAGAAATG
>CAKPUX010000098.1 GCA_934193095.1 uncultured Dialister sp. | reverse complement strand
TCGTCTCCACCCTAATGATAGCAGAAATCCGTTTTCGTTCACAGTGGTGCCGCAAGGCGTGATGGTTTGGAGAAGGGTCGCGCCAAAGGCGCCGGATAGATGTGCCCCAAAGGGGCACCCTTCTACGTACAGGTATAAAATTTATGTGGGACTACTTTCCTTTACTTTCCTCCCGCGCCAGTGTTTCCTTAAGGAAAACACCGATTCAAGCAAAAAGAGCCGAGAAATCCACTGATTTCTCGGCTCTTTTTATGTAGTTCTGACGATACGCAGAAAAGCGCATCGTCTAAAGTCTAAAGTCTAAAGTCTAACGTCTGATTTCTGACATCTGATATCTGACGTATCCCATCCGAGTTCCTGGCTACTAATCCCTAATCCCTAGCCACCAGCTACCGTTCGCCGAACATCTTTGAAAGCGGGTTATTCGTAAAGACATCCGCTTCATTGATATAGCGGCGCACCATTTCCACGGACTTGTGACGGGTCTGTTTCATGATGAGACGCTCCTCGATGCCGTGAAGCGCCGCATACGTGGCGAAGCCGTGGCGCAGGCTGTGCGCGCCATAGAGTGTGGGGTCAAGACCGATCAGTTCGGCATATTTTTTGACGAGGAGATTTACCGTATTTTCACTGAGATGCGTCGAAGCGACCTTGCCATTTTTCAGGATCTTCCTGAAGATCGGGCCGTCATGGATATCAGCGGCCTTCAGCCAGTCATAGAGCGCACGGATGCCGTCCATTTCTTCAGGTACATTCTTCAGATGGGGGATGCCAACCTGCTGTCCTTCGCCCCGCTGGTCCGTCTTCGAGCGTTTGATGTGAAGGACGATGCCCTGCGGAAATTTTCTGATATCTTCCATCGTGAGAGAGACGAGCTCGCTTCTGCGGAAAGCCCCCATGAAGCCGATGAGGAGGATCGCACGGTCGCGCAGGCCGTGAAGCGTTCGGAGATCCATGCGGGAGATCATTTCCTGAAGCTCTTCAAAATACACCGGCGTTTTCCCCTTTTGCAGCATGCCTTTCTGCCGCATGAGGCCGATCAGTGCTTCTCGTACGATCCACGCTTTTGCGGGATTCTCCTTCGTGAGACCGGCCGCATTGAAGTTCTCTGACAGAGCGGAAATGCGGCGGCGGATGGTCGCCGTTTTCGCATAGTCCGCCAGATCATTGATATAGTTCACGATCGTTTCCGGCGTGCTCGGGAACGATTCTTTTTTATTGTACGAGCACCAGTCGCAGAAGTCATTCCAGTCCGACTCATAGGCGTCGATGGTATGCTCCGATTTCGTTTCCGACAGTGCGAGAAGGCTCTTGTCGGAGAGTGCATCGTCATGGGTGCGTTTCGAGAAATCACGGATATAGAAATGGGGGGACATGGGGTGGCCTTTCTTGTCAATGAGGGAATAGAGGAGGCGGCTGCGCCGCCAATGGAATGGAGCGATACCCGCTTATGCCTTTCAGTATCGCATGTTTCTATTTTATCATAGCCTTGGGCATGTAGGAATGAGGGAGTGACTAGAGACTAGGAGACTAGGAGACGTCAGATGGCAGACTGCCGCCTTCTCGTATCGTCATCCCGAGCGAAGCCGAGGGATCTTTCTTGCACTGCGGGAATCAGCGTGTATGCGCTAAAGGGAAACGATGTCCTGGTGCTGCCTTACATGTGACGATGAGCGTTCTGCAATAAAGATTTCTCGACTACGCTCGAAATGACGATGCGCGCGAAGCGCTATCAAAGCTCCGCGGCGCTTCCATATGATTATGCGCCGCACCACCATTTCTCATTTCGCATTTCTAATTTCTCATTCAAGCGAGGCTTTCAAATGTAATCAAGGGGCGAGCACGCTCCACGGGCTAACCCCGAACCCTGAACCCCGAACTCTTATTTATTAAAACCTCCTAAAACAAACCTCAAATTTTATTTGACTTACTATCTTTAAAATGGTAATCTAAGCTTAATGTATAAATGGCTTGCCATTATTTTTTCATCAGGGGGTCTTTAGAAAAATGGACTTACTTCATCTGTTTCATGCCGGCGGTTTCATGATGTATCCGCTGCTTCTCTGCTCTATCCTCGTTGTGACGATCTTCATCGAGCGTTTCCGTTTCTATCATGCGAACAAGTCGAATATCGAAAAGCTCACGAAGGAGATCCCGGAACTCCTGGCAGCCAATGATCAGGAAGGGCTGAAAGCGGCGCTCAAGGCCGATGGCGGCATTCCTGCCGGTATCATTCTGGCCGGCGCTGAGCAGCTCTCTTCCAAAGCGAACCAGACTGCCATTCTGGAAGGCGCGGCTTCTCATGCCGCAGGCGTCTTGAAGTCGTACCTGAACTACCTTGATGTCATCGTCACCCTGTCCCCGCTGATGGGTCTTCTTGGCACCGTCATCGGCATGATCGGCTCCTTCAATGTCCTTTCTGTCGCAGAAGGCCAGCCATTCGCCATCACCGGCGGCGTCGCGGAAGCACTTGTCTGCACCGCATCCGGTCTTTTCGTTGCCATCATCGCCCTTATCGCCTACACCTACCTTTCGCAGCAGGTGTCTAACTTCGTTTCCCAGATGGAAAAACTGGGCTCCCTGTATTTGGCTATCGTAGAGGCGGATCAGAAATGAAACTTGAATCAATGAATGTAGAGAAGAAGCCGAAGATCATGATCATCCCGATGATCGATATCATCTTCTTCCTTCTGGTCTTCTTCATGATGTCCATGCTGACGATGGTGGTGCAGAAGTCCATCAATCTGAACCTGCCACAGACCGCCAGCGCGCAGATCGACCTGCAGAAAACGCTTCCGATCAGCGTGACATCGGATGGCACCATCTATGTCGAGCAGGAAAAGATCCCGAAGGACACCTTCAAGAAGCGCATGGAAATCGAAAAGAATAGAAATCCTGACATCTCCATCGTCCTGCGCGCGGATGAGAAATCCGAGCACGGCGACTTCGTCTTCGTCTTAGACCAGCTGAAATCCGTCGGGATTTCCAAGATCGGCATTGCCACTGCCTCCAAAGGGCAGTCAGACTAAAGGGGTGGTGTGATGCGTACTTTCAAGTACCGATGGTCCTCTGCTCTGGGTACCTCGCTTGCCTGTCACGTCGTCGCCTTGGGGCTCATCACGGGCTTCATGCTGCTCCTTCCGGCATCGCCTGTGAATAAAGGACCTATCGAAGTTGACCTCGTCACGATGAGCGGCGGCGGTGGCGGTGGCGGCGGTGGAAACGGGGGAGAAACACCGCAGGAAGAAAAACTCCCCGAAATCAAAGAAGCAAAAGCCACACCGACAGCTCCGCCTCCCGTCAAGACCGAACCGGATCCCGAAGCAGAAAATGATGTCCACGAAGTCGCTCCGGCGCCATCAGAGGATACCTCCTCTGCCGCAGACACCAATTCTAGGGACAGCACTTCAGAGGGAAGCACCTCTTCCGGCACCGGTGGTGGTACCGGCGGTGGGAACGGTACAGGGAACGGCCCCGGCGATGGCAGTGGGGAAGGCCCCGGATCTGGTTCTGGCTCGGGCGGTGGAAACGGATCTGGCTATGGCAGCGGAGATGGAGACGGCGCCGGTCCCGGAGATGGCGTCACCATGGGACCGCAGCTTTTGAGCAATCCGGCGCCTGCCTATCCGGAATCCTGCCGCAAAGCGAATATTTCCGGTACGACAGTCGTAGGTCTCACCATTTCGAGCGATGGCAGCGTCTCAAGCGCATGGGTCGTTTCCTCTTCCGGGAACGGCACCCTTGACAGCGCCGCTGTCAATGCCGTCTACGGCTGGCAGTTCGTCCCTGCCAAACAGAATGGCGTGGCGATCACCTGTAATTCACAGGTACCGGTCACATTCAATCTGAGATAATAAAAAGGAGCTGTGAAGAAATGAATCCTCATTTCTTCACAGCCCCTTTTTACTTTGCTTTCATTTGGTTCAGGGTTC
>CAKPUX010000097.1 GCA_934193095.1 uncultured Dialister sp. | reverse complement strand
CAACACTTTCATGCAATACCGCTACGTAGCCCCCTCACCCCTTCGGGGAGCTCCCCCGATGGGGAGCCAAGAACGTTCTGCCGCTTAACTTAATAGCATTACCTAGAGGGGAAAGGCTGCGATACGAGAATACCATCTTCTAAAAAAAGGCGGCGAAGCCGCCACGAGAACCCTGAACCAAATGAAAGCAAAGTAAAAAGGAGCTGTGAAGAAATGAATCCTCATTTCTTCACAGCCCCTTTTTTCGTGCTTTTGACGAGTTCTATTTCTTACCTTCGACAAAGAGCATATTGTTGTTGCGCTTTACCAGATTGTACATCAGTGCATTGACGCAGGAGGCGACGATGGAGCTGCCGCCCTTGGTGCCACGGACAGTGATGAAGGGGCAGGGCGCACGGCGTACAAGCTGCTCCTTCGAGTCAGCGGCACCGACGAAGCCGACAGGGATGCCGATAATGAGTGCCGGCTTGATACCGTCTTCTTCGACCATACGGATGGCTTCATAGAGAGCGGTCGGTGCGTTTCCGACAGCGATGATGGAGCCATTGAGATCGGTGCCGAAGGAGTTCATCGCTGCCATGGAGCGGGCGATGCCTTTCTCTTTGGCAATGGCTGCGATTTCCGGATCGGATACGCGGCAGAATACCTCGCTTCCGAGGGCATGCAGGGCATTTTTATTGATCCCTGCTTTGACCATATTCACATCGGTATAGATGTTGCAGCCCTTGGCGAGCGCTTCGATACCGGCAGCGACAGCGCCTTGGCTGGTCTGGATGAGATGCCCGTAGTCTACGTCGCCAGAGGCGTGAATCATACGGGAATAGACCGTCACTTCTTCCGGTGTGAGGTCGATGTCCATGATGAATGGATTGATGAGATCCATACTTTTATCTTCGATGGCCTTAGGGCTCTTGATGAAATCCATAGTGTTCCTCCATATAGTTGAGGACGCCTTCTACGGTCGAGAAGACCACAGCGCCGTCCAGTTTTGCTTTCGGTTTATCGATAACGATGACGGAAATCCCGGCGTCCATCGCGGCTTTGAGCTTTGTATCGCTGCCGCCGATGAGACCGCTGTTCTTGGTGACCATCACATCGGCGTGATAGTCATGAATCATGGCAAGGTTCATTTCATAGGAGAAGGGGCCCTGCAGGGCGAGAATGTACTTGGCTCTCATACCAAGGTCTTCACACATTTTGATCACATTCGATGTCGGCAGCACGCGCGCCCAGATCTCCTTGCCTTCCAGCGCTTTCGCCTCTACGAAGGTGGCAAGCGTCTTGGAGCCGGTCGTCAAAAGGATGCTCTTTCCGAGCTGACCAGCAAGATCCGCCGCTTCGAATTCATCTTTTGCGTGATAGAGCTTGTCATAGTCAGGGAGCGGGATCTCCGCGCGCTCGTAGCGGACGTAGTCGATCCCTGCCTTGGTGCAGGCCGCGCGGGCCGTCTCAGAAACGATCGCCGCATAGGGATGGCTCGCATCAAGGATGAGCGAGATGCCTTTTTCGGCGATGACACGGAGCATGTCTTCTTCCCGGAAGCGCCCTACTTCGATGTCGAGCCCTTTATGTGCGGCGAGCACTTTACCGTACTGGCTGACAACGGTCATAAGGATCTCACGGCGCTCCCCTTCCGGCTTGGACTGTTCTCGGTCTGCGAGTGCAGCACCGATTTCTCGGCCGTCCTGTGTTCCGGAAATGATCCAGATCATGCTTTGTATCCTCTCGGTGTGATCATTTTTCCGTCAGCGACGAAGGTGGTGCTCTTGCCGATGATGACGGTGGACTGCATGTCTACATGTTCTTCCGGCAGTTTTTCCAGTGTGGAGATCGTCCAGTTCATGCCCGGACGTCCTGCTTTTCTGACGATGCCGACCGGTGTTTCCGGCTTTCTATACTGAAGCACGATGTCGCGGATCTCATCGAGGTAGGTCGCGCGGCCGCGGCTCTTTGGATTGTAGATGGCGATGACGAAGTCCCCTTCAGCGGCGAGCTTCGCTCTGTTTTTGATCTGTTCCCATGGGGTCATGAGGTCAGAAAGACTGATGACAGCATAGTCATGCATGAGCGGGGCACCGAGCGCGGCAGCAGACGTATTTGCTGCGGTGAGTCCCGGGATGACCTCGCACTCCGGACGTGCTTCTTTCGGCAGCTTCTGAATGAGCTCGAGCACCAGGCCGGCCATGCCATAGACGCCCGGGTCACCGGAGGAAATCACAGCCACCTGATGGCCTTCTGCCGCCAGATCGACAGCCTTCTGGCAACGGTCAACTTCCTGGCGCATGCCATTTCCGACGACTTCTTTATCTTTGATGAGGTCTTTCACGAGAGCAATGTAGGTGTTATAGCCCACGATGATATCGGAAGCTTCCATGGCCTTGATGGCCTTCGGGGTCATTTCTTCTTCATGGCCCGGTCCAATGCCGATGACCCGGATAGTCCCAGGGCGATCGCCACCGTGGCACTGACAAACTTCGTTTTCGGCAGAAGCGTTTTTCCCTTCATTGATTCCATTAACGCTGCTGATTGACATACGTTTCCCACTCCTATCGTTTTCTCTACAAATTTTGAACTTTCTAAATGATACTCTTCCGCGATTTTTCTAAGCTCCTCTGCCTTGTAAAAATGGATCGGAAGATGCATGGAACTGGCAAAATCAAGCAAACCTTTTTCATCCGCTTTCGCATCGACACTCGCAAGCGATGCTACCTGATAGGGGTAAGCCCCTGCCTGAGCGAGTGCTGCGGTGAATGCGCTATGCACCAGCTCTTCGGAGGTGCCGCGCTTGCATCCGATGCCGACGAAAAGATTCTTCGGACGAAGGCAGACGAAAGGCTTCTTCACACTGACTGTTTTTTCCGTAATGATGGCGCATGCGTCAAACGCATTGGCATCCAGACGGTCTAAGGACTCCGCGCGGATCCCTTTTTCTTTGAGGCGCGTCGCTATGGATGCGCTCCCTTCGACTGTCTCATCCAGAAACCAGCGGAATGTGCGTCCTGCCGCGATGACAGTATTGACGGGCTTCAAAGCCGCCAGCGGCTCGACGCGCATCATCAGCTCGCGGGCGATATCATCCGGCGCGCAGCGGTCATGGACATCGGTCGCCGTCGTGATGACGGGATCGGCTCCGACCGCCGCCGCCACTTCTCTTGACCAGGCATTCGCCCCGCCGAGGTGCCCGGAGAGAAGGGAAATACAATGTTTCCCGCACTCATCCATGACGAGTACTGCAGGATCGGACGCCTTGCTCACCACATGAGGTGCGATGGCGCGGACCGCGATGCCGGAAGCCATGATGAAAAGGATCCCATCATAGCAGGAGAAGATATCCGCCGTGAGCGCGAGCGTGCGGGTAAAATACACGGCTTCTTTGCCGCTCGCACCGTCTTTTCTTTCATACAGAGTCCCCTCACCGGAAATGCCCGCCTTCACGCGCACCCCCAGCTGGGCTCCTTCTTTGGATACAGAAACAATAGCGTACTTCATGTGATACTCTCCAGGGGATAAGGGTTCAAGGTTCAAGGTTCAAGGTTCAGGGTTAGCCCCTGAGGCGGCTCGCCCCTTGATTACGTTTGAAAGCCTCGATTGAATGAGAAATTAGAAATTAGAAATGAGAAATGCGAAATGGTGGTGCCATGAGCTGGCATTCCAGTCACTAGTCACCAGTCACCAGTCACTTGAGCCTCCTAATACCTAGTCACCAGAAGACTCTAATCCCTAATCCCTAGGGAAACGCTGATTTTCGCAAAGCCTCATCCGAATACACGGAAATCGCCCCTATTCCCCCCGCTTTCCTTACTCTCCATCTGTTCCTTTGCGGAACATGGTGGTGAACTTGCTGTCGTAAAGCTTGGAAAGTTCATAGTCGGTATCAAGGACCTTGCCGACGACGATCATGGCCTGACGGACGACGCCTGCCTGATGGAGAATGTCTGCAATGGTATCAATGGTGCCGCGGAAAATACGCTGGTCAGGCCAGGTCGCTCTGGCTACGATAGCGACCGGGGTATCGCCCGGATAGCCGCCCTC
>CAKPUX010000096.1 GCA_934193095.1 uncultured Dialister sp. | reverse complement strand
GTCATCATGGAAGTGTATCGCCGCTTCTCGCTGCCGATGGCCAGCTTCGTCTTTGCTCTGGTCGGCGCCCCCTTGGGCGTGCAGAAGCAGCGTTCCTCTTCCTCCATCGGCTTTGGCCTCTCTGTGGTCATTATTTTCGTATACTACGCCATCATGACATTCCTCGAAGCTCTGGGCAAGGGCCACATGCTCCCGCCCTTCTGGGCCGTCTGGCTGCCAAACTTCATCGCCCTCGCCATGGGCTGCCTGCTAATTCGTCGGGCGGATCGGTAGGGTTTGAAGTAACTAGTGACTGGTAGCTAGGGATTAGTGACTAGGGATTAGTATCTAGGGATTAGGAGCAAGCGGTGATTGCAATAGCGCAGTTAGGGGAATACTGACTGTCCTGCAAAGGAATCTCTCGCCAATGCTTCTGATGACGACGACGCGAAGCTCTATCAAAATTCCGCGGCGCTTCTGATTTTTATGCGCCGCACCACCACTCCTCACTCCTAACTCCTCACTCCTAACTGGCGCGTAGAGCTTTCATTCGAAATCCATGGGCGATCCGCCCCATGGGCTAACCCTGAACCCTGAACCCGTTTTCCATCGCAAAGGAGGTTTACTATGTTTATCGGCATATTCATGTTTCTGATCCTGATCGCCATGGGCGGGCTGATCGCCTTTTTGGGAGATCGGATCGGATCGAAGGTCGGTAAGAAACGGATGACGCTCTTCGGGCTTCGTCCGAAGTACACCTCCGTGATCGTGACGATCATTTCCGGCATTCTGATCTCCTTCTTCACCATCGCCGTGCTGGCTGTCGTGAATGAAAATGTTCGTGTGGCTCTCTTCGGTCTCTCCAAACTGCAAAGCGAGATGCAGGATCTGAATCAGGAAATCAAAGTCAAGAACCGCGAGCTCGAGAAGGGCAAGCTGCAGCTCGAAGCACGCAACAAAGAGTATGAAGACGTGAACCGGAAGGCCGAAGAGACATCCAAGCGATTGGATGAAGTCGAAGGCCAGCGTGTCTTCATGGAGAGTGAACTCTCCTCCGTACAGCAGGCGTATGATGAGGCGAAAGCCGGCGTCGAGCAGTCCGCAGAAGACATTGCGGAGCTGGAAAAGATCCGCGAAGAGCTGACAGGAAATATTGCCACACTGAATGAAGAAAAAGAGCAGCTCATCAAAAATATCTACGCACTGCGTGAAGGACAGGTGGTCTTCCAGGCGGGCCAGGTGATGACAAGCGTCGTGGTCGATGAAGATATGGATGAGAACCGATCCAGAGAGGTGCTGAAGAGCGTCCTTGCCGACATCAACGGCATGCTGAAGGAAAGACTGAACATCACCGATGAGAGTGTGAATCTCGTCCGCATGAGCCAGAGAGATTTTGACGAGTCGGTGGCGCAGGTGACAGGCGCCAAACATAAAAAGCTCGTCCGTGTCGTTGCCGCGCAGAATCTCATCTTAGGCGAACGCCTCGTGGTAGATTTCGATATCCATGATAACCTTCTCGTCTTCAGACAGGGACAGGTCATCTATAAAGGCGGTCTGGATAAGTATAAGGACAGCAAAAACTATGAGATGCAGGTATTGCGTTTCCTGCAGGATCTGAATCACTACGCGCAGGCACAGGGGATCCTCCCGGATCCGATCACCGGCAAGGTCGGTGTCCTGGACGGACAGGAGCTTGTCGAAGTCATCCAGAAAGTCAAGGAATGCAGCGGGCAGTGTGAACTCAAAGTGACAGCACACAGCAATGTCTACACGAAAGGCCCGCTCACCATCGATGTGGAGGTGCTGCGTCCATGAAGGGACTCCTCTGCGCTATCGATCCAGGACGGGACAAGACAGGCGTCGCACTCGTCCATATGGATGGGACACTCGAAAAGAAAAGCATCGTCCGCACAGCGGACTATGAGAAGGAGCTGGCGCAGCTCCTCGCAGGGAAAGACCTCCTCGCGGTAGCCATGGGAAATGGCACGCGCCATGAAGTCATGCAGAAACGCACGGAAGCCCTTCTTGCGAAGCTCGGATGTGCGATCCCCGTCACGCTCGTCGATGAGAAATACACGACGGAAATGGGGGAACAGTGGTACTGGAAAGACCACCCTGCCAAAGGTTTCTCCCGTCTCATTCCCAAAGGTATGCGCAGCGTCCCCGTGCCGGTAGACGACTACGTGGCATGGATCATCGGATGCATCTACCTTGGCATCGTCAAAGCGGAAGATGTCGGACATAAAAAAGTGTGAAAGGAGCTCGCGGAAGCGGGCTCCTTTTTGGTGGCTGGTGACTAGTGACTAGTGACTAGGGATAGCCCGTGAGGCGTGCCGCTCTTCTCGATTGCGAATGAAAATTCTGCTCGAATGAGGAACGAGAAATGAAGGTGGTTGCTTCTCCGCGGATATATATGGGGCGATGCCGGAAAGGAGCATTCAAGTGACTAGCCGCTTGAAGCGCCCAATCCCTAATCCCTAGTCACTAGCTACCAGTCACTGATTTCGCCGCTCCCATTCTTTTGAACAAGGGAACCCGCTACTCCTGCATCGTACCTCTAAAATTTTCTTCTTGACTTACGTTCTTTCATACTATATAATATTTAATCGTAACGGGGCATAGCGCAGTTGGTAGCGCACCTGCTTTGGGAGCAGGGGGTCGCCAGTTCGAGTCCGGCTGCCCCGACCATATGGCTCAGTAGCTCAGTTGGATAGAGCAACCGCCTTCTAAGCGGTGGGTCGTGAGTTCGAATCTCTCCTGGGTCACCAAGACGAAGCACTCTTGCAATAGCAAGGGTGCTTTTTGGATGCAAAAATAAATTCAAAAATATAAAATTTCCTCTTTTCATATCATTGCGAATCATGTATAATGGAAAACATGCACTCCAATGCATGCAAATACTGCAAAATGAATTTATATCTATGAAGTGGGAGATGAAACGATGATTGACTATACGAAGTATCGAATGAATCAGTTGAACAGCGCCTGTGCAGAATTTATCAGGCAGGAGTCCTCAGGCAGTCTGCTCCTGATGCTCGCGACGATCATCGCGATGGCGCTGGCCAATTCTCCTCTGGCAGATACCTATGAGCATGCACTGCACCTCTTCGTGGATCTGCCGTTGCTGCCGGACATGTCACTCTTACACTGGGTGAATGACGGCCTGATGGCGATCTTTTTCCTTGTCGTCGGGATGGAAATCAAAAGAGAGTTTCTTTTCGGCGAACTGAAGTCGCTCTCCGCGACCCTGCTCCCTATTGCGGCAGCGGTCGGTGGTATGCTGGTACCGGCGGCGCTCTACAGCCTTTTCAATATGGGCGGTCCCACCGCACAGGGCTGGGCGATCCCCATGTCGACCGACATCGCCTTTTCGCTGGGCGTGCTTGCCTTTGTAGCGAAGCGCGTACCCAGAAGCGTGATCGTCTTCCTGACCGCGCTCGCGATCGTGGATGATCTGGGCGGGATCGTCGTCATTGCCCTTTTCTACAGCACGCAGCTCCACTGGATCGCGCTCGGCGCCGGCCTTGCGGTGCTCATGCTGATGGCACTCTTCTCCTGGAGAAATGTTCATCATCCGCTGCCCTATGTCTTGGGCGGCGTACTGACCTGGTATGCTTTCTATCAGGCGGGCATTCATCCGACTGTCGCAGGCGTATTGACAGGCTTTTTGATCCCGGCCGGCACGGAAAATACCCAGCACTCCCATCCGCTGCACCTGTGGGAACATAAGCTGTCCCCCTGGTCGGCCTTCCTTATCATGCCGATCTTTGCACTCGGGAATGCCGGTATTTCGATGACGAGCGAAAGCTTCGCCTCCCTCGCTTCCCCGATCGGTCTTGGCATCATCGCCGGACTCTTTTTAGGAAAGCCTCTCGGTATTTTCACGACCGTTTTCCTGATGGTGAAGCTGGGCATTGCCAAAAAACCGGAAGGGGCCAAGTGGATGCACTACCTGGGCGCAAGCATTCTGGCAGGCATCGGATTCACGATGTCTATCTTCCTCGCCTCGCTCTCCTTCTCGGATCCCGCAGAGCTCACCTCTGCGAAGGCAGCGATCGTGACGGCCTCCATCCTCTCGGGCCTTGTCGGTTCGTTCGTCTTCAAGATCAGTGAAGACAGAAAGCAGGGAAATATGACTTAAGCCGGATCCTTTGTCGTTATCTGCGCTTTTATAAGTAAAGGGGCTGTGAAGAAATGAATCCTCATTTCTTCACAGCCCCTTTTTACTTTGCTTTCATTTGGTTCAGGGTTCA
>CAKPUX010000095.1 GCA_934193095.1 uncultured Dialister sp. | reverse complement strand
CATTGAAAGCGTTGCCGAGAAATCTTTCTTGCAGACCGCTAAACGAAGGATGTGTGACAGCAGAAATACGTAGCACCTAGGCGTCGTTTCCGTACCGGTGCTTATGTGATACTGACCGCAGTGCAAGAAAGATCCCTCGGCTACGCTCGGGATGACGATAGCGCGAAACACTATCAAAATTCCGCGGCGCTTCCTCATTTTATGCGCCGCCCCACCATTTCGCGTTTCTCATTTCTCATTCAAGAGAGGGGCGAGCCGCCTCAGGGGCTAACCCTGAACCTTGAACCCTGAAGTTTGAAAGCAGGGATGAGTAGCTAGGGATTGGGGATTAGGAGTGACTAGTGACTGGTGACTGGTGACTTGAATACCGCCTTCTGGCATCGCCCTATTTATACTCTGCGGCGAAGCCGCCACCTGAACCCTCTGACCCCTTTGAACCTTCTGAACCCTTTGAACCCTGAACCCCGAACCTTGAACCCTGAACCTTGAACCCTGAACCCGACAACCTAAAAAGGAGTGGATGACTTATTTCTTCTCATATAGAATGGATCGGCCTTTGGCTTTTCATCATCCTGGTCGTTTCCTTTATCAATTACAACAATACGATGGTGAACTTTTCTTTTGCCCGCATGCGGAAGAAATACATCGAAGACAATGACGAGCAGGATCCTGCGCTCATCGAAAAAGTCGCGCCCTTCTACCAGCGCACGTCGCAGATCATTGGCGGCACGCAGGTCTCCTTCGTGCTGTGCAGCGCCGTGCTCGGGATTTCTCTCCTTGCGCTGGTGAGCCATAGCCTCGTTCTTTCGGAATCGCTTCTGGGCGGGGAACTCTGGGCCGAATGGAAATGGGGGGTATATGCTTTCCTTGCACTTCTTGTCATGGGGCTTCTCTTAGCGTACTGGGTGGGGACGATCCTTCTCCCCGGGGCGCATGCGCTGGTCGACCCGCTGCCCATCCTCGCTTCGCATACATGGGTCATCCGCCTGAACCGCCACCTGTACCGTCTCTTCGTCGAGACCGGCCTTTTTGTGACGCGCCGCATTTTCCGCCTGCGGGGAATCCCCTTCCGCAATGAAGTCAATTTCACCTACACCGAGGACGAGATCCGCTGTATCGTCGAAGAAAGCCACCGGAGCGGCCGCCTGAATGCGCTCGAAAATACCCTCATCAAGAATTCGTTTGATTTCTTCGACCTCATGGCACGCGATGTCATGATCCCCAGAAATGAGATCGTCGTCTTCCACTTTGATGAGGATCTGTCCGAGACCATGCGGCGCGTGCTGCCGAAGAGCCACCACACCTGCTATCCGGTTTGCATCGAAGACAGGGACCAGATCATCGGATTCATCCATGTGAAAGATCTCCTGCAGGGCTGTCTTTCGGGCCAGCTGTCTTTGAAGAAAATCAATCGTGAGATTCTGACCGTGCCGGAAGTCATGCCTGCGCCGGCGCTGCTCCAGCTCATGAAGAACCGACGCATCTACCTTGCCGTTGTCGTAGACGAGTACGGCGGCACCTCCGGCCTTGTCACGCTGAATGACCTCGTCGAAGAGCTCATCGGCGAAATCCCGCAGCCTGCCGAGAATGTCCCCTATGAAATCGTCCGTCAGAAAGACGGGACATATGAATTTGACGGCACCGTCATTCTCGAAGATGTATCAGACCGGCTGGAGATTGATCTTGCGGGAGAAAATAAAAGCGCCACCATCGCAGGCTTCGTATTCTCGAATCTGGAGCGCATCCCGAAGGTGGGCGACCACGTCGACTTCTCCGGCTGGCGCTTCACCGTCCTGCGCCTCTCCGGCTTCCGTATCGTCCGTGTGAAAGCGGAGAAGGTGACTGGGGACTAGTGACTGGTAGACTAGTGACTAGTAGCTAGGGATTAGGTTTCCGATACGAGAAAACCGCTAGTTTCAAAACTCCGCGGCGCTTCCCTGTTTTTATGCGCCGCACCACCACTCCTCACTCCTAACTCCTCACTCCTAACTGGCGAGTAGAGCTTTCCAACGTAATCAAGGGGCGAGCCGCCCCACGGGATAACCCTGAACCCAAATCTATCATTAAAGGAACACCCGACCATGCCAACACCCCAAATCAGAAATCTAGAAGGGATCGTCCTGCGTGCGTCCAAAGGCGGCGAAGGCGGGCGGAGCCTTTCACTCTTTACCCGCGAGATGGGACTCATCCATCTGACGCTGCCGCGCGCCGTGATGAACCGATGCGGGACAGGCATCCTCCTCTCCTTTGCCTGCGTCCGCCTTTCGGCGGCGATCTATCCCGAGTATGGTGTCATCAGTCAGTATGAGGGCCGCCTTCTTTTCGACATGATGAAGCTTTCCTACGAAGACATGACCTGCTGGTACTATGTGATCGAGCTGGTGCTTGCCCTCTATCCCGTTGGGCAGAAGGAGGATGAAGCCTATGACATCCTCTTTTCCGCTGCCCGCGCGGCGGAAAAGAGAAATCCTCGTGTCATTGCCTTCATCGCCGCCGTCAAGCTGCTGGCCGCGGCGGGTTACGATCCTACGGAAGCCATAGAAGACCCGACAGCCCTTTCCGAAGGAGCGAGAGATCTACTCAATCGCTTTCGCGGCTACCGCTGGGGAAGCCCCTTCGAAGGCTCGATCTCAAGAGCCCTTTTCATGGAGTGTGCCCGCTACCTCGACCGCTTCCTTTCGACCGTCTGCGATACGGAGATGAAGACGGCAGGGGCGTTCTTGTGAAACTTGCTTTTCATAAGAGATCGGTGGATACCTGATTCCAGCAAATTTCACAAGCCCATCGATGAAGATTCTGCAAACGAAGATGCTCTTTTCGTGTGCGGGATTTTTTTTATGGGTATTTTAAAAATGGGGAGTTATTTATGGAAGAAACCAAGAAGAGATCCATGGGAGATCTGCCCATGGCAGTGCGCCGGATCAGGGCAAAGACGCCATCGTCGCTGCCGCGGCCGTCGTCATGGGTTTGCAGACCTTATCCAGCCGCGTGAACGACCCGCAGAATACCTTTGTCCTCACTGTCGGTATGATGAATGGCGGCACCCAGAGCAATATCATCGCTGATGAAGTCGAGCTCGTCGGCACCACCCGCGCTTTCGACAAATCCTTCCGCAAGAGCCTTCCCCAGTTCATCGAAGCATGCGCCGCAAAGATCGCCGAAGGCTATGGCTGCCGTGCCGAGTGCTCCTACCGATTCGGCCCATCGCCCCTCATCAATGAGCACAAAGACCTGAATGACATCGCGCGCAAGGCCGCTTCTGACATCATGGGGAAGGACGCCCTCGTTCCCATGGAAAAACAGATGGGCGCAGAAGACTTCTCTGTCTACCTTGAGACCATCCCCGGCCTCTTCGCCTTCTTAGGCGCCAGAAATCGGGACAAAGGCATCGACTGCGTCCACCATCACCCTGCCTTCGGCGTCGACGAAGACACCTTCCCGGACGGCAGTGCCATTTATGCACGATTTGCCATCGACTGCCTGAAAAAAATCAGCAAGTAATACACCATATAAAAACGGCCGCTCGTAAGAGCCGGCCGTTTTTGCGTGGGATGGATGAAGAAACGAGGACGCCGTTTCCCCGTAACAAAGCCTTCCCCGCGTGGGGAAGGTGGCGAGCGGAGCGAGCCGGATAGGATACTAGCGGGATGAAAGAGAGTGGGGGAGATCGTCTCAAGTGCGTCGTTTGCGAAAGCACCCTATCCACCGCTGACGCGGTCCCCCTTCCCCGATGGGGAAGGCTACGATACGAGAGCACCGCTATCCCCATATCGTCAGAGCGAATACATGCATGTGTGGAAAAACAATACCGATGGACACAGCCTTCCCCGCGTGGGGAAGGTGGCGAGCGGAGCGAGCCGGATAGGGTACTAGCGGTATGAAAAAGAGTGGGGAAATGCATCTCAAGTCGACGATGTACGAAAGCACCCGAGCGCCGCCCAAAAAAGAAAGCCAACCCCGCCTCGCTGCGCTCGGCAGCCCCTTCCAAGGGAAGGGGCTCGCGTGGACACTCCCTCCTTCCTATGGAAGGAGGTGCCCCGAAGGGGCGGAGGTTGGATGGAGGGAAGCGGTATTTCAGTATCACAGCCTTCCCCGCATGGGGAAGGTGGCGAGCGGAGCGAGCCGGATAGGGTACTAGCGGTATGAAAAAGAGCGGGAAAGATCGTCTCAAGTGCGTCGTTTGCGAGAGCACCCTATCCACCGCTGACGCGGTCCCCCCTTCCCCAATGGGGAAGGCAAAGAGGAGGCGGCTTCGCCGCCGAAAAAGGAAGCCAACCCCGCCTCGCTGTGCTCGGCAGCCCCTTCCAAGGGAAGGGGCTCGCGTGGACACTCCCTCCTTCCTATGGAAGGAGGTGCCCCGAAGGGG
>CAKPUX010000094.1 GCA_934193095.1 uncultured Dialister sp. | reverse complement strand
TTCTATTATTCTACGGTCACGGATTTTGCGAGATTTCTCGGCTTATCCACATCATTTCCTCTCTTGATAGAGGTGTAGTAAGCGAGGAGCTGCATCGGGATGACGGCGAGGATTGGTGCGATGAAGGGATCGACTCTCGGGATACGGACGGTCTCGGTCGTGTACTTCGCGATTTCTGTGTCATCGACGAAGCCGATGCCGAGGACTTCAGCGCCGCGGGCGCGGACTTCCTGAATATTGCTGTACATCTTTGCGCTGACATCGTCCTGTGTCGCTACCGCGATGACCGGGGTCTCCGGCGAGATGAGGGCGAGGGTGCCATGCTTCAGTTCACCGGCCGCGTAGGACTCCGCATGGATGTAGGAGACTTCTTTCAGCTTCAGTGCGCCTTCCATGGCGATCGCATAGTCGATGGAGCGGCCAAGGTAGAAAATATCATTCGCCTTGATGAGCTTTTCAGCGACGTCTGACATGTGTTCTTTTTCATCAAGCACGGTGTCGATCTGATCCGGCAGATCTCTCAGTGCGGTGGTGATCTTCTGGATGAGTGCGGGCTTCAGTGTGCCTTTCAGCTGGCCCATGTAGAGGGCAAGGAGCAGGAGCGCCACGAGCTGGGTGGTATAGGCTTTCGTAGAAGCGACAGCGATCTCCGGGCCTGCCAGTGTGTAGACGACATTGTCAGCTTCACGCGCAATGGAGGAGCCGATGGAATTCGTCACAGCGAGGCTCTTCGCGCCGAGACGTTTCGCTTCTTTGAGCGCCGCCAAAGTGTCGATGGTCTCGCCGGACTGGCTGACTACGATGCAGAGGGTCTTATCGGTCGTGAGCGGACGGCTGTATCTATATTCGGAAGCGATCTCTACAGATACAGGGATCTTGACGAAGCGTTCGATGTAGTGTTTCGCGACGAGGCCAGCATGGTACGCCGTGCCGCAGGCGGTGATCAGGATGTGATCGATGCCGGAGAGACATTCTTTCGTCCAGCCGAGATCGTCGAAATTGACAGAGCCGTCTTTATTGAGATGGATCTGTACGGTATCGTGGACAGCCTTTGGCTGTTCATAGATCTCCTTCAGCATGAAATGCGGGTAGCCGCCTTTTTCAGCAGCTTCTGCGCTCCACTTGACTTCCTGGATCTCCTTTTGGATCGGCTTGCCTTCGGCATCGAAGAGGGAAACGCCATCCTTCTTCACGATGGCCAGCTCGCAGTCGTCCAGGATATAGATCTTTCTGGTATGGTTGATGACGGCCGGGATGTCGGAGGCGATGAAATTCTCGCCGTCGCCGAGACCGATGATGAGCGGATTGTCCTTCTTCGTGCAGATGATGGTGTCCGGCACCGCCTGATCCATGATGACGAGGCTGTAGGAGCCTTCGATCACGGAAAGGACCTTGCGGACGGTGGAGAAAAAGTCTCCGTCATCCATCTTTTCGAGAAGGTGTGCCACGACTTCGGTGTCGGTATCCGACTTGAAGACATGGCCTTCGTCGATCAGCTGCTTCTTGAGCGTCATGTAGTTTTCGATGATGCCATTGTGTACGATGACGAAATGATTATGGCAGTCGCCATGCGGATGGGCATTCCGATCCGATGGCTGTCCGTGCGTCGCCCAGCGGGTATGCCCGATGCCGATGTGTCCGGTGAGCGGATGCGCCTTCAATGCGGCTTCCAGATTTGCCAGACGACCTTTTTTCTTTTCGATAGAGATCGTACCTTTGTCATAGATGGCGATGCCAGCCGAATCATAGCCGCGATATTCGAGGCGTCTCAGCCCATCGATCAAAAAACGGGACGCTTCGCCGCTGCCCACATAACCTACAATACCACACATACGGTATTCCTCCTTGCGTATTTCTTTGGAATGCTCTGCCGCTCCGGGCCGCCCCTTGCCATCAGGGCTGTCTTTGAAAGAAGGCTGTACGCCTTGCTTTCTCTGCTCATGGGCCAGAGGATCTTATTCTTATTGTTTGTTAGTAAAGGAAATGCGATTCGATCGCAGAATCAGATATTATAGAAATGCGGACATCGCCCGCAGGTATTCATACAGAGTTTATTATATCACATGTCATAAAAATATGATATTTCCCAGTGGCACACAGAAAAAGGAGCTGTAACTTACGTTAAGCTCCTTCGCTACGTTTTTCACATTATAGCACAGCTTGGAAGAGAAGGAAAGGCGTCAGACTTGGAGACTTTAGATTTCAGACTTCTGTCCTCCGATGTCATTTCTCATTTAGATCGATCCCAATACCGATCCGATCTCCTGCATCTCTTCCATTTCCGAAAGACCTGCCACGGCGGCGAAAACGCCAATCATAGCAAGAAGCAGCAGGAAAAGGAGGAGCATCACGTAGGGCGCGATGGCGATCAGGACGGATTTCCCGGTGGAGAAGAAATAGTTCTCGCGGATCGCAAGGACATCAAGGACGAAGGTCCACACGCAGATCACAAAGGAACCGATGCCGGAGAGGAAGGAAAGCCCGATGCTTTCTGCCAGTGTGAAGAAGACAGAGAAGGCAAGCGGCAGCGATGCCGCCATGAATCCGGCGGTGATGCCCTTCGCGCTCCCTTGTCCGCCGAGAAGTCCGGAGAGGTAGTCGGTCACGGCGCTGTGGACAAGGAGGGAAAGCCCCAGAAAGAGAAGCACGGCCAGAAACTCGACAAGAAGCCCCGGTCCTTCTGAGAAGGCGGATACCGCTGTCAAGAAAAGTGTAAAGAGCCATAGGATCCCCGCTTCACGAAGGCGTTCGCCGCGGGTGATGTCATAGAGCGCCGCCCGCGGTGTCACGATCAGCGAGTAGACAAGATCAAGAAAGGTATTCATGGAGTTGCTCCTTTGGAATGAATGTATGATATGGAGAAGTCTTGGAGAGTCAGATACATCAGACTTGGAGACGTTAAACATTAGACTTCAGACTTCAGACCTCTGACATCTGATATCCCTTAGTCTCCCAGTCTCCTAGTCTCTTAGTCTAATACTCCTCACTTTATCCTGGGATTTTCCCCTTCTACCAATGCCTTTTTCATGCTCCCTGCCATGGATTCTCCCATGACATTCGAGAGCCGGACGGCTTCGCCGCGAAGGAGGGAGCGGAGTGTCACTGCGCTATTCGTATACGAGCGGGTCTCTATATGATCCACATCGAGCCCGCCGCTCGAGGCAGCGTAGTTCAGCGCATCATAATAATTGCCCATGGCATCGACAAGGCCGAGATCCTGTGCCTGACGGCCGGTCAGAATGCGCCCATCGGCGATGCTCTTCACTTTCTCTTCATCCATATGGCGTCCGTCCGCCACGGTCTGGACGAACTGGTGGTAAATGTCATCGACCATGGTCTGCAGCATCTCGCGCTCTTCGCCTGTCATCGGGCGGTACATGGAGAGGATATCCTTGTGCGCGCCGCTCTTGATCTTATCATTCTTGACGCCGACCTTATCCATCAGGTCTTCGATATTGGTATAGTCCATGTAGACGCCGATGCTGCCCGTCATGGTGGCCGGAGAGGCGAAAATGTAATTTCCCTTGCTCGCCAGCCAGTAGCCTGCCGAGGCGCACATATCGCCCATGGAAATCACGATGGGCTTCTTGCTGCTGCGGATCTTATCCATTTCTTCTGCGATCTCCTGGGTCGCTCCTGTCGAGCCGCCCGGGCTGTTGATGCGGATCAGGATAGCTTTTGCCTGCGGATCCTTTCTGGCTTCCTGAAGCTCTCGCATGATCTCCTCGGAGGAGGAGCCGGAAGAGCCACTCAGCATCGAGTCTGTCTCCGGCCCGCCGTAGATCGCACCGTCGATGCGCACGACGGCCACATAGCCCTCTCCCCGCTTTTCTTTTTCTGCTTTCCAAAGAGATGTGCTGCCCACCGAGAGCGCCGCAGCAAGGAGCAGGACTGCGAGAAGCAGGATCCATTTTCTTTTCGTCTGTATCGTCATTAGAAGTCGTCCTTTCATTTATCGGCTGATAGTTTCATTATAGCACAGAAGAGAAGGGGTTCATTGGTCAAGAATAGGAGTCTTTATTGACTTGTGACTTCCATGCTGCTTTCGGGCATCACTCTTTAAAAAAATCGGCGCTCACCTGCTGCCATCAATCGCCTGCTTGAAACGCATATCCCAACTCTCTTTCATGCCGCTAGTACCCTATCCGGCTCGCTCCGCTCGCCACCTTCCCCTCGAGGGGAAGGCTTTGTCCGTCGTTATTCTTTTTCTCTACGTATCCTGTATTCGCTTTGACGATACGAGAATACCATCTTCTAAAAAAGGCGGCGAAGCCGCCACGTAAGCCCGAACCCTGAACCTTGAACCACAAAAGAAAAACGCACCGCGAAATCATTCGCAGTGCGCTTTTACATACTAACCTGTTACGGCAAACCGTCGCTCATGAGATGCGCATAGTGCTGCTGGATCTTACGGGTGACAGG
>CAKPUX010000093.1 GCA_934193095.1 uncultured Dialister sp. | reverse complement strand
TTCTACCGGCAGGAGATCGAGTACCGACGCCTGCTGAATTACCCGCCCTTTTCCCGCATGATGAAGATCACCTGCTTCCATAAAGAGGAAAAGACGGCGGCGGAAAAAGCAAACCGCATCTATCACTGGCTTTTGCAGGTGAATCCACAGCTCGCAGTGCCCACCACCTTCACGCCGCCCTTCGATGAGCCGATCAAGAAGGTGCGGAAAATGTATTACATTTCCATCCTCATCAAAGGCCGGACACTTTCTTCTTTGAAATCTGCCATGAGACAGTCTCCGATCTTTGAAGAAAATGATATAATTATCGATGTAGACCCGATGTAAAATGAGGAGCTTTGAGTGACTAGTGACTAGGGACTGGTGACTAGGGATTAGTAACTAGGGATTAGGTTTGCGATATGAGAAAACCGCTAGTTTCAAACCTCCGCGGCGCTTCCATATTTTTATGCGCCGCACCATCCCCGTTGAACCTTCTGAACCTGTTGAACCCGCTGAACCTCTTTCGCACGGAATCAAAGGGCAGCACGCCCCACGGCTAATCCTGAACCCCGAACCCGACAACCCTATCCCTGGCCACTATTTTATAACCGAAAGGAATGAACCCATTGTGAGTGAAATTATTACTGCCGGAAATCCGATTCTGAAAGCGGTCGCAGCGCCTGTGACTACTTTCGATAAGAAACTGAAATTTTTGATCCTTGATATGAAGAAGACGCTGTATGAAGCGAACGGTGTGGGACTTGCCGCGCCGCAGATCGCTGTCTCGAAGCGCATCTTTGTCGCAGATGACGGAGAAAGCGGCTTCGAAGCCTACATCAATCCCGAATGGCAGCCGGACGGCGATGAGATGGCGACGGACTCAGAGGGCTGTCTCTCCGTGCCAGGCCTTTTTGGGGAAGTGACGCGCTATGCACGCGTCATCGTCCGCTATCAGGATATTCACGGCAAGAAGAAGGTGAAGAAAGCCTCCGGACTTCTAGCACGCTGCATCCAGCATGAGACAGACCATCTGAACGGGATTCTTTTTATTGAAAAAGCCATTTCTCTGCACAAAGGACCAAAAGATGAAGAATAACTATCGCATCGTATTCATGGGCACGCCGGATTTCTGTCTGCCTGCTCTTTCTGCTATGGTGGAACATGGCTATACGCCCATCGCAGCCTATACGCAGCCGGATAAGATCAATGGCCGCGGGAAGAAAATCAATTTTTCTCCGGTGAAAACCTTTGCGATGTCCCACGACATCCCGATCCACCAGCCGCTTTCTTTCAAAGACACTTCTGAGGTGGAGACACTGAAAGCGCTGAAGCCGGATCTTCTCGTCGTTATCGCGTATGGCCGCATCCTGCCGAAGGCGGTGCTGGATATCCCGACCTATGGGGCGATCAATGTCCATGCTTCGCTCCTTCCGAAGTATCGCGGCGCTGCTCCGATCCAGCGTGTCATCATCGATGGCGAGAAGAAGACAGGCGTCACGATCATGCAGCTCGATCAGGGCATGGATACCGGCAATATCGTGGAGACCGTCCAGATGGAGATTCCTCTTCATATGACGGCAGGGGAGCTCTTCGAGGCGCTTGGAGAGATGGGAGCAAAGGCTCTGATCTCTGTCCTGGAGGATCTTCCGGAAAAGCTCGCACGCTCCACGCCGCAGGATCATGAAAAAGCCACCTATGCGGAAAAAGTCACGAAAGAGATGGGCCGCATCGACTGGACGAAGGATGCCAAAACACTTGACGCACTCATTCGCGGCATGTATCCGAATCCCGGGACGTATACCTTCTTCCGCGGCAAGCGTGTGAAGATCCATCGCGCCGAGGTCAGCGATGGGGAAAGTAAAGAAGCACCGGGCACCATCATTTCTACGAAGGACGGCCTTACCATCGCCTGCGGAAGGGGAGCACTTACGATCTCCTCCCTGCAGCCGGAAAACCACAAGAGAATGGCTGCCGGTGACTTTGTGAATGGATATCAGGTGAAAGTCAATGACACATTCGACTGCTAAGCCCGTACCGTCCGCGCGCCGTCTTGCCTATCAGGCTCTCTACGACGTGCTTGAAAAAGACGCCTATAGCAATATCGTGCTCCAGCGCATCCTCGCAGAGTACCCGCTCAAGGCTGAGGAGGCGCACCTTCTGACAGAGCTCGTCTACGGCGTCCTTCGGAAATACAATCACCTGCTCTGGATCATCGGGAAGCTTTCAACGCAGAAGGTGAAAAAGCTGCATCCTTCCGTGCGGATCCTTCTTTGTCTTTCCCTCTATCAGCTGCTCTTTTTGACGCGCATCCCCGAGTCGGCTGCGGTGAATGAGTCTGTCAAGATCGCCAAGAAGGTGACGCATCCGGGCAATGTCCGCTTCGTGAACGGCGTCCTTCGGAATTTCCTCCGTAAAAAAGACAGCTTCCAGATCCCTTCGAGAAAAGAGGATGCGCTCCTCCATGATGCGCTCACTTATAACCAGCCGCGCTGGCTCATCGAAGACTGGCAGAACGCATGGGGCGTAGAAAAAGTGGATGCCGTATTCTCTGCGTTCAATGAGATCCCGTCGATGACCATCCGTGTGAATCCTTTGAAGCAGCCACTGGCTGACTTCGAGAGACTCCTCTCAGAAAAAGGGATCGAAGCTGCGCCCATCCCCTATCTGCCGGAAGGCTTCACGATCAAGAGTGGGGCGAATCATTTCTTTGGCACATTCCTGAAGGAAGGGCTCGCCTATGTGCAGTCGGCTTCTTCTATGGTGCCGGCGAAAGTCCTCTCTCCGAAAGCGGGGGAGACGGTCCTCGACATGTGCGCGGCCCCTGGCAGCAAGACCACACAGATGGCAGAAATGATGGGGAATGAAGGCTCGATCGATGCATGGGATCTCTATCCGCACAAGATCGCCCTCATCAAAAAGAATGCGAAGAAGGAAGGCATCACCATCATCCACGCAGGGCCGCGCGATGCGACGAAGCCCATGCCCGCCGTCCATGAGAAATATGATAAGGTCCTTCTCGACGCGCCCTGTTCAGGGCTTGGCGTCCTGTCGCACAAGGTGGAGATCCGCTGGCGCAGGACAAGAGAGGATCTGCAGGAATTTCCGCCCCTGCAGAAGGCCCTCCTCGAAGAGGCGGCCAAGTATGTGAAGAAGGGCGGTACCCTCGTCTATAGTACCTGCACGCTCAATAGCAAGGAAAATGAAGACATCGTGACTGCATTTTTAAGAGATCATCCTGAATTTACGCCGATCGATTTCCGGCTCGAAGGGCTTGGCGCATCCGAAAAGGGTATGCTCACCATCTGGCCGGATCAAGCACAGAGCGATGGATTCTTCGTGGCGAAATTGAAGAAGCAGTCGGAGGAGTAGGGCGGCATCGCCTGTATTTCTCATCCCTTATTGAATGAAAGGAGCCTCTATGGCCTGGAATATCTGGGGACACAGTCTCCCCGAAATGGAAACATGGATCACAAGCCATGGCTTCCCGAAATTTAGAGCCAAGCAGCTGCAGGACTACCTGTATCGCCGCTATATTTTTTCTTTTGACGATATGACCCAGCTGCCGGGGCCGATGCGGGAATGGCTGAAAGAGAATGCCATCCTCGAGAAGCCTGTGATCATGAGCCACATCACATCGAATGACGGTGATACGACCAAACTCCTCGTGAAGCTCTCAGACGGTTCACTCGTCGAGACGGTCTGTATGCACCATGTCTACGGGAATTCCATCTGCGTCTCGACGCAGGTGGGCTGCGCGATGGGCTGCATTTTCTGCGCCTCTACCAGAAACGGACTGGAACGGAATCTCACCGCGGGCGAGATCCTTGCTCAGGTTTATGCCTTTCGAGAACTTTTCGATGCGCCGATCCACTCGATCGTCCTGATGGGGGCGGGCGAGCCGCTCACGAACTATGATGAAGTGCTCCGCTTCATCCGCCTTGTGAGCGATCCGGGGCTGCTGAATATCAGCCTCAGAAATATCACGCTCTCCACCTGCGGCATCGTGCCTATGATCGATCGACTCGCCGCAGAAGGTCTCCCGATCACGCTTGCGATCTCCCTCCATGCGCCGAATGACACGATCCGCAACCGAATCCTGCCATCGAGCCGTCATTTCAAGATCGAAGATGTCGTCGCAGCTGCGCACCGGTACTTCAAGAAGACGGGCCGCCGCGTGACCTTCGAGTACATCCTCATCAAGGATGTGAATGCGTCCCGCGAAAATGCGGAAGAGCTCTGCCGCCTTGTGGGGAAGATGAATTGCCATTTCAATCTCATCCCGATCAATGGCACCGAGCATATCAAGCTGTATCCGCCGAGCTGGAAGGACGTCAAGATTTTTCAGGAAATCCTGGAAAAACACGGCAAGAGCACGACCGTCCGCCGCCAGATGGGGGATGAAATCCAGGCCGCCTGCGGGCAGCTGAAACGGAGATATCTGGAGCAGAAGTGACTGGGGACTAGTAGCTAGGGATTAGGGATTAGGAAAGTCCCTCCAGCTGAGCAGACCCTTACTATGAAAACATCTCGCGATTGAAAAATGGCGCAAAAAGCTCCCCCTCTATAACTTTCCCATTAAAAACTT
>CAKPUX010000092.1 GCA_934193095.1 uncultured Dialister sp. | reverse complement strand
AAAGGAGTGTTGATCTGTGAGAAATGTAAAAACAATGGATGGCAACACAGCTGCTGCGTATATTTCCTACGCATTCACAGAAGTAGCTGCTATTTATCCGATCACCCCTTCCTCTCCGATGGCGGAAGAAGTGGATGAATGGGCCGCTCACGGCAAGAAGAATATTTTCGGTGACACCGTACACGTCGTCGAAATGCAGGCAGAAGGCGGCGCAGCCGGCGCATTCCATGGCTCTTTGCAGAGCGGTGCGCTGACTACCACCTATACGGCCTCTCAGGGCATGCTGCTCATGGTGCCGAACATGTACAAAGTCGCAGGCGAATTGCTCCCGGGCGTTTTCCACATCGCAGCGAGAGCTCTTGCAAACCACGCACTCTCCATCTTCGGTGACCATCAGGACGTCATGAGTGCACGTGCGACGGGCTGCGCGATGCTGGCAGAAGCGAATGCCCAGGAGATCATGGACCTCGCAGGCGTTGCCCATCTTGCTGCCATCAAAGGCCGCGTACCTTTCATCAATTTCTTCGACGGCTTCCGCACGAGCCATGAGATCCAGAAGGTCGAGGTCCTGGGCTATGACGAGCTCGCTCCGCTCATCGACCAGAAAGCCCTTGCGGACTTCAGAGCCCGCGCTCTCAACCCGGATCATCCGGTCATCCGCGGCACCGCAGAAAACCCGGACGTTTACTTCCAGCACTGCGAAGCAGCGAACCCCTTCTACAATGCCCTCCCAGACATCGTTCAGGGCTACATGGATGAGATCTCCAAGATCACCGGCAGAAGCTACCATCTCTTCGACTACTACGGCGCAGCCGATGCTGACCGCATCATCATCGCGATCGGCTCTGTCACCGACATCTGCAAGGACGTCACCGATGCGCTCAATGCCCACGGCGAAAAAGTCGGCGTGCTGAATGTACACCTCTATCGCCCATTCTCTGTCAAGCACTTCCTTGACCAGATCCCATCGACCGTCAAGAAGATCGCCGTCCTCGACCGCACCCGTGAACCGGGCGCCATCGGCGAACCGCTCTACCTGGATGTCGTATCTGCGATCGCCTCTTCCGGCCGCGCCATCAAAGTCTGCGGCGGCCGCTACGGCTTAGGCTCGAAGGACGTCATTCCGGAAGACATCATGGCTGTCTATGAACACCTGAAGGAAGAGACCCCGCGTCACAACTTCACGCTTTCTATCAACGACGACGTGACGAACCTCTCCCTCGCTCCGGTCCCGGTACCGGAAATCCCGTCCAAGCTCGTCTCCTGCAAATTCTGGGGATTCGGCTCTGACGGCACCGTCGGCGCGAACAAGAGCGCCATCAAGATCATCGGCGACCATACCGACCTCTATGCACAGGGCTATTTCGCCTATGACTCCAAGAAATCCGGCGGCGTCACCATCTCCCATCTGCGCTTCGGCCCAGATCCGATCAGAAAGCCTTACCTCATCCGCAAGGCTGACTACATCGCCTGCCACCGTCCGTCCTACATCTATAAGTACGACCTTCTCCGCGGCTTCAAGCCGGGCGGCATCTTCCTTCTGAACTCTCCATGGAGAAAAGAAGACCTGGATCGCGTCCTGCCGGCAGCCATGAAGCGGAAGCTCGCTGCCCTCAAGGCGAAATTCTACATCATCGATGCCTTTGAAATCGCAAAGAACATCGGCTTAGGCGGCCGCATCAATATGATCATGCAGTCTGCCTTCTTCCACCTCACTCACATCATTCCTGATGCGGATGCCGTGAAGTACCTGAAAGACTCCAACGAAAAGTCCTACGGCAGAAAAGGCCAGAATGTCGTCGACATGAACAACAAAGCCGTCGACGCCGGCATGGAAGGCATCGTCGAAGTCGAAGTACCGGCCGAATGGGAACATGCGACCACCGGCGGCTCCATCGCCAAGGTCAGCCGTCCGGACTTCGTCAAGAACGTCTGCGACGTCATGAATCGCCAGGAAGGCGACGACCTCCCGGTTTCCACATGGAAAGGCATCGAAGACGGCACCTTCCCGTCCGGCACCTCCCAGTACGAACGTCCATCGGCAGCCATCATGATCCCGGAATGGATCCCGGAAAACTGTATCGGCTGTAACCAGTGCGGCGTCGTCTGCCCGCATGCTGCCATCCGTCCATTCCTCGTCACCGAAGACGAAGCAGCGAATGCGCCGGAAGGCTTCATCGTCAAAGACTTCAGAGGCCCGGTCAAAGGACTCAAGTACCGCATCGTCGTCGATCCGGAAGACTGCTACGGCTGCGGCATCTGCGCGAATACCTGCCCGGCGCCAAAGAAAGCCCTCGTCATGCAGCCGGCAGAGACAGAGCTCCCCAAGCAGAACCTTTGGGACTATGCAAAGAGCCTCCCGGCGAGAGACAATCCGCTCGGCAAAAAGAACCTCAGAAGCGCCATGTTCGAACCAACCTACTTCGAATTCTCCGGTGCCTGCGCAGGCTGCGGCGAGACCCCGTACATCAATATGGTCACCCGTCTCTTCGGCGACCGCATGATGATCTCCAATGCGACCGGCTGCTCCTCCATCTACGGCGCAAGCGCCCCGTCCATGCCATATACCAAGAACAGCAAAGGACAGGGACCGGCTTGGGCGAACTCCCTCTTCGAAGACAATGCGGAATATGGCCTCGGCATGCACCTCGGTGAAGCGAAGCTCAGAAGCCGCCTGACCGAAAAGCTCGAAGCCCTCCTTCCGGCAGCAGAAGGCGATGTCAAGACCGCCATGGAAGAATGGCTCGCCAAGAAAGACCTCGGCGAAGGCACGAGGGGCCGCGCTGACAAGCTCGATGCTGCCCTCACCGCTGCGGTTTCCGCGCATCCGGAATACAAAGAACTGCTGGATCTCAAGGATCACTTCGTCAAGAAATCCCAGTGGATCTTCGGCGGCGACGGCTGGGCATACGACATCGGCTTCGGCGGCCTCGATCAGGTCCTCGCTTCCGGCGAAGATGTGAATGTCCTCGTCCTCGATACCGAAGTCTACTCCAATACCGGCGGACAGTCCTCTAAGTCCACTCCGGCTGCTGCCATCGCCAAATTCGCAGCCTCCGGCAAGAAGACCAAGAAGAAAGACCTCGGCATGATCGCCGTCTCCTACGGCTACATCTACGTCGCACAGATCGCTCTCGGCGCTGATATGAATCAGGCCTTCAAAGCCATCAGCGAAGCAGAAGCTTATCCGGGACCATCCCTCATCATCGCCTATGCGCCATGCATCAACCACGGCCTCAAAGCCGGCATGGGCAAATCCTCCGAAGAAGAGAAACGCGCCGTCGAATGTGGCTACTGGTGCAACTGGCGTTACAACCCAGAGCTTCTGGAACAGGGCAAGAATCCGTTCCACCTCGACAGCCGCGAACCGAAAGGCAACTTCCGCGACTACCTCATGGGCGAAGTCCGCTTCGCATCTCTGGCGAAGCTCTTCCCAGACAAAGCGGAAGAACTCTTCGAAAAGACCGAACGCGATGCCAAACAGCGCCGTGAAAACTACGTCCGCATCCAGAAATCCTATGACCAGGAGATCGCAGATCGCAAAGCCAAAGAAGAAAAATAATTCTCACGCTGCGTAATACGAAAGCGTAAACAAAGGGGCCGCTGACTCAAAGAGTCAGCGGCCCCTTTCGCGTGGGTCTTCCGGGATAAAAAGTGACTGGTGACTAGTCACTAAAAACCAGGAGACATCAGACTCTCTCGTATCGTCATTGAAAGCGTTGCCGAGAAATCTTTCTTGCAGTCCGATAAATGACGCATGTGTGAAAGCAGGGATTGGGAGTATCGAGTGACTGGTGACTTGAATACTACTTTCGGGCATCGCCATCATCTATACTCCGCGGCGCTCCCCTGTTTTTATGCGCTGCACCACCACTCCTCATTCCCGAACTCATTTTCTTCTTGCATCTTACGCGAGACTATGGCATAATAATCTCCGTCAACGATTTATGGGCGATTAGCTCAGCTGGGAGAGCGTCTGCCTTACAAGCAGAATGTCGGCAGTTCGATCCTGTCATCGCCCACCAAAAAGAAGGCCTCATGTGATGTGATCTGATCAGCCCCTGTCAAGGTAGACATGGCAAATATCTAAAAAATTACTGCCGTAAATTCCATGTTGGTGTTTTAGCATCAGCATGGGATTTGCGGCATTTTGTTATGCCGCGAATTTCGCTTTGTATTTCTGAATCCGTTTGTTCTCGGTAATCGGGAACTGTTCCGGGTTCTTCGCGTGCAGAGCTGCTATGCGAACTTCCATTGGCGTCCTTACTCCAAATCGTTCCTGAAAACGTTCGTAATTGTAAAAATGGATGTATTGGTCGATGGCTGAACGCACCTCGTCGCCGCTACTGAACTTATTCAGGGAATACATCTCTGTCTTCACAATTCCCCAGAACCCTTCCACTGGGCAATTGTCGATGCAATGCCCAACGCGGGACATGGATTGCTCCATACCCTGCTTCGAGAGCTTGAACTGGAATGCTTTACTGGTATACTGGAACCCCCTGTCACTGTGGAACAGCGGGTGTGCTTCCGGATTTTTGCGAATTGCCTGCTCAAATGTGTCAAATACCAGCTTGTTGTCATTGTGTCCGCTTATGACGTAGGC
>CAKPUX010000091.1 GCA_934193095.1 uncultured Dialister sp. | reverse complement strand
CCGAAGGGGGAAGCAAGACATTACGTAGCTAACGATTTCCTTAACTTAATAGCCTTCCCCTCTAGGGGAAGGTGCCCGAAAGGGGCGGATAGGGTGACTATGGCATGAAAGACAGCTGGGATAAGGTTTCCCGGTCACTCCTATGAGAGCTGCAAGTCCCCCGCGGCAGATGGAACGCGAAAATGAGATGATCGTTATTTCACATCGGCTTTTTTGGCAGCTGCTTGCGAGGGAGCGATAGCAGGCGAGGCGGTATGGAAACGCGCATGCCATCTGCGCTCACGTTTTTCTCGCTCCCTCCTCATTGCTAAGCAGCTATATTCCCACGCCGGCCTTTTTTAAGAGCTCCGCTGCCCAGGACGCATCGATCAGGATGTCCTCACGCTCCGTTTCCGCAAAAGCAGGCGAGAGCTGCTGTTTCACCTGCTCATACATCGCAGCATCGAATGCATACGCGCAGACGATCTTGCCATCCTGATACAGGCAGTAGCCCGTGCGGCCGTCCGCGCCGCGCTCGAACCAGATGGCATCGACCGAGAGACCCGGCTTCTGCTTCTGCAGGAAGGAATGTGCCAGCACCTTCATGATCTCTATGACCCTGTCATCCAGATGAAGGTCAAGCAGCAGCAGCTTTTCCAGCAGCACCTGTCGGTTTGCCACCACACGGCGGCTCCAGTCAGCGATGCCTGCCCACGGTACGGATGGATCGCGTCCCGTCATGATGGCGCAGGCCTTCCGGAAATCCTCCTCGTTATCCGCGTAGTAGAGAAGCGCGTGACTTTCCCTTTCCTTATATAAGAAAGAATAAGAATAATGCTCCGCATGACCACAGTGCGGACACGCTCCTACGAATGCCTCGCCTGTCCGCACCTTCTCTGCGATCGAGGCATCCTCTCCGGTATCAAAAGCAGGATGCGTCGTGAAGGAAAACAGCTTCTGGCAGGCAGGACAGGTCAATGTCAAAATAGCCATAAAAACTCCTTTGGTTCAGGAAATGCTGACTAGGGAAACACTGATTCAATCGTTGTCAGATTTTACTCTTGAATTTTTATGCATAGCAAGGAATAACCTGACGAGAATAGCGAGCTATTTAAGGAAGGTTATGACGAAGCTATGTATAAAAATTCTTGTAAAATCTGACTCTGTGATTTAATCAGCGTTTCCCTAGCTTCTTACACTCAATACATCCGACAACGGCTTGCGTTCACTGGCCGCCGGAATGACAGCCGGATGGCCGATCGCGATCAGCGCAGACACATCATAATCCTCTGGCAGAGAAAGGATCTCCTTCACCTTATCCTCCTCATAGCGCCCCATGATGAGCGTGCCGAACTTCAGTGCATTCGCTGCCAGACAGAAATGAGCAGCCGCGACGCCCGCATCAAAAGACTGCCAGTGCGTCCCCTTCTTCGTAGAGAACGATCCATCTGGCTCATAGCCCGACAGCCCCTTCACGATGCAGAGTACGATGAGCGCCGGTGCCGCATGGATATTCTCCGTATTCCAGGGGAAATCCACCGTACATTCCTTGGCCAGGCGATCCTTCAGCTCCTGATCCAGCACCGCCACATAGCGGATCGGCTGCGTATTCTCCCAGCACGAAGCCATCTGAGACATCATGACGATATCCTCTATATCTCTTTCCGTGACTGGCTGATCCGTATATTCCCTGATACTTCTTCTGGAAATCAGACATTTGATCGCATCCATAAATGCGCCTCCTCATTTTTTTGAACAGGCAGCAGCGGAGATCGCACGATCCCCTCATCCTGCCTTAACACATACACCTACTATATCATAGAAAAGAGAAAAGCAGATAGCAAAAAAGTAGGAGAATTGGATTTCTTGCGGTATAATAAATAAAATGAGAGTTGATAGGAAGCAGATAGGCTTCAAAGAAAGGTGGTAACTTATGCCTAGAAGAGGAAATAACCTGTTAAAGGAAGACAGAAAAGTAGAGCGTATCCTCTGCTTATGGAATATACTGATGCGTGGCCGCGGCGTCACGAGAGAAGAGATTGCCGCCAAGCTCAAGGTCAATGAGAGGACCGTCAGCCGCTACTTCGCAGATATCCGCGGCTGCCTTGCCGCTTTGGAAGAAAGCGACGGCATCCATCGCCGGCTCATTCACAGCCGCGAAGAAGGCGTCTACAAGATGATCAATGAAGGCGGTGAATACCTCACGAGCGGAGAGCTCTTCGCCGTCTGCAAGATCCTCCTTTCGAGCAAAGCCTTCCATAAAGTAGAAATGAAAGCACTTCTTGAGCGCCTTCTGCAAAACCTGGCCTCCTCCGAAGAACGGACAGAGATCGATGAGTACATCAAGAACGAACTCTTCGAATACGCAGAGCCCAATCACAAGAATCCGGACATGGACCTTCTCTGGAAGATCACGCGCGCCATCCACCAGCACCACGTCATTGCATTCGATTATAAAAAAATCAGCGCAGAAACCAGCAGCCCGCACGCCGCCCGTCCGCTTGGCATCCTGTTCTCCGAATTCTATTTCTACGTCGCCGCTCGTCCCGACAGAGGCATCAAGACCGGCGCCACCAGCCCGCTCAAGATCTACCGCTTGGACCGCATGACAAGCGTCATCGACACAGAAAAGACCTTCGAAGAGCCCTATATCGACCGCTTCCGCGAAGGAGAATTCAAGAACCGCGTCCAGTTCATGTACTCGGGGAAAAAGATCCACCTCGAATTCATTTACAAAGGCCTCTCCCTGGAAGCTGTCCTCGACCGGCTGCCCACCGCGAAAGCGAGAAAGCGCGATGACGGCAGCTGGAGCATCAGCGCTGACGTTCTTGGTGAAGGCATCCTCATGTGGCTCCTCTCCCAAGGCGCTAACGTCAACGTCCTCGCTCCGGAAAGCATCCGCCAGGAATGGCTCGATACCGCCAGAAAAATCTGCGAAATGGGGAAGAGTGAACAGTAGACAGAGAGTTGTTTGTAAGATCCCGCTGAAGCACCAGCTCCGGCGGGATCTTTTTAATGGGAGCGTATAAAAGAATGTTATGGCATGACACGCCAACTGAGAGGCCCTTGGAGACGGCGCAGGATAGAGTGGCACGAAGAGGCACCCTTCTACGTAGCGACCAGTATGCCAACTGTGCAAAGCGCTACTCCATATCGTCAACGGAAGCGAAGCCGTGGGATCTTTGCCGCGCTCGTATGCGACGTAACGAGCGGGCTGAGAAATGAAAGTACGGTATTACATGCTATACGAGTAGCCCCTTGGAGAAGGGACGCGCCGAAGGCGCAGGATAGATGTGCCTCGAAGAGGCACCCTTCTACGTAGCGGTCAGTATGACAACAGTGCAAAGCGCTGCTCCATATCGTCAACGGAAGCGAAGCCGTAGGATCTTTGCCGCGCTCGTATGCGACGTAACGAGCAGGCTGAGAAATGAAAGTACGGTATTGCATATGATACGAGTAGCCCCTTGGAGACGGGAGTCCTGCAGAGGGACTCCCGAGTTTGGCTCCATCCAAAGAGGCGCCTAGCCTGCCCACTAGGGCGCCTTCCTATGAAGCCAAACGGGGCGCGCCGAAGGCGCAGGATAGATGTGCCTCGAAGAGGCACCCCTTCTACGCAGAGACCAGTATGCCAACTGTGCAAAGCGCTGCTCCGTATCGTCATCGGAAGCGAAGCCGTGGGCTCTTTACCTCACTCGTATACGAGCAAATGCGCAGGAAGAGAAACGAAAGCATGGTATTACATGCAATACGAGTAGCCCCCTTGGAGAAGGGGCGCGCCGAAGGCGCAGGATGGATGTGCCTCGAAGAGGCACCCTTCTACGCAGCGGTCAGTATGACAACTGTGCAAAGCGCCACTCCGTATCGTCATCGGAAGCGAAGCCGTAGGCTCCTTACCTCACTCGTATACGAGTAAATGCGTAGGAAGAGAAATGAAAGCACGGTATTACATATGATACGAGTAGCCCCTTGGAGAAGGGGCGCGCCGAAGGCGCAGGATGGATGTGCTTCGAAGAGGCACCCTTCTACGCAGCGGTCAGTATGACAACAGTGCAAAGCGCGACTTCGCATCGTCAACGGAAGCGAAGCCGTAGGATCTTTACCTCACTCGTATGCGACGTAACGAGCAGGGTGAGAAATGAAAGTACGGTATTGCATATGATACGAGTAGCCCCTTGGAGAAGGGGCGCGCCAAAGGCGCAGGATGGATGTGCCTCGAAGAGGCACCCTTCTACGCAGCGGTCAGTATGACAACAGTGCAAAGCGCTACTTCGTATCGTCATTTAGAGCGAAGCGAGAAATCTTTGTCATTCGCGGCCTAGCGGTCAATGATTGGAAATTCCAAACGGGAAACCTGCTATCCACTTACCTTCGGGCATCGCCCCATATATATTGCAGCGAAGCTGCCACCACAACCCTGAACCCTGAACCCTGAACCCCGAACCCTGAACCCCGAAACCTCTTCCCTTTTGAAAATGATCCGCATAAAACACCCTTGACACAAAGGAGACAAACTGATACAATAACACACGCTTAAGTCAAGAGCCGGTCAAACGGAGCCCGAAAGAGCGAAGAAAAACCAGTTGACAGACAAAAGCAAATGTGATATTATCTCATAAGTCGCACGACAGAGCGGCGAACACAGAC
>CAKPUX010000090.1 GCA_934193095.1 uncultured Dialister sp. | reverse complement strand
CGCGTCTTCGCGAAGCGTCCCCGCTGGGTCTTCCTCGATGAAGCGACATCCGCGATGGATGAGGAGACCGAGAGCCGCCTCTACGGGCATCTCGCCCAGCTCCCCGGCATCACTGTCGTCAGCGTGGGTCATCGTTCCACATTGGACAAGTGGCATGGGAGGGCGTGGGAGATAGGAGAGTGAAGGTTTAGGGTTAGCCCGTGGGCGCCTCGCCCATGGATGGCGGATGAAAGCTTTGCTCGAATGAGAAATGAGAAATGAGAAATGCGAAATGGTGGTGCGGCGCATAAAAATCAGAAGCGCCGCGAAGTATAAATACTGGCGATGCCATGAGCTTGCATTCCAGTCACGAGTCACGTGTCACCAGTCACTTGAGACTCCTAATCCCTAGCCACTCATCCCTCATCCCTGCTTTCAAACTTAGGGAAACGCTGAATGCAATGGGACGATAGGCAGCATACGGGCTGCTCTCATTGTTAATCATACATGATTGTTAATCTTGACAATCTCCGGTCAACCTCTTTACACTATAAGTCATAAGCCGAAGCGGAGGCTTCGGCTATCTTTTTGAAATGATAGTTAACTTCAAATGCGAGCGCAGGTTGACGAATAAAGAAAAGCAAGAAGGGATCAGACGAAGAGACTAGAAGACATCTGAAGTCAAACGTCTTCCAGTCTCCTTTTTTCCAAAAGGAGTGACACCATTGTTGTACAGTGTAAAGATGCGTTCGAGCCAGGGCGGCTCACATGGCGTGGGGGGACGTCATATTTCCGGAGCCGAAAGGATCGTGCCCGAGGATGGACTCGAGGAGCAGGTGATCGCCATGCTTCGCCGTGCGAGGACGCACGAGCGCGGGCGAGCCGATTTCATTCAGGTGAAGGTGGAGGAGATCAAAGAGAAGGACATCATGACCTGCCCCCTGATCCCGGTGTACCAGATGGATACCAGAACGAAGAGCGAGGGGCGCAAGGCTGCGAAGAAGGAGCTTCTCCGCATCGGCGTCAGCAAGGTCGCGGTAGAAAGTGCCTTCCGTGAGCTGGAGTCTTTGACCGACAGCATGCGCGGAGCGATCGTGATGGATGCGGTGACGGGCGAGCGTCTCGATGACCGCGCCGAGCGAGGTGTGCGCTGCAGCAACATGGACTGCGAGGATACGGCGCTCTATGAAGCGCGCATGGCAGACAAAGGGCTCGGCGGAGATCATCCGCGCGAAGCCCTCGTCCTCGCCTCGAAGGTGGCCTATGGCCCCGGCACGGTCGCCGAGCTCTGTTGGTCTGATGATCCAGACTATGTGACAGGCTATGTGGGCTCCAAAAAATTCGGCTATGGACGTATCACTGTCATGAAGGACATGGGGGATCCCGTAGGCGGCCGCGTCTTCTTCGTCGAGCACGGCACCGATGTGGCGGAGTATGACGACTATATGCAGAATCAGGTCGTGCTTGTGCGGATGGGAGATGAGTGACTGGTGACTGGTGGCTGGTGACTGGGATTCTCTGGCATCGTCATCCCGAGCGCAGCCGAGGGATCTCTACTGCACTGCGGGAATCAGCGTGTATGAGCCGAGGAAAAACGATGTCCTAGTGCTGCCTCACATCAGGCGATGGGCGTTCTGCAATAAAGATTTCTCGGCTACGCTCGAAATGATGACGGCGCGAAGCACTATCAAAATTCCGCGGCGCTTCATTATTTTTTGCGCCGCACCAACCCCTTTGAACCTCTTGAACCCATAGAACCCGCTGAACCTCTTTCGCAAACAATTAAAGGACGGCACGCCCCATGGGCTAACCCCTTTCTCCCATTTCCCTAAGTGAGGTATACCCATGAAACTACAAGACATTCCATCAGCACTGTCCGCCATTGCGGACGAAGGCCGTTTCCGGCGGGTCGAAGACCTGCGGATGGTGACGGCATCCCGCGGTATGAGGCGGGACGGGAAGGAATACATCGTATTCAATTCCAATGATTACCTCGGTATGACGCACGAAGCAGAAGTCATGGCTGCCGCGCGGCGTGCGGTGATCTATGGCACCGGCTCGGGCGGTGCGCGGCTGACTTCGGGGGCTGTTTTCGAGCTGTCCGAGCTGGAGAAGGCGCTCGCAGCCTTCAAGCATGCAGAAGATGCTGTGATCTTCAATACAGGCTATATGACGAACCTCGGGGTCCTTTATGCGCTCGCCGGCAAGGGCGACGTGATCTTTTCCGATGCGCTGAATCATGCGAGCATCGTGGATGGCTGCCGGATCTCAAAAGCAAGGGTCGTCATCTATGCGCACTCCGATATGGAGGATTTGGCCCGGCTTCTGGCCGAGACGCCCTGCGAAGGCCAGCGCTTCATCGTGACCGATGGCGTTTTTTCCATGGACGGCGACATCTGCCCGTTGCCTTCCCTTCTTTCTTTGAAAAAGAAATACGAGGCCTGCCTCATCGTCGATGATGCACACGGCGTGGGCGTCATCGGCGACACCGGACGCGGCACGGCAGAGTACTATCACGAGAGCGGCATCGACATCCAGGTGGGGACGCTCTCCAAGTCGCTCGGCGCCGAGGGCGGCTACGCGGCGGCTTCGAAGGAGATCACGGACTATCTCAGAAATGTCTCCCGCCCCTTCATCTTCTCCACCTCGATCTCTGCCGTGACAGGAGCGAGTGCGCTGGCGGCGCTCCGGCTGCTGGAAGACAATCCTTCCCTCTATATGGGGCGGCTCCGCTTCAATACCGCTTACATGAAGGCGAAGCTCTCAGAGGCCGGCATTCCCGTCCTTCCGGGGGATACCTCCATCCTTCCGATCATCATCGGTGATGAGAAGCAGACGCTCGCTTATGCCAAGGCCTGCCGCGAAGACGGCATCCTTCTCTCTGCCATCCGTCCGCCGACGGTACCTGCCGGTACGAGCCGCATCCGCCTGACCGTCACTGCCGCGCACACGAAAGATGAACTCGACCGCGCAGCGGAAGTGATGAAGAGGCATTGGAGGTAGAAAGGGTTCAGGATTCAGGGTGGGGCTAGCCCCGGGGCGTGCCGCCCCTTGATTGGGGATGAAAGCTTTGCTCTCTAGTTAGAAGTTAGAAGTTAGGAGTTAGGAGTTAGGAGTTAGGAGTGGTGGTGCGGCGCATAAAAATCAGAAGCGCCGCAAAGTATAAATAGGGCGATGCCCGAAAGTGGTATGTAAGTCACAAGTCACTTGGGGCTCCTAATCCCTAGTCACTCATTCCCGCCTTCAAACTTGTAGCGGCGGCTTCGCCGCCATGTTAGATGATGGTATTTCCGTATCGCCAGCCTTCCCCTCTAGGGGAAGGTGCCCCGAAGGGGCGGATAGGGCAGACATGGTATGAAAAAAGAATGACCGAAAGAGCCCTAGTCACCAGTCACTAACTACTCATCTCTGTTTTCAAGGTTAGCCCCAGAGGCTCACCTTGAACCCGCTATCCCCGTCCACCCATTTTCACAAAGGAGAAAAGCATGCAAAAGGAAAAGGCCCTCTGCGCCACCAGTGAAAGAAAACTCATCATTGACTGCTGCGAGACGGCGCTCCTCGCAGTCCTGATCGCCGTATCCGGCACCTTCCGCATCCCGGGCATCGTGCCGGGGACGGAGTTCCAGCTCTCTGCGCCGATCGCCGTCGCGATCTGCGGTGTCTTCGGCTTCAAGAAATATATCACGGCGGGGATCCTCGCTTCGCTCATCGGGCTCTCGCTCGGAACGGCGACGCTCCTCAATGTGGCGATCCAAATGTCCTTCCGCTTGGGCGTCGGTGCGATTTGGCTTCTGATCGGGTCTGACAAACTCTTCTACATCATCTCCGGCCCCATCGGCACAGCGCTCGCACGCGTAGTGATGTACGTCCTCCTTGGAAAAGGCCTCACCTTGATGCTCATTGCCGCAGCGCCCGGCATGGCCTTCACCGCAGCGACCGCATGGATCTTTGCGAAGGTATTCAAGCGCTGCCGGATCAGCGGTGAATGAGAGCAGAGATCAGTGACTAGCAACTAGTGACTAGGGATCAAGGAAACGCTGATTCAATCGAACAACGATTGAATCAGTGTTTCCTTAGAATTAGAGACTAGGGGACATCAGACGGTCAGACATTTATTTCTAATCCCTAGCTACTAGTCCCCAGTCCCCAGTCCCCAGTCCCCAGTCACTAGTCCCCAGTCCCTAGTCACTATATTCCCCTCATAAATTTCCTTGACAAGCCCGTTCTTATAGAGTATTCTTTTGGTCGTAGAGAAAGGGCGGAGCAGTATCCCTGTGAGCTGTATCCGAAAAAGCCCTGACGCCGCACAACAATGATCGCTTGGATTGTCACTGACCGAGACGAATGCACAAGAGCTGCATCCTTTTGGGATGCCTTTTTTATGGCTATATGCAAAGAGCCGCATTCCTTTTGGAGTGCGGCTCTTTTTATAATTAGGAATGAGGAATGAGGAATTAGGAATGGTGGTACGGCGCATCATCATATGAAGGCACCGAAGTTTTAAAGAAATACTGATTTCTCGCCATGTATAAAACTTCAAGAGTAAAATCTGATAACGATTTAATCAGTGCTTCCTTAAGAAAATATCCATTGCTTTTTGCATCGCCCGGTTTTATACTCGCGACGCTTCTAAATTTTATGCGTCGCACCTTCATTCCTCATTCCTCATTCCTAAT
>CAKPUX010000089.1 GCA_934193095.1 uncultured Dialister sp. | reverse complement strand
GGTGCTACGTATTTCTGCTGTCACACATCCTTCGTTTAGCGGTCTGCAAGAAAGATTTCTCGGCAACGCTTTCAATGACGATACGAGAGTCTGATGTCTCCTAGTCTCCTAGTCACCAGTCACTCGAGGCTCCTAATCCCTAGCCACTAATCCCTAATCCCTAGTTACCAGCCGCTACCTGTGTTCCTTATACCCAAGCTCCCTTAGGATATAGTCCTTGTTCTTCCAGTCCTTGCTGACCTTGACCCAGAGGTCGAGGAAAACGGGAGCGCCGATGAGACTTTGGATCTCTTCGCGGGCTTCCTGTCCTGCTTCTTTGAGGACGGTCCCCTTCTTGCCGATGATGATGCGTTTCTGCGAATCACGCTCGACGTAGATCGTGCAGCGGATGTAGACCTTGCCATTTTCACGTTCATGGAATTCTTCTGTGAAGACGCCGATGGCGTGCGGCACTTCATCGCGTGTGCGCGTCAGGAGCTTTTCACGGACGATCTCCTGCACGATGTTTCTCTCCGGCTGGTCGGTCACCATGTCATCGGGGAAGTACTTCGGGCCTTCGGGCAGGTACTTTTCCACCATCTTCATGAGGACATCCAGATTCTCTCCCGTCTTGGCAGAGAGCGGGACGATCTCGGCAAACTTGTAGATCTTATCGTACTGCACGAGCTTCTTCAAGAGCTCGTCCTTGGAGATCAGGTCCGTTTTCGACAGCGCAAGGATGACCGGCACCTTGCGGTCCTTCAGGAGGGAAATGATGTAGCGGTCGCCCGCGCCCAGAGGATCGTTCACGGCGCAGAGGAATACGATGAGGTCGACCTCGTCCAAAGCGTCCATGGTATTCTGACGGATCACTTCGCCGAGCTTGCTCTGCGGCTTGTGCATGCCGGGGGTGTCCAGAAAGACCACCTGGGAATTCTCGCCGTTCCATACGCCGGTGATCTTATTTCTGGTCGTCTGTGCGTGAGCAGACACGATGGAAATCTTTTCCCCCAGAAGGGCATTCATAAGTGTGGATTTACCGACATTCGGCCGCCCGACAAGAGCGACAAAGCCGGAGTGAAATTTGGTTTCGTTATTCATAGAGTCTCCTAAATAAAGATGGCAGGGTTCAAGGTTAGACCACGGGGCGTGCTGCCCCTTGATTACGCTTAAAATCTTCAATTGAATGAGAAATTAGAAATGAGAAATGCGAAATGGTGGTGCGGCGCATAAAAATATGAAGGCGCCGCGGAGTATAAATAGGGCGATGCCCAAAAGCTGTATTCAAGTCACCAGTCACTAGTCACTCCTAATCCTCAATCCCTAATCCCTAGCTACTCATCCCTGCTTTCAAACTTCAAACTTCAGGGTTAGCCCACGGGGCGTGCTGCCCTTTGATTGCGGATGAAATCTTTGCTCAAATGAGGAGTTAGGAGTTAGGAGTTAGGAGTGAAGGTGGCGGCTTCGCCGCTATTTTAGATGACGGTATTCTCGTATCGCCCACCTAATCCCTAGCCACCAATCCCTAGCTCCCAGTCACTAGTCACTAGTCACTAACCCCCGCTTCTTCCCTTTCGATCTCCCCTTCGGTCATCATGCGGGTGATGCCGCAGGCGGAGAGGATATCTTCTTCCGCCTTTCGCATGGCTTTCTTTTCTTCGGGGTCATAATGGTCATAGCCAAGAATGTGAAGGAAGCCGTGAACGGAGAGGTAAGCCACTTCGCGTTCCGTGCTGTGTCCGAATTCTTTGGCCTGCTGGATGGCACGATCCAGATTGATGACAATGTCTCCCAGCTCTGTTTCTTCCTCCGGAATGTCCTCCTCCCCTTCATTCAGTGCAAAGGAGAGGACATCGGTCGGTGCATCGACATTGCGGTAGTCGCGATTCAGCTCATGGATGGTATCCGCATCACAGATGAGGACGCTGATCTCTGCCTCTTCCGGCACCTTCTGCAGCTCTGCGCCCTTGGTGAGGACGGTGTGGATCAGCTTTTCGTAATTTTCGTCGTAAAATTTCATATCACTGTAATTGATCGTGATTTCCATGGTAACACCTCCGAGATCATGGATTTTCGAATGGAAAGTCGTGGGTTCAAGGTTCAAGGTTCAAGGTTCAGGGTTGTGGTGGCGGCTTCGCCGCAAATAAAGATGGGCGATGCCCGAAGGTAGTATTCAAATTACAAGTTACAAGTTACAAGTCACTAGTCACTCGGCACCCCTAATCCCTAGCCACTCATCCCGAGCTACTCATCCCCGCTTTCAAGGTTCAGGATTAGCCCATGGGGCGGAGTGTTCCTTGATTGCGAATGAAAGCTCTGCTTGAATGAGAAATTAGAAATGCGAAATGGTGGTGCGGCGCATAAAAATCAGAAGCGCCGCAGAGGTTTGAGACTAGCGGTTTTCTCGTATCGGAAACCTAATCCCTAGCCACTAATCCCTAGCTACTAGTCACTAGTCACCAGCTGCTCTTTTTCTTCGCATCTTCTTCGTAGGCATGAATGATCGCCGCCACAAGATCGTGTCTGACGACATCGTCTTCATTGAAATAGACGTGCCCGATGTCTTTCACATGCTTCAGCACGCGCTCGGCATCGATGAGGCCGCTCTTGACATGAGGGGGAAGATCGATCTGCGTGGTATCGCCATTGATGACCATCTTCGATCGGTGTCCAAGACGTGTCAGGAACATTTTGATCTGCTCGATGGTGGTATTCTGCGCTTCATCAAGGATGATGAAGGATTTCTCGAGCGTGCGTCCGCGCATGTAGGCGAGAGGCGCGACTTCGATCTGGCCCTTCTGCTGCAGCCGCATGAAGTCTTCCGGGCCGAACATATCCAGCAGTCCGTCAAAGAGAGGACGAAGGTACGGATTGACCTTTTCCTGCAGATCACCGGGAAGGAAGCCCAGCTTCTCACCGGCTTCGACCGCCGGACGGACGAGAATGATGCGCTGCACGTCATGATTTCTGAGCGCAAAGGCGGCGAGTGCGACAGCCAGATAGGTCTTGCCAGTCCCCGCGGGGCCGATGCCGAAGGTGATGGAATGGTGACGGATGGTATCGACGTAGATCTTCTGTCCCACAGTCCGGGGGCGAAGCGGTGCGCCCTGCTTGGTGAAATTGATGATGTCGTCTTCCATGTCTTCGAGCAGCTGCTCTTTGCCTTCATCCAAGAGGGACATCACCATCCTGACCTGCCGCGCAGAGAGGCGGATCCGCTGACGGATCATCCGCCGCAGTCTTCCGATCACGCGCATACTCTGATCGACTGCCGCTTCCTCGCCCTTGAGCCGAATGAGATTGCCGCGGGCAAAGATGTCTGCGCCGTAATGCTCGCCGATGATGGCAAGGTATGAGCTGTCCCGCTCCAAAAGCGCGCCGGCCTCCTCGCGATCATTCACCATGATCTGTTCTGTTTTTTCTGCCATGAAGTTCCTTTCGTGTACCAATACCATTTCTTATGTCTCACCGCACAAATCTCCGCACGGCCTTTCCGTCGATATAGTCGCAGCACGCGCCCTGCATGATACCGCGCTCTTCCATCAGGGCGTCGATCCTTTTCTTGACGTCCCACCACGGAGAGCCGCCATTGACGGTGAGGGTATTCCCGCCCGAGGCGCGGCCGACGATACGCTGGATGACGATGTCAGGCCGGAGATAGGAAAGGAATAGAATGACGCGCTCCATGTATTCCTCCATCGAAGAGAGCGTGACCTCGCCGGCTTCATACATATGCGCGAGCGCCGTATCCTTCACGATATATAAGGAGTGCAGCTTCACCTCTGTCACGGGGAGGACGGAGATGAGCTTTGCCGTCTCGATGACGTCTATCCGGTCATCCCATGGAAGATCTGCGATGACATGCGTACATTGCCCGAAGCCATAGCGAGCGATGCGGAGCGAGGCATCTACGTATTCCGCGACACCGTGACATCGGCCGATCTTCTCGAGGGTATGGGCATTGCTGCTCTGCAGCCCCAGCTCGATCGTCACATCCTTGCCATAGGTATCTGAAAGCTCTTTCAGGATGTCAAGGTAGCGCTCGTGAATGCAGTCCGGACGCGTCGAAACGTCGACTCCCACCACATCGGGATGCTGCATGGCTTCCTCCATCCAGCGCCCGAAATCGCAGGGCGGCGCGTAGGTATTTGTGAAATTCAGGAAATAGGCAATGAATTTCTTCGCCTTGTACTTCGGCCCCACATGCGCGATGCTCCGGTCAAGCTGGCGGGTGATCTTCATGCCGACCGCCTTCGTCTCATAGTCAGCACCGATCGATCCACAGAAGATGCAGGGCGCTTTTGACAGCGTACCATCGCGGTTCGGACAGGTCACGGGGAGCGAGATCGGGATCTTGTAGACCTTCTCGCCGTATTTTTGTTTCAAGAAATCAGAATAGTTGCGATAATGTTCCATAGTTAATACATTCTACCGGTTGAGCGGATTCGACAGTGTTTCTCCAGCCCCTTCCTTTGGAAGGGGCTGACGAGCGAAGCGAGTCGGGGTTGGCTCCCGCATGAAGTAAAAATCCGCCTGGGGAGCTACTGATTCCATCGTTGTCCGATTGAATCAGCGTTTCCCTCTCGGCCCCCCCTTCCCTTCAGTCATCCCCCCTTCCCAAGGAAGAAGGTAGGACGGTTCGCTGCATATTACAGTCATTATATAACAAATCTCGCCGCCGTGCATTTACAATAGGGAAATGCTTTTGTAAAATGGAAGAAA
>CAKPUX010000088.1 GCA_934193095.1 uncultured Dialister sp. | reverse complement strand
AAGTCGCTACGACGCTAATTCTGACTACATTTGTATGGCGATTGAAAGTCCGCTTAATCGAGATACGCAATACTAGTCACAAGTCACTAGTCACCAGTCACTATTAGTATTAAAAAGGAGAAAAATATGTACAACACAGGCATCGATGTATCGGAACACAATGGGGAGATCGACTGGGAGGAGATTCGCCGGGCGGGGATCGCCTTCGCCATCATTCGTCTCGGCTGGGGTCGAGGGCATCTGGACCGTCTCTTTTATGAGCATATCAATGGCGCACTCGCCGCCGGGCTGTCGGTCGGAGTCTACTACTACAGCTACGCGGATACGCCAAAGGCGGCGGAGGATGAGGCCTGGTTCACCGTGCATGTCCTCGCAGACTGCGGACTTTCCCCGGAAAAGCTGCCGCTTGGTGTCTGGTATGACATGGAAGATGCGGACGGCTGGAAGGCGGCGCGGGGGCTCGTGGAGCCTTCGCGCATCACGGCGATGTGCGGTGCGTATGTGGATTTTTTGAAGAGTGCGGGCTATCCCGCCGGGGTCTATGCCAGCTATGACTGGCTGACGCGGATGATTTGTCCGGAGAGAGCTTCCGGCTGGCCTCTCTGGTGCGCGCAGTGGGGAAGCACCTGCGACTTTCCCGAAGCCTTCCTCTGGCAGTATACCGATCAGCTGGATATCGGAGGGCATCTCTTTGATGGAGACAGACTGCTTAGCGGAGAGATCCATGGGCGGCTCGCTCGCAGCTTGCATGGTGCCTGATCGGGAAATAGCGAGAGGCTCCGCCGCCATTGTTGACAGAGCCTTGTACAGCTTGAACTGTTCCGTTCACTCGCACACCACATCCCACAGATCCTTGAAGCGGATGATGCCGTCTTCTGTACGAAGTCTCCGATAGACGGGATCGACTTCGACGATGGTGGTGCGGGTACGGGCGTAGCCATTTCCTGTAAAATAGGTGATGGCGACGGTGTCGCCCTTATCGAGCTCGAGCAGGGCGTCGTTCAGGGCGCGGGCGCGGTCTTCGGTGATTTCTCTTCGGGCGGCTCGCTGGATTTGGGCGGCCGTCACTTGTTCGGCGTAGCCGCGCAGGCCGTTGAACGGCATGAACTGCGCGGCTCTTTTTCTATCAGGCATGGTGACCTCCTATCAGTGTATTTCTGAGGCGCAGCGTCGCCTTGGGCATATAGTCGATCCCACGAAGCATGGCATTTTTGCCATGCTTTTTTTTGATCTCGATCATGACCTTCTCGATGGCGCGCTCTTTCGCCTCGGCTTTGGCATCGCCGAAAAGGCTCGTCTCCTCATAGCCTTCGCTGGCGGGCGCGAGGCGCCCCAGGCTGAGGTTCAGCGAGCGGATGGGGATCTCCCGGCGGACTTTCGCTTCATAGAGCGCAGAGAACGCATGCTGGAGGCGGCTGGGGATGTCGGTCCAGCTGGGCAGGCGGCGGCTTCCGCCGGAGGAGGCGCGCTCTTCTCCTGCGTAGCCGATGCGAAGGCTGATCTCCCTTGTGACCAGCTCTTTTTCCAGAAGTTCTTGGATCAGTGTCTCTGCCATTTCATGGAGAAGGATGCGGGCGTCTTCGCTGGTGTAGTTCTCGAAGAGGATCTGTCCGGCAGAGATCGAGCGGGATCTCGGTGAATAGGTACGGATATCGGACAGCGTGCAGGGCTCACGGCCCCAGGCATGGTCGATGAGCGCGGCGGCATTTTTGCCGAAGAGGCGATAGAGCGTCGCCTCAGGGATGCGCGTGATGCCATATAGGTCGTAGACACCGATCTTGGCAAGACGGCGCGCGGTGCCGCCTGCGATCTGCCAGATGTCGGTGATGGGACGGTGATGCCACATGATTTCCCGAAAGGCTGTCTCGTCCAGGACGCCGATGCGAGAGGGGACATGCTTGGCAAGGATATCCATTGCGATCTTGGCGAGGAAGAGATTCGTCCCCACGCCGGCGGTCGCGCAGATGCCGGTCCTTTGGTAGACCTGATTCATGAGGGAGATCGCCATTTCTGCGGGCGTCTTGGCGTACATGGCAAGGTAGGGCGTGACATCCATGAAGCACTCATCGATGGAGTAGGGAAAGATGTCCTCCGGTGCGAGAAATTTCAGATAGATCTTGTAAATCTCGGTAGAAACGTCCATGTAGTGCTGCATCCGCGGCGGTGCGATGAGGTAGGGGATATCGCGCGGGATCTCGAAGAGGCGGCAGCGATTTCGGACGCCGAGGGCTTTCAGTGCAGGGCTGACGGCGAGGCAGAGCGCGCCCATTCCCCGCGCCGGATCCGCGACGACCAGATTCGCCGTGAAGGGATCCAGCCCGCGGTCCACGCACTCGACAGACGCGTAGTAGCTCTTGAGGTCGATGCAGAGATAGCTGTGATTCATTTTTCCTCCTTCCTCTATAAGCATACGCGATAATCTGTTCGCGGACTAGAGAACGCCAGATTAAGAATGAGGGCAATCAAAAAACTCACGAGCCGGAAAAGGTTCGTGAGTTTTAGACTGGCGATGATAGCAGGTTCTTTTATCTTCTGCTCGCCCATTTCCATCCATAGTACCCGATGACCGTATAGAGGATCACGATCGACAGATGACAGGCAAGGAAAAGGCAAAGCGTCGTAGGCGGCCGCGTGAGCGAGCGCACAGGAAGGAGCAGCAGACGGCTGCCCAGCGCATAGAGGAAAGAGCTGTACACCCCTGCTGCCGCAAGAAGGAGCGCTGCGGCGTGGCTCATAAAGGATGCCAGCGCCGTATGCGGGATGTGCATCGCCCGTTTCATTTTCGCCCAGATCCCCTGCCAGTGGATGCCGAGATGGAGTCCCATCACAAAGAGCATCAGAAAACCGAAGATGCGGTGCAGTCGATGCACCCAGAGCGGCGGGTGGATATTGAAAATCGGCATCGTGTGCGAGAAGGAGAGCCCCGTCAGCATGACGCCCAGGAAAAGGAAGAGCAGAAGCAGATCGATACCGGTCATGACGATGCGCTGCTTGGGCCAGCGTCCACGAAAGAGGGCACGGTACCACCTCGCATTCCAGATCGTATGGAGAAGAAAGAGCGCGGTAAAGACAAGGGCTAACATCTCGTGACCGAAATTGTGGACGTAGCGGTAGTCCAGCAGCAGGAGAAAAGCAAAGAGCATCGAGGTATCGACAAGCATTCGTTTGTTCATGGCATCCTCCTTTTAGGTGACTGGTATTGTGTTTTCTGAATAACGGGCATTTAAAGAAACGCTGATTAAAGTTAGGAGTTAGGAGTGAGGAGTGAAGGTGCGGCGCATCAAATTAGGAAGCGCCGCGGAGTTTTATATAAATGATGGATAAACTGTTTTATATAATGAGGGGTATTGGGGCACTATATGAATTGTGTGCCCCTTCCAGCACTTCTCACTTCTTACTAAGTTCAGAAGTTGACAAATCGCAATACTAGTCACCAGTCACCAGTCACCAGTCACCAGTCACCAGTCACTCCTTCATCCCCAGCATCATATGCGACGTCGCCTCGGCAGCGATTGTCCCATCTTCTTTTGTGATCTTCGCGCTCATGACGATGAGATGCCCTTTCCGGCGGACCTCCTCGCAGGTGATGAGGACCGTCTCTCCGATGAGGATCGGATGACGGAAACGGCTCTCCATTTTGCCTGTATAGGCAGGGATACCGTCTTTCAGGAAGAGATAATTCCCCATCACCTCATCCATCAGCGTCATGATGAGGCCGCCATGCATGCGGTCATTGTAGCTCTGATGCTCGCGCGAGGGCGTGAAGAAGGAGAGGCATCCCTGTGGCAGCTTAAAGAAATGCAGGTGCAGACCGATGGGATTCTCCGTCCCGCAGGCAAAGCACATATTATACGCCGGATTTCTTGGGCATTCGACGAGCGTGATACCACGCCGTTCCTCTTCCCGGCGGAGCAGCGCTGTCTCTTTTTCATTCAGTGGAAATGGATGGTTCATGATAAAGACCTCCTTTATACGTATTATATTATAGCATCATCCCTGTGCCAAAAAACAGCTCCACATACCCGAACATGTATTTCGGCTTCATACGCATAAAGAGAACGCCTATTCTGCTTATGCGGATCTCTTATGCCGTGATGCGACGCTTACAGCCATCGAAGGCGATTGGAAAGAGAATAGATGTTCTGCTATTCTGAATACATCCGGAAATACAAAAGAGAGCGCGCTCCGGAAAGAGAATGCACATGTTCGACGAAAAACAGAATCAGAAAGACATCTGCCGGGCACTCGCCTGGCAGCACGGGGACAAAGACGCCGCCGAAGCCCTGCTGAAGCAGTACCAGCCCCTCATCCGAAGCATCCGGCGGAACTTCTGCCAAGGCCTTTCCTACGAAGACCTCGAGCAGGAGCTCATCCTTCATTTTTTAGAACAGACCGCCTGCTACGACCCGAAGAAGAATCCGAGCTTTGCCGGCTACATCACGCCCCGGCTCAGGTGGTATCGGATGAACCGCATCCGCAAGGAAATGACACGCGAAGACCGCGAAGAGCTCACCCTCGAAGACCAGGCCGAAGGCACTTCCCTTGACGACTACGGCGAGGCGAAGGACACGCTCGAAGAAGTCGCCCGCCTCGCCCGTCTCACAGAGAAACAGAAGCCCGTATTCCTCCTTTGGATGCAGGGACTGACGCCCATAGAAATCTCCACCCGCACCGGCGACAGCCTCCCGTCCATCACAAGAAAGAAACAACGGATCCAAAGGCAGCTTTCCAAGTATGCCAAGGAAATCAGGGGATTGGTGGCTGGCGACTAGTCACTCGCAGCTCCTAATCCCTAATCCCTTTCTTCAAACTTTTAGCGGCAGCTTCGCCGCCCCAAAAGAAAGCCAACCCCGCCTCGCTGCGCTCGGCAGCCCCTTCCAAGGGAGAGGCCGCTGAAAAAGTCCAAATAGGCGTTTGCCATTAAATGCGGTCATAAGTTCACAGTCAGTAGCAAGCTGC
>CAKPUX010000087.1 GCA_934193095.1 uncultured Dialister sp. | reverse complement strand
CCAACCTCCGCCCCTTCGGGGCACCTCCTTCCAAAGGAAGGAGGGAGAAAAGTGGAGTGCGTTGACTGGTAACTAGGACTCAAGGCTCGCGTGGCGGCTTCGCCGCGAATATATATGGGGCGATGCCCTAAGATCGGAGGATAGCAGTCAGATGTCTGATGTCTCCTAGTCTTATCCCTAGTCTCTAGCCACTCCTCCCTGCTTTCAAACTTCAGGGGGCAGGGTTAGCTCATGGGGCGTGCAGTCCCTTGATTGGGGATGAAAGAGGGAGCGCAGGTTCTACAGGTTCAGAGGGTTTAGCGGGGGGTGGCAGTGCATTTCGTCATCCTGAGCGGAGAAAAACGTCGTATGTTAAAAAATGGCTTATCTGAAGCATGAGAACTGAGTCGAAGGATCTAAGCGCCGCGGAGTTTTACTATGTAAGGAAGGCTATGACGAAGCTATGTATAAAAATGCTTGTAGAATCTGACTCTGCGATTGAATCAGCGTTTCCTTAGCCCGCTGACCGTTCTGCAAAGAAGATCTCTCGGCTTCGCTCGAGATGACGACGGCGCGAAGCGCTATCAAAATTCCGCGGCGCTTCTAATTTTTATGCGCCGCCACCACCATTTCGCATTTCTCATTTCTAATTTCTCATTCAAACGAGCCTTTCAAACGGAATCAAAGGACGAGCCGCCCCCGAGCCTAACCATGACCCCTTTCTTACCCCTTAATAAATCATTTTTATAATAGCGCATTTGGTCAATATATAATAAAATAGATATATAAGCATGTATTCTATAATGTGTATGGTATGAAAGGAGACTTTTATGAACCTGCTATTTACTGCACTCATTGTCGTATGGGCGGCTTGGCTCATTTTGAAGAAGTACAAGCCGCAGACTGTCCTTTTCGTAGCAGGCGGTCTTCTGCTCGCAGGCTCGATGATCATGAGCTGGGGTACGATCCTTCCCGCCGGAAAGAGTACCGGCATGTGGAGCTTCGATATTTTCGAGCTCATTCGTACCCTCTTTGCGAACCGCCTCTCCGGCCTCGGCCTCAACATCATGGCTGTCGGCGGCTTTGCACGCTACATGGATAAGATCGGCGCGAGCAATGCGCTGGTTTCCCTCACCATCCGCCCGCTGATGCTTCTGAAATCGCCCTACATCGTCATGAGCGCCTGCTGGGTACTCGGCATGTTCTTGGGGCTGGCCATCAATAGCGCCTCCGGCCTGGCCATGCTCCTCATGGTGACCATGTTCCCGATCCTCGTCGCACTCGGCGTCTCCCGCATTTCCGCGACCGCAGCCATCGCGACCACGCTCTGCCTGGACTGGAGCCCATCCGACACCGGCACCATCTTTGCCGCTGAGATCGCAGGCTTCGACCCCGTCATCTACTGGCACACCTTCCAGATCCCGATCGCCTGCGCTGTCATCCCCTGTGTCGCTATCGCCCACTACCTCACGCAGAAAATCATGGATAAACGCGATGGACACATCGTCCGCGCTCTGGATCCAGAAGAAGTCTCTGTCAATATCGAGACCGAGGATGAAAAGAAAGCCGCGCTTTCCCATCCGCCGAAAATCTATGCCATCCTTCCGATCATTCCTCTCGCTCTCATCCTCATCTTCTCGCCGCTCTGCCTCCCCGGCATCAAGATGAACATCATCATGGCGATGCTCATGGGGACCGCCATCGGCATGATCGCCCAGTTCTTCCGCACAAGAGATCTGAAGGAAACTTTCTCTGAAATCCAGATCTTCTTCGATGGCATGGGCAGGCAGCTCGCCAATGTCATCACCATCGTCATCGCCGGCGAATTCTTCGCGAAAGGCCTCACCTCCACAGGCTCCATCGATGCCATGATCCAGGGCGCTCAGACCACCGGCTTCGGCGCATCCGGCCTGACACTTGTCATGATCGGTATCATCGCTGTCTGCGCCATCCTCATGGGCAGCGGCAATGCTCCCTTCTTTGCCTTTGCGAATCTCGTCCCGGCCATCGCGGCCAAGACTGGCGTCGCAGCCTCCTTCATGATCCTCCCGATGCACCTCATCGCGAGCTCCGCGCGCGCCATCTCTCCGATCACCGGTGTCATCATCGTGGCCTCCGGCATGGCCGGCATCAGCCCCTTTGACCTTGTGAAACGCACCGCGATCCCGATGGCTGTCTCCTGCATCCTCATCGTCGTCGCAAACTTCGTGATCTTTGGATAAATAGTTGCTAGTGACTAGGGATTAGGAAATAGGAAATAGGAAATAGGAAATACCAGTCACCAGTCACTAGTCACTAGTCACAAAACAAAAAAGCGTAAGTGAAATCGTCAAACGAAATCACTTACGCTTTTTTGTTGGAGGAGAGAATAGCGCGACGAGATTCTTCGACTCAGCTCTCACCGTTCTGGCAGACCTCTTCCCCACATACGACATTTTCCTCCGCTCAGAATGACGGAATACACCACCATTCCTAATTCCTAATTCCTAATTATTTATTCGCTGCGAGCTTCACGATTTCCACCGCCTGCTTGGCGCATTTCACAAGGCCTTCGATCACCTGATATTCCTCACTGGTGTGACATTTGAAATTTCCTGTACCGATCCCGACAGCGGCGATGCCGTGTTCATTGAAATGGTTCGCATCCATGCCGCCGCCCCCTTCCTTGAAGAAGGGCGCTGCCCCGACTGCCTCTGCCGCCTCTTTGGCCAGCACACAGGGGCGCGCGGTCTCCTCCAGCTTGAAGGCATGGTAAAGCGTGTGCAGCTCGACCTCGATCTTCGTATGGTATTTCTCGGAGATCTTGTCTGCCGCCGCCTGAATATCGGCAGAGATCTGCTGATACTCCTTCGCATCGCGGCTTCTCTGCTCGCCGGTGATCGTCACGAGGTCGCAGACAACATTGGTCGCACTCCCCGCCTCGATGATGGAGAAATTCGCGGTCGATACCGGCGAAAGGCGGCCATCGGGAAGCTGCAGGATGAGATCCGCTGCCACCTTCAGCGCATTCAGCCCTTTTTCCGGTTCATTGCCCGCATGCGCCGTCACGCCATGCACGCGGATCGTGACACGCCCCTTGCTCGGAGCAGCCAGGACGATGGTTCCCGCCTTGCCGGAGGCGTCATAGACGAAAGCACTCTTCGACTGGAACTGGGAAAAATCATACTGACGCGAACCTTCGACGCCCGTTTCCTCGCACACAGAGAAGGCTACTTCGATCAAGCCATGCGGGATCTGCTTCTCTTTCACCTCTCGAAGCATCGCAAGGATCGCCGTGACGCCACCGATGTCATCACCGGCCAGGATCGATGTCCCGTCTGAGACGATCTTCCCTTCTGCTTCCTGCACTATGGGAACAATGTGCCCGTGATTTCCTACACGGTCCATGTGGGCAGAGAACAGCACCGGCTCGCCATCCGCATTTCCGGGAAGCTGTGCATAGACATTGCCCGTATTGCCTCCGAGCACCTCGCCTGCTTTGTCTTCCGTCACGGTGAGGCCGAGCGCCGTAAGCTTCTCCTTCAGCACATCAGCGATCGCCCGCTCGTCACGCGAGTGGACCTCGATGGAAACCAGTTCTTTAAATTCATCAATGATACGTTTCTGATCCATGAGAGGACTCCTTTCTTAAATGAGAGTTGTGGGTTCAAGGTTCAGGGTTCAGGATTCAGGATTAGCCCCTTGGGCGTGCTGCCCTTTGATTACGTGCGAAAGAGGTTCAGCGGGTTCAACAGGTTCAGAGGGTTCAACGGGGGTGGGGCGGCGCATAAAACTATGGAAGCGCCGCGAAGTATAAATTATGGCGATGCCCGAAGGTGGTATTTAGTCACCAGTCACGAGTCACCAGTCACTCCTAATCCCCAATCCCTAATCCCTAGCTACCAGTCACCAGCCACCAGTCACTGCCTTCTCCTCTTTCTATGCGGATGATAGAGCTGCCAGTGGAAATGAATCGCGCAGAAGCGAAGAAGTGTCACACAGGAAAAAGCGATCCAAGAGGACACGGAGAGCTCCAGCGTTGTAAAATGGCGCAGGCAGCAGAGGACAAGACCGCCTGCGATGGAGGCGATGGCGTATACATCCATGTACAGCACGACAGGCATGCGCCGCGCCATCATATCCCGCAGCATACCGCCGCCGACCGCGGTGATAAGCCCCAGCATGGTCGGCAGAAGAAAACGATACGAATCGGGGTACTGATAAAATGCCGTCAGTGCTCCCGTCACTGTGAAGGCCGCAAGACCCACCGTATCCGAGATATTGTACATGAACGTGATGTAGCGCTCATTCTCCTTCGATACGCGATAGACCGGGTAGAGAAAAGAAATGATGAGTGCCGTGATGATGGAGACGAAGAGCCCGTTGGGACTGCGAAGTACCGACGGCGGCGTGATGCCGCAAAGAACGTCACGCACCATCCCGCCGCCTACGCCGGTCATGACAGCGAGCACGGTGATGCCGAAAATATCCATACGCCGCGACAGTCCCACCACAGTGCCGGAAAAGGCAAAGGCGATGGTGCCGAGCGTTTCAAAAATGAGCCAGGTAATGGTCATGGGAAATCCTTTGGAAAAATGGAAAAAGGGGTCAGGGGGAACACTAGGCAATATGTCGGATATAGTTAGGAGTTAGGAATGAGGAGTTAGGAGTGTAGGTACGGCGCACAAAATTTGGAAGCGCCGTGAAATTTTATATAAGTAGCGCATAAATGGAAATATAAAAAGGGGTATTGGGGCGCTATATAATTTGTGCGCCCCTTCCGCCACTCCTCACTCCTAATTCCTCACTCCTCACTTTTAGCGCAAATGTTTCACCGCTCTATTGACCCATATTCAGAAATGCTAAGCGCTATTCAAAATACCACACGTAGCGCCGCATAGCAGAGATTCACATAGCCATTGGCAAGCGGTCCGATGACACGGTTCACCCAGCCGGAGAAGACGATGAGCATCAGGATGACGAAGCCGTAACGCGCATTGAAGTTTTCAAATTTCCAGGCGAGTTCTCCGGGCAGCATGGTAGAGACGATCTTCGAGCCATCGAGCGGCGGTACGGGGATGAGATTGAAGAAGGCGAACCATACATTGTACA
>CAKPUX010000086.1 GCA_934193095.1 uncultured Dialister sp. | reverse complement strand
GAGAGCCGCCGCCGGAACAGATCCTCTTTCTCATAGTACAGCGCGATGTGTGTCAGGGCTGACGGCAGTGTCCCCGTCATTTCTCCCACTTCCAGCAGAGAAATAAAAAAAGACGGACACCAGCCGCCCGCCGCAAAACTCTCCGATAGAGAATGCCCGCTCGCGATCCGCTCTCTCGCAGTGAGGAGGATCTTCCTCTCCTGCGGTCTTTCTTTCGACGCCAGAAGCGAGAGCGCCTCCGTCACCGTCAGCCCTGCGGAAAGGAGCGCCGCCCACGACGATGCCAGAAGGGATAGGGAGCGACGGCTTCCAAAAGGCCGCCCGCGAAAGAAATGGCGCGACTCTTTCTTCTCTGAGAGGCGGATGACCGACAGTCCTTCAGAGAAGAGTGTTTCCGCCGCTTCCCGCTTCGTCTTTGCCGCAAGGCTTCCTTCATGGATCCCGCCCTCTTCGTCATAGACTTTATAGTGAAATTGTTTCATGAATGACCCTTTTCTATTGTTGGTGACTGGTGACTAGTGACTGGTGACTAGTAACTGGTAGCTAAGGATGAGTAGCTAGGGATTAGGTTTTCGATACGAGAAAACCGCTAGTTTCAAACCTCCGCGGCGCCTCCATACTTTTATGCGCCGCACCACCATTTCGCATTTCTCATTTCTCATTTCTAATTTCTCATTCAATCGAGGTTTTCATTAGCCATCAAGGGGCGATGCGCCCCAGGGGCTAACCCCAATACCAACCATTCACTTTATTCCAAACTCTTCAGCAGCCGTTCCCTTTCCCGTTCGTTGATCCCCTTCATGGCATACATCGCCTGCTTCATCGTCCGCATCTGCGAAAGTCCCATTTCCATATACGACGGGATCTGCTCCTCCTTGCCCTCGCGGATCAAGTGCGCGACCGCCGGCACATTCGTCAGGATTTCCCGCAGGAGCCACGTCTCCTTGCCGCTGCGATAGAGCATCTGCGAAGAAACCGTCACGAGATTCGCCGCAAGAAGACTGCGGATCTCCTCCTGCCGATCGGCAGGGAACGCATGGATGATGCGGGCAGGCACATCCTTCGCGCGCGTCGTGTGCAGCGTCCCCAGCACCAGATGACCCGTCTCTGCCGCTGTCAGCGCCGCAGAGATCGTCTCGCTGTCCCGCATCTCTCCCAGCGCGATGACATCGGGATCCTCTCTCAGCGCATCACGGATGCCCTGCGGAAAATCCACCACATCACGCCCGATCTCCCGCTGATGGATGAGCGCCTTCTCCATAGGGATCACGTACTCCACCGGATCCTCCAACGTCACCACATGGCAGGCCCTCTTCTGGCTGATCAGCGAAAGAATGCGCGCCATCGTCGTACTCTTGCCGCTTCCCGAAGAACCCGTGATGAGGACAAGCCCGTGCGAAAGCTGCGATACCTTCTCCAGCCACGTCCTGTCGGGATCCGCGCCGAGCAAAGAAAGCTCCGGCAGGATGCGGATCGCCGCCGATGCCAAACCGCCGCTGCGATACAGATGCAGACGGCAGCGGATATTTCCCAAAGAAAACGCACTGTCCGCGCTTCCTGTCCGCTGATACGCCGCCTGCCTATCCTCAGGCACATAGGAAGAGATGAGCTCTGCAAAGAGCTGAGGCTCCGCGATCTCCTTCATCTTCTTCAATGCCCCATAGACACGGATCATAAGAGGCAGCCCCTCGGTCAAGTGAATATCCGTCATGGCAGGATTCGCTGCCAGCAGTTTCTCTATATCCATCTCATGCCTCCCCGGCCAGAATGACCGCCGCCGACTCCGGCGAGATCTCCCCCTCTTCCATCAGAAGAAGTGCCGACTCGCCCATCGTTTTCTGTCCCGCTTTCCGCATCGCCTGCTGCAGCTTCTCCTGCGAGAAATCATGATGCAGGATGCGTCTCTCGCTGTCTCCGATGGCGATCATCTCAAAGACCCCCGTCCGCCCGGAAAACCCGCGATGACGGCAGGCCTCACAACCCTCCGCTTCATAAGCCGCCTGCCCCGCAAGGGGCAATGGCAGCCCGTGAGACGTCAGGAAATCCTCCGTTAAGACCATTTCCCTTTTGCAGGAAGGACAAAGCCTCGGTGTCAGCCGCTGCGCCATCACCAGCGACAGCGACGCGGAAAGAAGATAGGGCGGTATGCCCATATCCATCAGACGAAGCGGCGCAGCGGCCGCGCTCATCGTATGGAGCGTCGACAGCACCAAATGCCCCGTGAGCGAGGCATGGATCGCGATCTCCGCCGTTTCTCTGTCACGGATTTCCCCAATCATCACGATATCCGGATCCTGCCGCACGAGCGAACGCAGCCCTCGCGCAAAGGACAGCCCCGAGCGCTCATTCACCTGGATCTGCGTCACGCCCGGCAGCCGGTACTCCACCGGATCCTCGATAGAAATGATACTCACCGTCTCCTGATTCAAGAGCTTCAGCGCCGCATACAACGTCGACGTCTTTCCGCTGCCCGTCGGCCCCGTCGTGAGGATTAGCCCCTGCCCCTTGGAAAGCGCCCGCCGAAACAGCGACTCCTGCTCCCTTCGCATCCCCAGCTCATTCTTCTCGATAAAATTCACCCGCCCCGACAGGATACGGATGACGATCGTCTCCCCATACATCGAAGGCAGGACAGAAATGCGGAAATCATACGGCACCCCATCGATCTCCTCCGCCCAGCTCCCATCCTGCGGCAAACGGCTCTCCCCCACATCCAGCCGCCCAAGGACCTTCACGCGCACCGAAAGATTCGGCGCCATGGAGGAAGAGAGACAAAAACGATCCGAAAGCAGCCCGTCCTTCCGAAACCGCACCCGCACAAAGGGAGCCCCCGGCTCGATATGGACATCACTCGCCCTCTCAGCCGCCGCCTGTCGCATGATCTTCTTCAGCACCACATCCGCTCCACCGCGCAGCTCCTCCATGCGACCGCCCCCTTCTTACCATCAAAGATTTTTCCTCATTATAGCATAAATAGAAAACACCCATCCAACAATGTTGGAAATATCGCATCCTGTCGTTAGCGTGACTGGCGACTGGTAGCTAGGGATTGGTGGCTAGGGATTAGGTCGTCGATACGAGAATACCCTCTTCTAAAAAGGCAGCGATGCCGCCGCCCCGTGAGACCATCCGCTCCCCAAGCACCGTCATCCCGAGCGGAGAGAAACGCCCTATGTGAGAAAAAAACAGCCAGAATAAGTGGGGACTGAGCCGAAGGATCTCATACCACGCATGTGAGCTGATCCTTTCCTTCGTATTATGGAGTGACTTGTGACTAGTGACTGGGAAACTTTATCCCAACTGTCTTTCATGCCATAGTCACCCTATCCGCCCCTGCGGGGCACCTTCCCCTAGAGGGGAAGGCTGCGATACGAGAATACCATCTTCTAAACAGGCGGCACACCACCCTTGTGAACCTATCCGCTCCCCAAGTACCGTCATCCCGAGCGAAGCCGAGGGATCTTTATTGCACTGCCGCCATATGCACACATGCACCCTCACTCAAACGACACCTTGGTGCTTCCTTTTTCGTCTTTCCCTCACCCACGGTTTACCGGTCTGCAAGAAAGATCCCTCCACTTCGGTCGGGATGACAGGTGGAAAACGGATAACCTCACATAGTTTTTCACACCGCTTCGTGGATCCATCCTACGCCTTTGGCGCGGGCCGTTTGGCCACACAGGAAGGCGCCTTAATGGGCAGGCTAGGCGCCTCTTTGGATTAGGCCAAACTCGGAAGTCCCTCTGCGGGACTTCCGTCTCCAAGGGCCTACTCGTATCGTTGTTATGACTGGTAACCCGTGACTTGAATACCACTTTCGGGCATCCGGGCATCGCCCTTTATAAAAATCGACGCGAAGCGTCACACCTCTTAGCCTTCCCCATCGGGGAAGGGGGACCGCGTCAGCGGTGGATAGGGTGCTTTCGTATGCAGCACAAATGCGCCGCGCTTTCCCCTGTACTACCATCTATCTTTCATACCATAGTCACCCTATCCGCCCCCGCGGGGCACCTTCCCCTAGAGGGGAAGGCTACTATACGAGAATAACATCTTCTAAAAAAAGGCGGCGAAGCCGCTACCTCAACCCTGAACCTTGAACCCTGAACCCTGAACCAAATGAAAGCAAAGCAAAAAGAACCAATCCTAGGAGTGACCGAAAACCTTATCCCAGCTGTCTTTCATACCATGTCTGTCCTATCCGCTCCCCAAGTACCGTCATCCCGAGCGCAGCCGAGGGATCTTTATTGCACTGCCGCCATATGCACACATGCACCCTCACTCAAACGACACCTTGGTGCTTCCTTTTTCGCCTTTCCCTCACCCACGGTTTACCGATCTGCAGGAAGGATACCTCCACTTCGGTCGGAATGACAGGTGGAAGATGGGTAATCTCACATAGTCTTTCACACCGCCTCGTGGATCCATCCTGCGCCTTTGGCGCGCCCCTTCTCTAAGGGGCTACTCGTATCGTATATAACACCGATAGTTCCAAAACACGCAACATATCTCCCAGATAAGAGCCCATCCGCTCCCCCGTATCGTCATCCTGAGCGGACGAAAACGCTCTATGTGTGAAAAGCCCCAGCCGGAACAAGTGGGGACTGAGCCGAAGGATCTCATGCCACGCATGTGAGACGATCCCAGCCAATAGTACGTTATCCGCTACGTAGAAGGATGCCCCTGCGGGGCATATCCATCCTGCGCCTTCGGCGCGGCCCTTCTCCAAGGGCCTACTCGTATCGTAGGAATGACTGGTGACTTAAATGCCACTTTCGGGCATCGCCCCAATAAAAAAAGGCGGCGAAGCCGCCACGAGAGCCCTGAACCTTGAACCTTGAACCTTGAACCTTGAACCTTGAACCCTGAACCAAATGAAAGCAAAGCAAAAAGGATCAACCATTTACATGATTGATCCTTTTTAGTTCATCAGCAGCTTGTTCCTCCCGGCGATTCCAGCCAACCGAGACTTCAAGGCAAAGAAAAAAGGACCAACCATTTACATGATTGATCCTTCTTAGTTAATCAGCAGCTTCCTATCCTCCCGGGCCGCTTCCAGCCAAGTACTTTCGGCGTTTGTGAGCTTAACTACCG
>CAKPUX010000085.1 GCA_934193095.1 uncultured Dialister sp. | reverse complement strand
GTCTCCACCCTAATGATAGCAGAAATCCGTTTTCGTTCACAGTGGTGCCGCAAGGCGTGATGGTTTGGAGAAGGGGGTGCCCGAAGGGCAGGGGATAGACTGCCTCGAAGAGGCAGAATTCTGTAGAGCAGGAAACGGCGAATGGGAATTTATCTTTAAGAAAACGCTGACCGCTACGTAGAAGGGTGCCCCTGCGGGGCACTCTATCCTGCGCCTTTGGCGCGCCCCTTCTCCAAGGGGCTACGCGTCTGAAATTGTCTCACAAATATTTTCATACCGCTACATGGATTTCATCTGCCGTCTAACGTCTCCCAGTGACTAGTCACCAGCCACCAGCCACCAGTCACTGCTCCGCGCCTGCTTCTTTGATCGCGATGGCGAGCTTGTGAGCAAGGCCGGCCATCTTTGGTTTGGAGACGGAGCAGACGGCGAGGCGGATGCCTTTCTTGAGCGGCACCATGAAGACATGCTCCTTTTCCAGATAGTCGCAGACGGCCTGCGACTTGGTGACCGGGATGGTGATGAAGAATCCGGAAATGTAGGGGACGAATTTCACGCCTTCCTCTTTCGCTTCTTTCATGAAGATCGCCGCTCTATCCTGGATGAGCTGGAAATATTTCGCGCGTTCAGCGTCGAGCGCTTTGATTTTTTCATCGTCGCGGCAAATGCGGATCATCGCATTCTGCGCCGCACTGTTGCAGTTCGACCAGGTCGCACGGCTGGCGTACTGATTGATGTCTACGAATTCTTTGATGACATCCTTATCCGAGGAAATCCCGATCATCGCACCCATGCGCTGGCCATACATGGTGAAGCCTTTGGACAGGGTATAGGCACAGACCGTCAGGATATTCTTCGGAAGGCCGCCGAAGAGGCGGAAGAACTTTCTGCATTCCTCTTTCTCGCCGCTGTAGTCAAGGTATGCCACGTCCGGGATGAGGATCGCCTTCTTCGTTTCATCCCGGACCGCCTCTTTCAATACATCGATGGCCGCCTGCCACTCGTCATTCGAGAGGCAGTAGCCCGTCGGATTGTTCGCGATACCATTCAGGATGATGACGATATTGTCCTGACGAGAGAGGATGTCTTCCACCTTGTCTTTGAAATCAGCCGTATGGAAATGACCGTCTTCCGTCAGCAGAGAGAAGGTCCGCACCTTGCGGTTGTTGTCATCGATCAGGCTGTCATAAGCGCCCCAGTGCCAGTCGGAAATGAGAACTTCATCTCCCACCTCTGAGTAATTGTGTACCACATGATGCAACACACCCGTGCCGCCCGGCGTCGAGCAGGCATCGATGTAGCCCTCCGGACGCGACTTGCCGAAGCACTGGTCGATGCAGTCATCCAGAAAAGCGCGATATCCCTGAATCGGTGCATAGGCGCACATTTCCTTCGGCGTCAGTGCCGAGAGAGCCTCTTTCACCACATCCAGCACGACAAGGCTGCCGTCTTCATCCAGAATGGATCCGACGGTCGCATTCACCACATTCTCTGTGCCGATCTTCTCCGCCAGCGCGATCGCGCGGTTGTTTGCGGCAAAAATATTATCCTCTGCGCTTTTCCCCTTCGCATGGGGTGCTGCCATACTGTACATAGTCATCCCTCCTGAAGCTTTCGCTTCGAAAAAAGTCCACAGCAAAACTACTTTGCCATGGACTTCGTTGTCAGTGATATGAAATTCGACTACTTTATTATAAAGCAATGGGGTGGAAGGTTCAAGGTATGGGGTTCAGGGTTCGGGGTTAGCCTGTAGGACGGGTCGCCCTTTGATTGCATGCGAAAGAGGTTCGGCAGGTTCAACAGGTTCAGAGGGTTCAACGGGGGCGGTGCGGCGCATAAGAATATAGAAGCGCCGCGGAGTATAGATGGTGGCGATACCCGAAGGTGTCATTTCAGTCACAAGTCACTAGCTACTCATCCCTGCTTTCAAACTTCAGGGTTGTGGTGGCGGCTTCGCCGAGATCCTTCAGCTCAGGTCGCAGCTGTTCTGGCATTCGTTATCTCACATACGATGTTTCTCGCCGCTCAGGATGACGAAACGGGGCGATGCCCGAAAGCCGGAGGATAGAAGTCAGATGTCTGATGTCTGATGTCTGATGTCTAACGTCTGATGTCTAACGTCTCCCAGTCTCTTAGTCTCCCAGTCCCTTCGTCTCATTCCTTCTCTTCCCAGAACGGATTCACGAGGCGAATGATCCATTTCTCACCGCCGGTGAATTTGCTGTTGTACTTCCTTGCGGTATCCTCGTAGCGCTTCCTGAGATCTGCCACCGTCTCTTCGAGGGCATGGATGGTCTTCACCGCAGTATCTGCGCGCATGTCATCGCCGCACACCGGACAGAGCGGCGGCTTTACGAAGTCCGCATTCACACGCGAATGGCAGTGCGGGCAGGTGATGAAGTCCCCCGCGAACTTTTTCTCATTCTGCGTCTCCTTATAAGCGGCAAGACGCTCTTCCTTTTCTTTGAGCCGTTTGGCAAGAGCGATCATCTTGGGCGAAGGCTCGATGCCGATCTTGTACTTCACCGCATACGAAGTCGGGACGCTTTCCAAATACTCGAGCGCCTGGTTCTTTGTATTGAAGATCTTTTCCTTGAAGAAAAGCCCCTTGAAGACTTTATTTGCCTCGCGCTTCATGAAGCCTTCGGCCAGAAGTGCTTCCTTCATCGTGTCTTTGATATCCTGTGAAGGATGAGTGATATCGAATTCCCAGAATTTTTCCCGCCAGCTGCCTTTTTCTGGCTCACTCACGTTCTCCTCTGCTGCTTTTTTCGGTGCTGCTTTTGGCGACGTCTCTGCCTTCACGGTAGAGGCAGACGCTTTCGGAGAAGCCTTCTTCCCGCGAGCCGGTTTCTTCTCCTCTGCCATTTTTTCGCCAAAGAGCGACGCTTCTTCAGAGACAGCTGCCTTCACACGCTTCTTCGCCGCCGGAAGCGACGCCTTTTTGGTGCGCGCCTTTGGCTTCTTCCCTTCCGGCTTCTCCGTCATGAAAGCAAAAATATCTGTCTGCTCATAATTGGGATCTTCCATCTGAGATCCTCCTTTATCCTTGTTTCTCATAGTAAAAATTTTTCTCTATCATATCACAGGGGACAGGGGATGACTAGACTGGTGAACAGTGACAAATGACTAATCACCAGTCACCAGTCACTAGTATAGCGATTTGTTAACTTCTGGACTTTGTAAGAAGTGGTGGAATATCTTGGCTCCCCATCGGGGGAGCTGCCCGAAGGGCTGAGGGGGCTACGTAGCGGTATTGCATGAAAGTGTTGGAATATCGATAGCATCGGACTATTCAACATAGCACGCTATACCGCTGGCATGCCCCTATTGCCTTCGGCACTTCCCCCGAAGGGGGAAGCAAGTCGCTACGATGCTAATTCTGACTACATTTGTATGGCGGTTGAAAGTCCGCTTAATCGAGATACGCAATACTAGTCACCAGTCACCAGTCACTAGTCACTCCTCTCTGCTTTCGACCACAAGCCAGTTTAATTATTTTCTATATTTCTATCTATGACCTATTCCCAGACGGAAAGAGGAGTGATATAATGCATTATATAAACAAAGTATAAATTTGGGCTTTAGGATTTGCGTCTTCGTTTAGGATTTACAGGGCACTCAGATGACGATGCCGGAGAATCCCAGTCACTAGTCACCCCTAATCCCTAATCCCTAATACCTAGCTACTAATCCCCAATCTCTGCTTTCAAACTTTAGACTGTATGCGCGTTTGCAAACAACTGTTTACCCCCCCCCGAAATTTCACCTTTTGATGGGTGGGCGGTGTGCCGCAAAACGAAAAGGAACGGATTCCCGCTTCTCCATCGGAAACACTGACTCTTTAGAAAACATGCCTCGTGAATTTGCTTTCTGAAATCAGTATTTCCTTAGGAACCTCCACAATGAACATGCGAAGGCTCTCTTTGAAAGGTTCGATGATTCATGATCCAATTATCCTATCGTCTCCGCTCTCTCGGCGACATAGAAAACTGCATCCATTTTTTTGCCACCTCCTATATCCCGAGGAAGCATCATATTTTGATTTCCATATACACGCACTGGAATAAGCCGGAAACGATCCGCGAGATGACCCGGCTCTTTTGTGATGCCTTTCCTGAGGCGGAGATCGCCGGCATGACGACCGCCGGCGGTATCGAGAATGGCCGCATGCATCTCCGGCAGACCATAGTCACCATCCAGTTCTTCGAAAAGAGCGACGTACACGCCGCCATCTATGACTTTTCCAAAGAGTCTATGTCAGCCCTCGGCGAAAGGGCACTCGCCGACTGCCAAAAAGAAAAGGACCTCTCGGCCGTGCTTCTTTTCCTGACGCAGCAATACTACGATTTCGAGCCCTTCCTGACAGCGCTCGATAAGCTCTCGAAGGACATTCCTATCTGCGGCGGCTATGCTCACACCTACCTGCAGGAAGATGGTATCTATGTCTTCACGAAGGATGCCATCCTTTCTCGCGGCATCCTTCTCATCACCTACGCTGGCGCAGTGCAGGTCCTGACGGAGAGCGTCATGGGGTGGCAGCCTCTTGGGCGCACGATGACCATCACAGCGATGGACGGCCCGCTCGTCATCAAAGCGCTCGACCATAAGCCAGCGATCCATTTCTATCAGAAATACCTCCACAGCACCGACTTCGGGAAAAGCCAGCTCCTCTTCCCGCTCGTCAGAAACGCCCATCAGTTCCGCCTCGCCGTCCTGCCGCTGGACGCCAAAAGCAATGGCGCGCTCCAGACGAATGTCTTCAGCCACGTCGGCGATCAGGTGCAGATGGCTTACGGCGATCCCGACCAGGTCATCCTCTCCAGCCGCGAAGTGCTTTGCCACATCGAACGCTTTGTGCCTGAAGGGATGCTCCTCCTCTCCTGTGTCACACGCCGCTACTTTCTGAAAGAAGATATCAATCAGATCCTCTCTGCCTACAGCGACTTCTGCGTCACCGCCGGTGGGTATGTAAACGGCGAACTCATCCGCATCGCCGGGAAGACCCAGACGACGAATATGACTCTCGTCTCTATCTCCTTCCGCGAAGGGGAAGCTCCCCTCGTGAATACGGCAAAGAAGCATCACACCCCCGTCGTCCTTGGGGAAGCGCTCTCTACAGTCCAGCGGCTCGCGACCTTCATCACGGAAACGACGAAAGAACTGGC
>CAKPUX010000084.1 GCA_934193095.1 uncultured Dialister sp. | reverse complement strand
CATCCAGACCAATGCACTGAACTCAAAATACAACCTGTCCGTAGGTACTGCAAATCCAAACGGTACCATGCCGTTCTTCGTAAACAGCAACGGCGCATTCTATGCTGCCAACGGCAAATTGGTTGTAGATAAAGACGGCAAAGTAACCGCAACCGAAGGCGAAATCGGCAACGTAGTTCTGAAAAACGGCGTATACACCGGTCATTCCAAACTGCTTGATGGCGAGCTGCTCGTAGGCGATGCAAGCGGCAGCTACAGCCAAATCACTCCGAAATCCGCTAAACTTGGTAAGGTAAGTATCGATGAAAACGGCAACATTGCCGGCGTAGCAGCAGGTGCAATCACCGCTGACTCTACTGATGCGGTAAATGGCAGCCAGTTGAAGCAGACCAATGACAATGTGGCTCAGAACAAGGCAGATATCGCTCAGAACAAGGCAGATATTGCTCAGAACAAGGCAGATATTGCCCAGAACAAGGCAGATATTGCCCAGAACAAGGCAGATATTGCCCAGAACAAGGCAGATATTGCCCAGAACAAGGCAGATATCACCCAGAACAAGACAGACATTGCCCAGAACAAGGCAGACATTGGCACGTTGAATACCCGAGTCACGGATGTAGAGAATCTTGCTAAGAAGCATACCACCGTTGAAGCAGGCAATAACATCACTGTGACGGAAAGCACCAATACAGATGGCGGCAAAAAATATACCGTAGGTATGGCAAAAGATATTACAGTGGATAGTGTAAACGTCGGCGGCAAGACCTATGTGAGCGATGCTGGCTTGAATGCCAATGGTAAGACCATCACGAATGTAAAAGACGGAAAGATTGAAAAAGACTCCAAGGATGCCGTGAATGGCGGACAGCTGTATGCGACAAATCAGCGGGTAGAGGAGAATGCTAGCAATATTTCGCTTCTTGGTAATTCAATCAATAAGCTGGACAATCGTGTGGACAAGGTCGGTGCAGGGGCAGCTGCTCTCGCCGCACTCCAGCCGCTCGGTTTCGACCCGGAGGATAAGTGGGACTTTGCAGCAGGCTATGGCAACTACAGTGGTGCAAGTGCGGTGGCGCTCGGTGCATACTATCGCCCGAATGAAGACACGATGTTCTCTGTCGGTGGCAGCTTCGGCAATGGAGAAAATATGGTGAATGCAGGCGTAAGCCTGAAACTCGGTCAGAGCAACCATGCACCGGCTTCCAAAGCTGCTATGGAGAAAAAGATCAGTGCTCTTAGTCAGGAAGTAAAAGAGCTGAAGGCTGCAATCGCTGATCTCCGCGCAGCGCAGACGAAAGAGAAAGAAGCAACAGAAAAAGACGCACAGAAGAAATAAGCGGGGCTTTATGACCTCATTTATCCTGGTGTGAAAATGAAAGTTGGCAGAAAAAGCTTTTTCTGCCAACTTTTTTTGTGGGATCACTTCGTAGGAATGAATTGAATTTTTCAGAAATTTTCAAATTGAGTATAAAAATATGGTACAATAATAAGGTATGTAAAAAGAGGGAAGGGAGATTCCTCTATCGAGGATAGGAGAGCGCTGACGAGAGATCTTCCTTGCAGAACGGTCAGCCTGTCAACTGCGCTATTTCAATCACTGTTTGTTTCTACTCCCAAGTCCCAAGTCACTAGTCACTAGATACTAAGTCACTACAACCCCTAAGGAGGTCTATAATGGCAAAAGATTATTCATTCGACGTGGTATGCCGCACGGATCTGCAGGAAGCGGCGAATGCTGTGAATCAGGCGTCCAAGGAAATCGGTACGCGCTATGATTTCAAGGGCAGCAAGAGTTCGGTCACGCTTGACGAGGACAAGATCACGCTGATCGGCGATGATGATTTCAAGCTGAAGCTGGTGAAGGATATCATTCATGGGAAGCTCGTGAAGCGCGGGATTTCCCTCAAGAATCTGAAGGAAGAGAAGAAGGAAGCGGCAGCCGGCGGGACGGTCCGTCAGGTGCTCTCGCTGCAGAACGGGATCTCTTCGGATATGGCGAAGGATATCGTGAAGCGTGTGAAGGCTTCGAAGATCAAGGTCGCTGCTAAGATCAATGGGGATGAGGTGCGTGTATCGAGCAAGGATAAGGATTGCCTGCAGGAGTGCATCCAGTTCCTGAAGCAGCAGGACATTCCGGCGGATCTGCAGTTTGTGAATTACAGATAAGAAGGCTCTGCGGGGGCAAGGGCTTCGCAGGTGTGACGAGGCTGCACTTTCTGAATGGTGCGGTGCAGCATTTTCGTTACATCGAGAACCGAATGAACCCGTTGAACCTTTATGTATGGGAGGAGTTATGAACGCAGAGGAAATGATGGCGAAGACGCTCCGGGAAGGGCATACCACCGGCGCAACGGCGACGGGGGCGATGAAGGCAGCGATCCTGGCTATGCGAGGAGAATTTCCAAAGCAGGTGACGGTCCTTTCGCCGCAGCGGACGGAGCTCACGATCCCGGTGGAGTCGGCCGAGGCACATGGGCGGACGGGCATCGCGACTTGCCTTAAGGATGCGGGCGATGACCTGGACTGTACACATGGGACGCCGATCGTCGTGACCGTAGAACTGGTGGATACGCCGGGTCTTACGCTCCGTGCGGGGAAGGGCGTCGGTACGGTGACGAAGCCGGGGCTGCAGGTGAAGGTGGGACGACCCGCCATCAATCCGGGCCCGCAGATCATGCTGCGTTATGTGTATGAAGAGCTCATCGGTAAGGATCATGGCTGTATCGTGACGATTTCTATCCCGAAAGGGGAGGAGCTGGCAAAGCAGACGCTGAATCCTTCGCTGGGTATCGTCGGCGGGATCTCGGTCCTGGGAACGACGGGGATCGTGAAGCCGATGAGTGAGGAGGCGTACAAGAAGTCGCTGGCGCCGCAGGTGCCGGTGGTCTATGCGAGCGGGATCCGCACGGCGGTTCTTTGTCCCGGCCGTATCGGTGAGACGGCGGCGAAGATCATGGGTATTCCATCGGATGCGATCATCGAGACGAGCAATTACATCGGCTTCATGATGGAGCAGTGCATCGCAGGCGGTTTCCAAAAGATGCTGCTCATCGGCCATATGGGAAAGCTGGTCAAGGTGGCGTCAGGCAGCTTCCATACGTACAATCGCAATAGTGACGGCCGTATGGAGACGATGGCGGCGTATGCGGCCATGAATGGGGCAACGACAGATACGGTGCGTGAGATCATGTGCTGTACGACGACGGATGGCGCGGCAGCGGTCGTGCATCGTGAAGGGCTGGATATGATTTACCAGCAGATGGCGGAGCGGGCGCAGGTGCGCTCGGAACGCTACATTTTCGGTAAGGCCAGGGTCGGCGTGATTTTCGCGGCGATGGATGGCACGGTGCAGGCAGTCAGCAGCCATGCGCAGGAGATTCTGGAGGAGGAACAATGGAGCATACATTGATCGTAGCGGGGATCGGGCCGGGAGATCCGGACTATATCCTGCCGAAGGCGCAGAAAGCCATCGAGGGGGCGCATTACCTCGTGGGCGGACGCCGCGCGCTTTCTGACTATGCGAAGCCTTCTCAGGAAACATATCCGGTGACAGGCAAGCTCTCTTTGCTGGCGGACTGGCTGGAGGAGGCGCTTAACAAGGATGATGTCGTCGTCATGGTGAGTGGGGATCCGGGCTATTACAGTCTGCTTCCGTGGCTCAAGAAGCGGTTTCCGGAGCATACGATCGAAGTCATCCCGGGGATTTCTTCTGTGCAGGCCTGCTTCGCTCTTGTCAAAGAACCTTGGCAGGGAGCGCTGTGGCTGTCTTTCCATGGCCGCGTGCCGGAAGAGAAGGATACGTCTTATATGCCCGGACGAAAGCTCGCCTTTCTGACGGATCATGAGCATGATCCGGCCTATATCGCGAGATACCTGATGGACAAGGGCTGGCCGAAGGAGACGCGCGCTGCCGCGGCCGAGCATATTTCATATGAGAATCAGCATCTTTCGGATTCGACTCTTGAGGAATTGTCGCATCTGGAAGGCTATGGTGAATCAGTCATGGTGGTGATGGGATAAATGCAGTTTGGCATCAAAGATGAGGAGTTTATTCGGGGAAAGGTACCGATGACGAAGGCTGAGATCCGTGCGATGGTCATGGTGAAGGCCGCCATTCAGTCTGGCGATATCGTGGCTGACATCGGTGCAGGGACAGGCTCTCTATCCATCGAGGCAGCGCTCTGCTGCCCCAAGGGGGCTGTGTATTCGATAGAAAGAAATCCGGAGGGGATCGAGCTGATCCGAAAAAATGCGGAAAAGTTCGGCTGCCGGAATATCCATACCATAGCCGGCACAGCGCCGGAGGCGATGGAAGGGCTGCCGAAGATGGATGTGATCATCATCGGCGGGTCTTCCGGAAATATGCATGAGATCCTGGATCGATGTGAAGCGCTGCTCGCTCCGGGCGGACGCATCATCCTTACCGCTGTCACCGTGGAAACGACGGGGGAAGTGGTGAAGGAATTCGCGGATCGTCCTTTCGAGCTGGAAGGCTTCGAAATGCAGATCAATCGACTGAGAAAACTGGGACGGTATCATCTCTATGATCCGATGAGCCCCATTTTCATATTTACAGCAATCAAACATTGAGGAGGAAGTTATTATGGGAAAATTGTATTTCATTGGCGCAGGCCCTGGAGATCCTGAGCTCATCACGGTGAAGGGGCAGCGTCTCATCGCAGAGGCAGATGTCATCATCTATGCCGGCTCTCTGGTGAATCCGGAAATCCTGAAGTACGGCAGAAAAGATGCCGAAGTGTACAATAGTGCGACGATGAATCTGGATGAAGTGCTGAAGGTGGAAATCGATGCGCTCAAAGCAGGCAAAATGGTGGCTCGTGTGCACACCGGCGATCCAGCCATTTACGGTGCGATCCAGGAACAGATGGACGGTCTGCGCGCAGCAGGGATCAAAGAAGATCAGTTTTCTGTCGTCCCGGGCGTCAGCTCTTTCCTTGCGACAGCAGCTGCATTGAAACAGGAATATACCCTGCCGAGCATTTCTCAGACCGTCATCATCACCCGTATGGAAGGCCGCACACCGGTCCCGCCGAAGGAAAAGCTCGCGCTTCTTGCCGCACATCAGGCGACCATGTGCATTTTCCTCTCTGTCCAGGCGATCGATCAGGTCATGGCGACACTGAAAGAGGGCGGCTATCCGGGCGATACCCCGGTCGCTATCGTAGCCAGAGCGACCTGGCCTGACCAGCGTATTTTCCGCGG
>CAKPUX010000083.1 GCA_934193095.1 uncultured Dialister sp. | reverse complement strand
TCGCGTCGCTTCACTCCTAAAAATCCAGTTCGCTTGCACAAGCCCTTCGGGCAGCTCCCCCGATGGGGAGCCAAGAACGTTCTGCCGCTTAACTTAATAGCATTACTCATACGGGACTGACTACAGCAAGGGAACATCGAAGTCCCGGCGCCTCCATGCCGCAGTCAGCCTCAAATGTACCAAGCCCGTGCCTGCCATTTACATGAAATTGTACACGAGCGCCGAAAATACGCTCATAAAATTGACACTTTATCCCGAAAACACCCTCATAAAATTGTACAACGAGGTGAAATTCCCTGATTTTATCGCATGAGGTGATACCATGTATCTACGAAGAAAAATAGATGCTTTTCTGGAAGCGAGGAATAGCCTGACGCGAATAGCGAGCTATGTAAGGAAGGCTATGACGAAGCTATGTATAAAAATTCTTGTAGAATCTGACTCTGCGATTGAATCAGCGTTTTCCTAGATGTGACACACACGTGAATCTCCCATAAAAAAAAGAACTCCCGAAGGAGTTCTTTTTTAGTCTCAGAGGTGAGATTAGAATGCGTAGTTGAGTTCGATGCCCCAGGTATCGTCCGGATCTTCGCCTTCATCAGCTTTGGCTGCGAAGTTGTAGTAAGCGTCGAGTTCGACATTCTTCTGTACAGCTACGCCTGCTTTAGCGACCCAGAACTTCACATTGGTATCCTTAGTAGCTAAGTTCAGCTGATCGCCCATGTCCAGAGCGGAGTTGCCGAGAACCATAGAGCCTTTGTCAGCCTTGACATAGTGAGCGCCGAGAGACCAAGAGCCAACTTTGTCGGTATCGACTTCGCCGTAGGTCAGACCAGCGGTCCAGAGAGCTGGGTTATCAATCTTAGTGCCATCATAGGTGCCGCTCACCTGAGTCTGTACATAGTCACCATCCAAGACGAAGCTGCTTCCCAGATTAATAGAGGTGCCTACGCCCCATACTTTAGCCTTGTCATCGCCTTTAATAGTACCGAAATTGTTGAAGGTTTTGCCATAGTTCTGATAGAATGCAGAAACGTCAGCGGTTTCACCAATATGTCCGGTCAGTTTTGCGAACCAGTTTTCAGAGTCAGCTTTCTTTGCATAAGCTGTAAAGTGATTGGTTTCATCCCAAGGCGTATTTGCAAAATAGCCATAGCCTGCATCGATGCCAACTTTTCCATTATCCCAACCAGCGGTTACGCCATCATACATGCCGTCTTCATCCCAGAAGGTGCCGGTCACGTCGAGAGCTACGCCCTGACGGCCGATGGTGACATAGGTCGCATCATTCGGAGTCCATTTTACGTTGACGCGATCCATGGTGGTGTCGGAAGACTTGTCATCTTTGAAGTCCATTTCATTAACGAAACGGCCGTTGACAGTGACCTGATCATTGACCTGGCCTTCTACGTTGATTCTCATACGGCCATTCCAAGAATCGGCATGATCTTTACGACCATTGAGTGCATGCTGGTACTGCATACGAGCATCGCCGGACCAGGAGATGTTGCCGACTTTCTTTTCGAGGTTTGCTACGCGAACGCCGAGGTTTGCGAGTTCGTCAGCGTATTCGCCAGCGAGTTTGTCAAGGGTTGCCTGCTGTTCTGCATTCAGCTGGTCTTCTTTAGCCATCAGGCGAGCGATGATCTGAGCCAGTTCGTAACGGGTCATGTTTCTTTCGCCCTTGAAAGAGCCATCCGGATAGCCTTCTACGACGCCCTGAGCGGACAGGTCGGATACTGCCTGGAATGCCCAGTCATCCGGGGTAACATCAGAGAACGGATTTGCAGCGTAAGCGGATACGCCAGCGGTGAGTGCTGCTACAGCAGCCAGTGCGAGGATCTTTTTCATTTAGATTCGCTCCTTATATAGAAATATGGGTAGTCCTGATAAGGAGGAGCTTTCTAGAAGGAGTTCTGCGCGAGTGACCGTGTTTCCTCTGCGTTCCTTCTGTCTTTCTCCCGCCAACCGACAGGACTTCTCAGTTGGCTAGATACAGTATAGCACTTTCATTAGAGCTTCGCAAATAAAAAATAATGTATCATTATGGATACTTTGCGCCTCTTTGAAAATTAAGAAACGAAGTGTGGGAAAAGAGATAAAGAATCCGTGACTGATGCCCAGGGATTAGGGATTAGGGACTGGGGATCAGTGGCTAGGGATTAGGGATTAGGGATTAGGGATTAGGAGCAAGCGGTGATTGAAATAGCGCAGTTGCATACTAACCGTTCTGCAGGAAATATCTCTCGGCTACGCTCGAGATGACAACTGCGCGCAGCGCTATCAAAACTCCACGGCGCTTCCTAATTTTATGCGCCGTACCTTCACTCCTCACTCCTAACTCCTGACTTAATTCAGGAGTTGACTTAAATGCCAGTTATTCAGAAGACGAAATATGAGTGTTTCTCTCGCATCGTCATTTCGAGCGAAGTCGAGAAATCTTCCTTGCAGAACCATAATCGACGTATGCGTGAAAGCAGGAATATGCCGCTTTGGGGCATATTCCCATATATACTCGCGGCGAAGCCGCCACCTTCATTCCTCATTACAATTCTCATTTTTTCTCCCTCTTGCAATTTTTTCTCAAATCCGCTATTCTAAATGCATAGCACACTATATGATTCACGGAACTGAGCAAGCGAGGATATATTATGAGCAATATCGAACAACTCCTGATGGATAAGAAGATGAAGCGGACGAAGGCCCGCGTCCTGATCCTGAAAACACTCGCCAAGGGCCTTCCGCTCTCTGCAGGCGAAGTCTTCGAGGCAGTGCGTGTCAAGGATACACAGCTCTCTCTCTCGACGGTATATCGGAATTGCGAAGCGCTCGCTGAGCATGGGCTTCTCTCCCGCTCTACCACGATGTCCGATGGTCTCACGCGCTACGAATTCGACCACGGCACGCCCGTCCCTCATGCGATCTGCACCTCCTGCCATCGCATCTTCCCGATCGATATCCATCTCGAAGAGGGCTATAAAGAGAAGCTCTCACAGGAGTACGGCTTCGCTGCGGCCGATCCGCGCATTGAGATCTACGGGCTCTGTAAGGACTGCCAGAAGAAGGGGAACTAGGGGACTGGTATTGCATATTTCGATGAAGAGAACCTTCAATCGACATACAAATGCAGTCAAAATTAGCGCCGTGGCGACTTGCTTCCCCCTCAGCCCTTCGGGCAGCTCCCCCGATGGGGAGCCAAGTCATTCCACCACTTCTCACTAAGTCCAGAAGTTAACAAATCGCTATACTAGGGACTCAGGACTAGGAACTTGAATACCACCACCTGGCATCGCCCTTTTAAAAAAAAGTCGGCGCTCGGATGCTCTCGCAAACGACGCACTTGAGACGCATTTTCCACCTATCTTTCATACCGCTAGTACCCTATCCGCCCCTTCGGGGCGCCTTCCCCTAGAGGGGAAGGGGGACCGCGCAACGGTGGATAGGGTGCTCTCGTATATCGCCTACTTGAGACGATCCCCCTCGCTCTCTTTCATGCCGCCATTACCCTATCCGCCCCTTCGGGGCACCTTCCCCTCGAGGGGAAGGCTGTGTGTCGGGGATAGCGGCATCCTCGTATCGCAGCCTTCACCATTGGGGAAGGGGGACCGCGCAGCGGTGGATAGGGTGCTCTCGTATATCGCCTACTTGAGACGATCTCCCTCGCTCTCTTTCATACCGCCAGTGCCCTATCCGCCCCTTCGGGGCACCTTCCTCTAGAGGGGAAGGCAGTGTGTCGGGGATACCCTCTTCTAAAAAGGCGGCGAAGCCGCCACCTGAACCCTGAATAAAAAAAAGGCGTCATGATGCTTTCGCATCATGACGTATTTTTTATTTCATCTCATACCCGTAGTCTTCTTTCAGCGTGAGGATGGCTCCCTGATCACCTCGCATGGCGGCTTTGATGAGCCAGGACATGGCGGCTTTTTCATTCTTTTCACAGCCTTCACCATTAGCGAGGGCGTAGCCGTAGTGAGCCATGCCGAAGGGGTCGCCTGCTTCTGCGGATTTCTTATAGAAGGAGACGGCGCACGCGATGTCTTCCTCTATGCCGAGGCCGGCTTCATAGCAGAGCCCGAGAGCGGCCATGGCCGCCGGAATGCCGTTCTCTGCGGCGCGCTTGTAGCACTCGAAGGCTTTCGGCAGGTGATCTTTCTGATTCGAAGCAGCGCTGTAGGTCTTGCCAAGGCGGTAGAAGACGTCCTTGTCGCCCAGGGCTTCCGCTTCTTCCGCCATCTGCCAGGCTTTCGCGGGGTCTACCTTCCCGGCGGCGCCTGTGATATATTCGGAAGCAGCGACGGAGAGGAAGACGCGGAGTGTCTGATCGCCATCGGCATCTCCTTCCTCGCGTCCTTTGCGGATCCACATCTCAGCAGCCGTGAGATCCTTCGCCACGCTTGTCCCCTGTGCATAGAAAAGACCGATCATCAGCATGGAGCTGGTATCCCCTCTCTCGGCGGCGAGGAGGTAGTATCGGAAGGCCTGCTTGGGATTCACTTTCCCAAGAAGCCCTTCGTCATAGGCTTTGCCAAGCAGAGCGGCAGCTTCTCTATTTCCCATATCAGAAGCATCTTCTAAGGCGCGGCGGGCTTTCCTCGGATTTGGTTTTCCGCCATGGATGCCGCGAAGGTACAGCTCGCCCAAGTACAGGCTGGCTTTCTCGATGCCGTACTCGACACCTATTTTATAGCAGCTTTCTGCTTTTTCTTCATTTTTTTCTACCCCATCACCGATTTCCATCTGGCGTCCGATGGCGCAGATTTCATAGGCAGCCTCGCTGGCTCCCATATTGGCGGCTTTGCGGAAATAGGTGACCGCATCGTCCAGAGCGCCATTCGTGAGGCAGTCCTGTCCCATGGAGTAGTAGTATTCCATCATACGATCGGATGACATGATTGGTTCTGCTCCTTTTTTACAACGGGGAAAATGATTTTTCCCTCCTTCCTTTGGAAGGAGGTGGCGCGTAGCGCCGGAGGTTGGCTTCGCTCTTTTCGCCTTCGGCCACCCCCCTATCCCCCTTCCTTGGGAAGGGGGTAGATGCGCTACTCATCCCGCTTCTCCCTCCTTCCTCTGGAAGGAGGTGGCGCGTAGCGCCGGAGGTTGGCTTTGCTCTCTTTCGCCTTCGGCCAACCCCCTGCCCTTCGGGCATCCCCCTTCCATGGGAAGGGGGTAGATGGGCTACTCATCCCGCTTCTCCCTCCTTCCTCTGGAAGGAGGTGGCGCGCAGCGCCGGAGGTTGGCTTCGCTCTCTTTCGCCTTCGGCCAACCCCCTGCCCTTCGGGCATCCCCCTTCCATCGGAAGGGGGTAGATGGATTACTCATCCATAGTAGCACGCTCCATTATCCGTTCACGGAGAATGGTTTCCAGATATTGGCAACATTCATTGAACTGAAAATGAATCTGAAAATTGGTCAATCGCACTACTTTTAATCCATAATTCTCAAAGAAATGCGTTCTTACAGTATCATGCGCAAATCCTGACTCTGTACAATGCTGCTTTCCATCAATTTCGATGATCAGCCCAGCCTTTGCACAATAAAAATCAGCGATATACGGTCCCAGCACATACTGTCTTGTTACTCTAGGGCGATAGGTTCTCAGGAAATGATACCATAGCTGCTTTTCTTCCGGAGTCATTTGATTTCTAAGTTCCCGCGAGCGCATACGCATGGACTTAGAAACCCTTGGGCGATTTGTAATCATAGGCATACCTGTTGCAAAACACTCTTTCCTATGGAAGGGGGGTAGATCGGCTACTCATCCTGCGTCTTCCTTCTTCCTTTGGAAGGAGGTGGCGCGTAGCGCCGGAGGTTGGCTTCGCTCTCTTTCGCCTTCG
>CAKPUX010000082.1 GCA_934193095.1 uncultured Dialister sp. | reverse complement strand
GCAGCAGACATTTCACTGCTGGATCCATCGCGATTAAGAAATCCATAACGTTCTTACATCCTCCTATGGGTGTGAATCTAAGGAAGGAATCTATATCCTTCTAAGAAATATATGTGGAGAGTTGCTCTTCAAAATTCTCATTACGTTTTCCCCTTTTTTATGAAGCGGGATTCTTTTTCGGGATACACGATGCTGACCGGCTGCCAATCTTCATAGTGACCATAGGTACTGATGAGTCCGAAGTTTGATTGATCTGTCTCTATGAAGCGGAAATAGTAATTTTTATCCCATTCCTTCATGAGTGGCAATAGGTCCAATCCGGTGTTCCCTTTTTGTTCTGTCACGTGAACCTCCTTTCTGAAAAAACAGCAAGAACAACTGACAGGGAAAGCATAGCATTTATGTAAGTAAATTAAAAATATATGATAGGAATTTTAAGTGCTCCTATTTATCTTCTCATTCCAGTTGGTTTGGTAGTTCTTCTTTCTGCCGCATTTATGCTTGCGCGGAATATGTTATTGCTCTTACTACGCAGATGCGACACCGACCAATGAGCCCCCGGGCGGCTTTTCCGCTGACGAGCCTTGTTTCTCCGCCAATGAAAAAATCTCTCGCTTTCCTTTTATCATGACCACACGAGAGGGATCATCGGCTGCCAGGCGGTATCTCCCGGGCCCATTCCATAAAAAAAGGACCCGCCGCTGAACGGGTCCTTTAGGCAAGCCATCTTGCATTCAAACTGAGGAAGGTAACAGGATGAAATACATTATAGTGAGACAGCTTTCAAACAATGGGAAGATGATGGGCTGTAGGCGATCTGTCCTGCGCCCATGTATATTTTAATGAAGGTGACCGATGAAGCTCAGTTTTCTTCTGTGCAATGTTTCAAGCTGAGACAGAGTCAGCTCATTGCCCTGAATGGTATCGGTGAACTGGCGAGTCTGTTCCTTATCATGAAGATACTGGCTGGCTGCATCAAGCCGATGGGTAAAAATTCTGTCAAATGGGGTTGTGTGTTTTGCTAACATTTTCCATCACTCCTTTATGAAATTGGCCTTGCGGCGTTTTCCTGTCCTGGCAGACATGGGATTTAACTTGGCTATATGATACAAAATTTATCGCAAAATTAAAAATATCTGATAGGCATTTTAGTTATCCGAAGAAAATCATTGATACTTACAGGAATGAAAGCCATGCAAATCCGAAAATAACACCACGCCTCCGCACATTTGCTATTCATTGGCGTTTATGATTGCACTTATTAGTTATTTCTTATATAATATACAGAACCATGATTCCTATGTGCATTCTTTTCCTATCCTGGCAGACATGATCTGAATGCAAAGGAGATTTATATGGAAATTGATAATTACAGAAATTTTCTTGCCATCGTCGAAGCGGGCAGCATGACGGCCGCCTCAGAATATATCCACATCGCGCAGCCTGCACTATCGAAGCAGGTGAAGTCGCTGGAGAATTATTTCGGCACGAAGCTCATCATCACGACACGCGGCAGCAAGCACCTCATCCTGACCGATGCAGGCCGCATCCTCTACCACAAAGCGAAATACATCTGCTCTCTGGAAGATATGGCCAAGAATGAGATCGGCGATGTCAGTGACGGTAGCAAGGGCACGCTGCGCTTCACAGTCGCCAATTCCAGAGCGGCTGTCTTCATCAAGGAATGTCTTGAGCCCTTCCATCGCCTCTTCCCTCTCATCAATTATGAGATCCACGAAGGCGGCATCACGGAGCAGTCGCAGCAGCTTCTCTCCGGCATCGCAGAGCTCGGGATCCTTTCCGTTCCGCCCATTCATCAGAATAACTTTGACGTCCTTTTCCGGCGCAAGGAAAAAATCGTCTGCGTGACCGCAGAGGATTCCCATTTCCTGAAAGGGATCGCAGCGCCGACGCTCGAAGATCTCTCCGACTGCCCGCTCTGTCTTTCCACCGGATGTCATCTCATGATGTCGAAGATTTTCGCGGAGAAATCCATCCGCCCGCAGATCCTTTCCATCTGTACCACGCGTACCACCGCTCTGCGCTGGGCAGAGGATGACTGCGGCGTCAGCATCGTCCCGATGGAGCCTCGAGAGAAGCTGGCTGATGGGCTTATCGCGAAAGCCATCACCGGTGTCAATACAGACCTCTACAAGACCGTCGTGCGCGTCAAAGGCCGCCCCCTCTCTGTCGTCTCGAAAAAGTTCCTGCAATTCTACAGCGATGTCCGTGACTCGGAGCGCATGATCAAAGTGAAGGACTTGTGACTAGTGACTAGTGACTGGTGACTAGGGACTAGGAACTGGGGATTAGGAACTGGGGATTAGGGACTGGGGATTAGGACTTAAATACGTGAAGTTTGGCATATCTCCGTTCCGAAAGCAGGAGTTATAACACATAGGCATATGCTATAGACGCGAATAGCTATATTTCTTATAATGGAATCATAAGAATTCTGAAAGCAGATACTCATGTGACAGACAAGAGAGCCTATATGGAAGCAGATCTATATTTCTCAGGGTTTGTACCATAGCTCTTCATTGAAGTTTCTGCTTTCTATCCACCTGCTGCGGCAGAGAAGGAGGAAACCATCATGAGCAGTTTATACGACACCACAATGAAGCGTGAAAAAATGATTCATAACTTCGAGCAGCTGCTGGCTCAGTACCGCGCCTACTTCGAAGAGGCAGGGATCGATATCAATGGCAAAGCTCCCGAGCTGATGCTGTACAAAGAAGCGCTTCGCATCTATACATCTCTTCCTCAGATGAAAAATATGGATCCGCTCTGCATCATGGAAGGCGAATATGATCTCCTTCGCTCTATTTTGTCGGATATGCAGACCGGAAACTGGATGACATCCCCCTATTTTAAAAAAGATGTAGTCTAAGAGAAATAGAAGGAGGGACAAGATACGCAGGCATCTTGTCCCTCCTTTTGCTTTGTCTTGTTATGAAAAATACTATCGTGAAATCCCCCTGCTCAATCATCATCCGACCTATTACTCCACGTAAAAAGTCGTGTTTCTTCTTCGAAGCACGACTTTTTCTCGTTTCCATCCTGTTCCTCACGGACTTAACCGGCTTTTGCCATTTTTTCGTGATGGGAGGTGGTCATCCAGGCTCCTGCCTTCATCTCAGCGACCATAGAGGTCATGAGGCGGTACTCTCCTTCCATACGAAGCAGGTCTTCCAGCTTTCTCGTATGGAGCAGACGGCCGTAGATCCGTCCGGCTTCTGCGTAGAGCATCAGTGCTGGATGTTCCGATGGATCACCGGTGATATCGATCCCATTGTCATTCAGGAAATTCGTCATATCGCCGATGAGAGTTTCATACGCGTCCAGTAAAGTTTCCATTTTCATCACTGCATCATACATCTTGTTCATGATAGTCTCCTTTCTGCATTCAGCGGCTGCACGAGGAAATAATCTGAAATTAGGAGTTTTACACCCATTTGAAGTGATTTTGACCGGTCTGAAAGGTGTTTTCTTCTTCATCCTTTCTGATTCCATTATATCCATCTGTTTTCCTATTGTCTATAGTTCATGCCAATCGGTTATATCTTTGACTTTTTTCTCTGAAAATATACCTTTTTAGGGGAACTTTTATGCATAATCAAGATAAAAGTGTTCTGGGTATAAAGAAACGCTGACTCGATGAGAGAGTCAGCGTTTCCTTTATACCGCCTTTTTCAAGAACAGTTTATTCGGATCACAGCGTTCAAAAATGAAATCGTTTTTAGAAATGCAGTACTCCAGTGACCAGTACTCGCCAGACTCGACGGAGACAGTCATCGTAGCGGGGCCTGCCTGAAACTCTTTCATGCGCCGCCCGCGGATATGTCTCGACCAATGGGCTTCCACCTCGATGACATGTTTCCCAGGAGAGAGATACACCGCTGGCACGCCTAACGCATAGAGAAAAGTCTCCGCATGAAGGCCATCGATGTGCAGGATCGCATTGATGCTGGCATAGTCCATATTTCCGGCATGCCGCTTGTGCAGAAGCACGACGGCGGAGTACTTGTTAGCTGCTTTCAGTCGTCTCATCTTCTTTTTCTGTCTGGCATAAATCAACCAGACACAGCACACCGCAAAAAGAAATCCTGCGATTCGCAGCAGGTAAAGTAATGACTCACGATGATCAGCCATGGTTATCCCTCCATTTCCTTTACAGTAGCCAGCGATACAGACCGAAATACGCCAGGACGGACAGTGACACGACGCCCGCTGCTGAGATGAAGAACATGCGCAGGAAGAGCCGGTCAAGCTCCCCATCTTTCAGGTTTCCCTCCGCAGAATAGGCTGCCAGTGCCAATGCACCACCCGTGGATAAAGGGCTGATGCCCGCGGTATTCGAGACCATCGTGATCGCAGTGACCCACTCGACCGGATTCGCGCTGCTTCCCATCTGCGTAAGAATGTGCGGCACGGTCGGAATGAGCGTGGGCATGACGACACCGGAGGTCGAGGAGAACCACGAAAGGACGCCTGCCGTGATCCCCAGAATGCTGACTGCGCTCGAGTCACTCATGATGGAAGCAAGCGCATCTGAGAGAAGATCGATCCCACCTGTCAAAATGATGACATTCATCAGCACGCCGACACCGCAGATCAGAAGAAGCGTCCCCCAGGGGATGCGGCGAAGCGCTGCCGTTTCATCGGAAACATTCAGAAACGACAAGATGGCAGCGACGCCGAAGCTGGCAAGTCCCACATTGATATGAAAGAACAGGACAAGGACCACCATGCCCGTGATGCCTGCCAATGTGATGATCTGCTGCCGCGCAAATGAAGGTGTATCTGCCAAATGAAGTACGATGTCGGACTGCAGCCGATAGCCTCCGAAGGCAAAGTAGATCAGCACGGCATAGACAGTCGAGGAGAGAACACCATTCATGAGAAGCGGCTCCTCGATGCCGGTCAGGCCAAATTCTCCGCATAGATTCAGCCCGATGATGCCCGTCGCAGCCAGTGGCGACATCCCGCCTCCGGCCGCTCCGAGAAAGATGATGGCCGCCAGCATAGCCGGATTGATATTCATTTCCTTCGCAAGCGTCATCCCGAAGACCATCATAATAGCTGCCGTCGGAATGGTGCCCGGTCCCAGCGCAGAAAGAATGGTCGCAAAAAGATACATGACGATCGGTACCAGGTAGGTGCGACGCCCGGAGAGCGCCACGATCTTCTTCGAAAGCAAGGCCAAGGTCCCATTGATCTCCGCCAGTCCGAAAAGATAGGTCACGCCCAGAAGCATGAGGAATAAGGAGTAGTTGAAGCCACGGATGATCTCATCATCAGAGATCCCGGCAAGTCTGCCTACGAGCAGTGCGAGCGCGGTACATAACAGCCCCGTATTCATTTTTTTCACAAAGCCAAGAAATATAGCAAGCCCCAATGCTGCAAGCGACGCCAGTGCCATCATGTCCTCCTCGTTTTTATACTAATCATGTGCTAAGACTAGGTTAATCCTTACAAATCATAGCATGATTTTCCTCTTGGAATAAAATACAGGTTTTGCATGAAAGTTATGCTTGATGGTTAAAAGATGGCGGCCGGCCGAAGAGCCCTTGCGGCTTGGAGCGTCTTGCTTCTGCCGGAAGACTCTCCCCCCTTCTATGAAAAAGAGAGAGGAAAGCAGGCGGTCATGAGCAAGAGCTGTGAGAGGCAAGAAAAAAACACACCCTCGATCTCTCGATAGGTGTGTTTTTCAGATCTCACTCTTATTTTTTCAGATGATGGCTGCCACGTTCAGTGATCGGCGCGCCTTCTTTGCAGAGCGGGCATTCTTCCGGCTTGTAGGTCGGAACGGTGAGGTGGAGCAGCGGATATACCTTTTCC
>CAKPUX010000081.1 GCA_934193095.1 uncultured Dialister sp. | reverse complement strand
TTTTTCAGAACTACGTTGCCGATTTCGCCTTCGGTTGCGGTTACTTTGCCGTCTTTATCTACAACCAATTTGCCGTTGGCAGCATAGAATGCGCCGTTGCTGTTTACGAAGAACGGCATGGTACCGTTTGGATTTGCAGTACCTACGGACAGGTTGTATTTTGAGTTCAGTGCATTGGTCTGGATGGAGTTTGTGGCAACGTTGCCTGAATCATCGATAGTTACATTATTGACATTAATTACCGTTGCTTGTACCTCGCTCATTCCCATAACGCCAGTAAGAGCAAATGCAGCTAAAAAAGCGGCAGCGCATGTACGTGCACGGTTTCCTTTTCCATGTCTTTTCGCAATCTCAGAAACCACAGTATAGCAATTCTTCGCTTTGCTCCAAACAACTTTGTAAATCCGATTCATGATACATCCTCTCTTCCCTTTAAATACAGTGTAATATGATGATCACAGACTCTCTTTCCTAAGAATTAGAAAAAACAACGAAAAGGTACCCCACCTTTCTTCGGTTTCCCAGCATTCCTTGATTTCTTCTGTTGTTTCATGAAGGGCTAACAAAAAAATGTTGGTCATATGATAGTGATTAAGGTTTCATGTTTATGCGAAGCCTTAAACTATGTATAAACAGTACCACCCCCCCCGATTTCGTCAATACCTATATATTTTTTTAGACTTAATAGAAATCTATAAAGTTGTTCCCCAGTAACAGGGGGTTCCAGTATACCAGTAAAGCATTCCAGTTCAAGCTCTCGAAGCAGGGTATGGAGCAATCCATGTCCCGCGTTGGGCATGGCATCGATCATTGCCCAGTGGAAGGGGTCTGGGGAATTGTGAAGACAGAGATGTATTCCCTGAATAAGTTCAGTAGCGGCGACGAGGTGCGTTCGGCCATTGAACAATACATTCCATTTTTACAATTACGAACGTTTTCAGGAACGATTTAGAGTAAGGACGCCAATGGAAGTTCGCATGGCAGCTCTGCACGCGAAGAACCCGGAACAGTTCCCGATTACCAAGAACAAACGTTTTCAGAAATACAAAGCGAAATTTGCGGCATAACAAAATGCCGCAAATCCCATGTTGATGCTAAAACACCAACATGAAATTTACGGCTATTAATTTTTAGATATTTGCCATGTCTACCTTGACAGGGGCTGATCACTTCCTCTTTACTATGAAAGTGGATCGTCAGGTTAAACTGATTCACCGGGTTAAAAAAAGGACGGGGCATACGATTCATAAGTACCCCAATCCGCATATAACTTCATGGAGTATTTCGTTATCCTGAGTGGTGAGAAACATCATATGTGCGAAGTGTACTTAGTAGAAAGTATGACCTCTCCTGAAGTATGTCGCTACACGTTTTCCCCTATTAAAACTAAAGAACGTATGCTCCAATGGTTTTCATTCATAGTGACGCCGATAAGGGATCATGGTTTGGAAAAAGCAATGCACTGCATTGCTAATCAAGCAAAAACCACCGAGATACTTACTCAGTGGTTTTTACATGCGTTCAAGCGAACTTTATTTTTCTTCTTTCTCTCCGAGCTGTTTTTCCAGACGGCGGATCTTTTTCATCAGTTCCGGCAGGTGCGAGAGAGCCGCTTCGACTCTCCCCCACTGGGCGTGTGTCCTCGCCGGATAGCCCAAGTAGGTGCCTGGTTTTTTGATGGTACCGATGATGCCTGTCTTGCCTCCGAAGACAGCGTTGTCACAGATGGTGATATGACCATTCACGCCGGTCTGTCCGGCCATGATGACGTGGTCGCCGACTTTGGTGCTGCCGGCGATACCGACCTGCGCGCAGAGAAAATTGTCTTGGCCGACTTCGACATTGTGTCCCAGATGGCAGAGGTTATCGATCTTGGTACCGCTGCCGACGATGGTGTTGTTCATCGCGCCGTTGTCGACGGTGGAGCAGGCGCCGACTTCGACGTCATCTCTGATGACAGCGCGGCCGAGCTGGCGGATGTGATGGTGATGGCCCTGTTCATCGGTGGAGAAGCCGAAGCCCTGACCGCCGACGACGGCGTGCGCACGAAGGACGACGCGGTCGCCTAAGATGCTGTTTTCATGTACGACGGCGCCCGGATTCAGTTCGCAGTCTTTGCCGAGCTTCGCATACTTTCCGATGTAGCAGTACGGGTAGATGACACAGCCGTCTCCGATCTCAGCGCCTTCTTCGATGACGGCATACGCCATAATGGTGACGTCTTTGCCGATCAGGGCTTTTTCACTGATAACGGCAGTCTCATGGATGCCCGGTTCCCATTTGTTTTCCGGACGGAAAACTTCGATGAGTTCGCCAAAGGAGCGGCGAGCATCGGGGACGACGATGAGATTCTTCGTGTAGTGGGCAGGGAGTTCATCGACCAAGATGACACCTGCCTGCATTTCTTCGATGTGCTCGGCGTAGACACCGCGGGCAAAGGTCACCTGCGACGGACCTGCGCTTTCTGCGCTGGCGACGTCGTCGATCAAGACCGTGCTGTCTCCATAGAGAGTGCCGCCGATCAGGGCAGCGATTTCACCTGCTGTTTTTTTCATGATGGACCTCACTTGGATGCGGACGAAGCAGCGCTGGATGCTGCTTTCGCTGTGCCATCGATCTTAGCCATCACTTCATCGGTGATGTCGACGGCACCACTTGGTACGGCTCTCTTATGCATGACGATGCCGATGCCCTTTTCTTTCGCGATCTGGGCTGCCTGAGACTCGACCATGGACTGGATCTGTTTCTGTTTGCTCTGGATGAAGATCATGCGCTCCTGCTGAGCGGACTGGACTTTCTTCTGCATGTCTTCATCGGAGAGTCCGCTCTGGGAGTCCTGATCCAGGCGGTCTCTGATCTCCTTATCCTTATCAGTGATCTCTTTTTCGATAGACTGGATCTTCGGAGAGGAAGCTTCCAGCTTCTGGTAGTCAATGACTGCCACTTTATGTTCACTGCCGCAGCCGGCAAAGGCGAGTGCTGCGCCAATGAGTCCTACGCAGGCCAGTTTTTTCCACATAGCCATTCGATTTCCTCCTACTTGGTGATATTGACTATACGATTCACCATATCCCCCGTCACGTCTTCGGCGTGGATATTGGCTTTGTATTTCGAGAAGATCATGGAAAGGTGCTTGTCAGAGGCCTCGCGGGCGGCAACTTTTCGGATGTCTTCCATAATTTCTTTTTTGACGGCGGCCATCTCTTTCTGCTTGGCATCGATCTTCTGTTGCCAGTCTTCGTTCCAGGATGGGTCGATGGGGTCTTCGGGAAGAGGCACATCGACGTTCGTTTCCTCCGCAAGGCTCTGCTTGATGTCTTTCGCGGTCTTCTCTGAAAAATCAGCGAGCTCCTTCGATGCCTTTTCTTTTGCCTCTTTCATCGCTTTCACTTCGTCCTCTGTCCAGCCGATGGTATCCATCTGGCGACGCTCGGTGCGAAGGTCCATCAGATCATGGAGACGCTTCTTGACGTCTTCCTTTTCGGAGCCTGTGACGCCGAGTACGGTGAGCTTCATTTGGAGATTCGCCATCTCAGCGCGCTCTTCGTCAGTGAGGCCATCGAGCGTGAAGGTTCTGTCCTTCTTGTGCGCTTCGCTGATGGTCTTGTAGAGTTTTGCAAGGCCGTCATTCAATTCGTCTTCTTTTGCCTTGACCTTCGTCTTCCACTCATTTTCGGCAGCCATGCGCCGGCTCTGATCGGAGAGCGCGGCCTTGATGTGCTGTTGCTGAGATGCGATGTGAATGAGCTTGTTTCGTTCATTCTGGTACTGATCAAGGAGATGGTTGTACTCAGTCTCGAGGCGGAAATATGTACTGTATTTCGGATGGGCTTTCACAAGGGTCTCCAAGTCGACCACGCCGTAGGAAACGGCAGGTGGCGCCGGCTCCTCGGTTTTTTTATCGCTGCATCCGCTTACCGCCAGGGAGCACGCCACGAGGAGGGCAGCCGCCATGGTGTATACACAGTTTCTATATTTCATGAGACGTCCTTATTTTTTGCTTTCAGAGGAAGCTGCGGATGCTGCGGAAGAGGAGGCAGCGGAAGAAAGGGACTTCGAAAGGGAGTCGGTGACTTCCTTGGTGATATCTGTGCCGCCGTAAATGACAGCAGATTTATCGACAACAAGAGCAAGGCCCTTCTTGGATGCGACGGACTTCACAGCGCCGGTCACCTGATCATCCATGTCCTTCTCGATGGCCTGTCTCTTCTGATTGAACTGCTGCTGCATGTCAGCAAAGAGTTTTTCTTTTTCCGCATCACTCATGCCTTCTGACTTCGCATCGAAGTCTTTCTGCATTTCATCTGCCGTTTCTTTCATCTTCTGCTGGTAGTTCGCTGCGAGGGTGCTGTTCGCGGAGATCACTTCTCTCTGGTCAACGACGCCGATGTCAGAGGTCGGAGCGGCATTTGCTGTATCACCCATGGATACCACCGCCATCGCTGCCACGGAGGCGATGAATACGCCAGCCAAAGCGAAGGAAAAAATCTTTACGTTTTTCTTGTTCCCAAGAGTTGTCATCATGATAGGTTACTCTCCTCTTTTATAAATTGGCAATCAGCCGGAGCCATTTGCCTTCTTCATCATTATACACATATTCGATCGTCATGTAATTATGGATCTTATAGGAAAATCCATATTCATTCTCTTTTTTCTTACAATCACGGTCATAGCGCAGGGCGAAGTTCTCGCCGAAGGGGATCTGACCAAAGGCATGGTGGCTGTTTTCTACAAAATCATACTTATAGCCCAGATCCATGACGCGCCCGAAGTGATGGTACCAGCCGCCATAGACATTCCAGTCGACGGGGCCGGGGTAGAAGCGGGCCTCGCCGAAGATCACATTGTTCCTGCCCACGAAATGCCCGAGCATGCCTTCGATCGCCGTATTGCGATTTCCATCGCGCCCGGCATCCATCCATGCTTCCGTGCGGATGATCCAGTGATCGGTCAGTGCATCGACCTTGAGTTCTGTGATCTCTCCCGGGTAAAGATAGGCCTTTGTCTCTATGCCATACTTTTCAATGAAGGGATCCTTGGCGAGAATGTCATTCATCGAGGCAGCCAGATCCTTCTGATGGCGGGCGACAAAAGCGAGCGGAAGCCCTTCAAGACTTCGAAGGGCATGTTCCGTCTCATTCACCGCGCGCAGCATCAGGAGGCGCGGAATGGTGGTCTTGTGCAGGGTGAGCTTTCCGGTACGGACGATCGTCCCCTGCGGGATGAGGGAGATCCGCACTTTTGTCTTCTCCCCCGAGGTCACCTCGAAGTTGGCGGTAAATTCCGGAAGGATCTCCTTAAGAAGCTCTCGCCCGGCAGACTCAGAGACACTCTCCGCCCAGCCGACCGAATCGACGGGAAGCCCCGAGAGGAGCTGACTCATAAGGAGCGGTACACCGGCGCTGTCCTTCTTCACCAGCGCTGCCGCTTCCGGAGACAGATTCCCGTAGTCGATCTCGGTCTCCACCTCGCGGATCATCTGCCCGACGGGAGTGAGCGATACGTGAAGTGCTGTCTTTTCGCCATAGGCGGCAGATATATCATCCACCACATAGCCCACGACCACGCGGTTCACGATGTCTGCAAGGACCTTATCGTACTCGCTCTCGTGCGAGCGAAAGAGAGTCTCGTCCTTACCGACCAGGATACGGTTTCCTATGGCAGAAATGCTCGCCGTGATCCGCTTCTCCACTGCGGGCGGCATGCCGCCCGCTCCCGTGACGGAGACGCTCACTTCACGGATCGGTGCCGCATCTGCCCCAGCAGGAAGCAGGAATGACGAAACGAGCAGGGCAAGACCTGCTCGAGTCATCGAATGAAATAAGGAAGAATGCATGGCTCCTCCTTTGG
>CAKPUX010000080.1 GCA_934193095.1 uncultured Dialister sp. | reverse complement strand
CGGCTCTCGGTCTCCTCATCCATCGCGGATGTCGCTTCATCGAGGAAGACCCAGCGGGGACGCTTCGCGAAGACGCGCGCAAAAGCGAGCTTCTGCTGCTCGCCCAGAGAGAGGATATGGCTCCAGTCGCCATCGCTCTCCAGCAGCGGGATCAGGTGAGGAAGGCCGGTGAAGGTAAGCAGCGCTTCCCACTCTTCCCGCGAAAGGTCGATATCCGGATACGCAGCGGCTTCTGCGAGCGTTCCCATCGGCATGTAGGGCTTCTGCGGGATGAACATGGTTTCTTTTTTGAGAGGCAGGATCATCTCGCCCTTCGCATAGGGCCAGAAACCGGCAAGCACGCGAAGGAGTGTCGATTTCCCTGCGCCGGAAGGCCCCTTGATGATGACCTTCTCTCCCGCATGGATGACCGCATCCATATGTCGGCAGAGCACCCGGCCGCCGGGGACGTCGATTTCTACATCTGAAAGGCGAAGCTCCTCTCCCACGCGTCGCTCCATCTTTCCTGCGTGGTCCGTCTCTTCCCGGATGGCTGCCATATGGGCGTCGAAGGTGAGCAGCCTGTCCACACAGGACTGCCACTCCGCCAGCGAGCTGTACACGTCGACGAAGTAGGACATCGACTCCTGCACCTTGCCGAAGCAGTTCGCCACCTGCATGAGGCCGCCTAAGGAAATATGCTTCGAAAGATAGCGGGGCGCCGCGACGACGAAGGGGAAAATGATCGCGATCTGCCCATAGGAATTGGTGAGCCAGGAAAGCTGCTTCTGCTTCTTGATGATGTAGATCGTATTCTCGATCAGCTTTCCGAAACGAGTGGAAAGGATCCCCCGCTCACGCGCCGCACCGTCATAGAAGGCGACGCTTTCCGCCGTCTCCCGAAGGCGCACCATGGCATAGCGGAAGTCTGCCTCCAGCTTCTGCTGCACGAAATTCAGCCCCACGAGCCGATGCCCGACCCGGTGCGTGATCCACGTGCCGATGAGGGAGTAGATGAGCGCCGTCCACACGAGATAGCCGTAGATATGGTACGTCTCGCCGCCCACGGTGAAGGGCAGCGGCTCTGAGAGCTGCCACAGGACAAAGATGAAGCAGACAATGGTGGTGATGGCCTTCAAGAGCCCCGCCATGAAAGAAAGCGTGCGCGCCGTGAAAAGATTGATGTCTTCTGAAATTCGCTGATCCGGATTGTCCGCCTCCTTGGAGAACATATCCATGCGGTAGTACATCTCCCGCTCCGTCCATCGAGCGAGGTACTCCTCCGTCAGCCAGCGCCGCCAGCGGAGCGCGAGCTGCTGCTGCAGGTAGTACGCATAGACCGCAAAGGCGATGTGCGCAAAGGCAAGACCGGTGAAGCGGATAAGCCCGTGATAGACCGCATCCGCATCGTAATTCTGCAGCGCGCTGTAAAACTCATTGAACCAGTCGTTCAGGAGCAGGGTCATGTAGACCGCTGCGATCGTAAGGGTCACGATGCCCAAAAGATAGGCATAGGCACTCTTCTTTTCTTCGGATCTCCAGTAGCGGCTCGTCAGCGAGAAGAGCTGACGGAGAAAGGAAATCGACCATTCACTAGATCTCATAGAAGGCTCCTTGGGAAAAATATAGGGGGCAGGGTTCGGGGGTACAGGGTTCAACGGGTTGAACGCAGGGATTCGGGATCAGTAGCTAGGGATTAGGAATCTCGAGTGATTCGTATACGACTTTCGGGCATCGCCCTTTATAAAAAATCGACGCGAAGCGTCGCACCTCTTAGCCTTCCCCATCGGGGAAGGGGGACCGCGGAGCGGTGGATAGGGTGCTTTCGTAAATCGTCGACTTGAGACGCTCCTTCCCACTCTCTTTCATGCCGCCTATGCCCTATCCGCCCCTTCGGGGCACCTTCCCCTCGAGGGGAAGGCTGACGATACGGGAATACCATCATCTAAAATGCAGCGAAGCTGCCACCACCATTTCTAATTTCTCATTTCTAATTTCTAATTGGCGTAGCCCCCTCACGAGAGCATATACATATAAAACGGCACAAAGAATACACCGAGGACAAGCGAGACGCAGTTGACCGTCGTCGAATACTCCGCATCCGCCCCGACTGCGGTCGCGAGGATCGTCATATTCGTCATCGCCGGCATCCCCGCCTGCATGAGAAAGACCTTGGATGACATCTCGGAAACAGGAATGACGGGGAGAAGCAGGAGGAGGCAGAGCGGTGCCAGAAGGAAACGGCCCGCCATCGCTCCCACCAGATCCTTATCGAAATGGATGGAGGAAAGCGGGATCCGGCTCATCTGGATACCGATGACCATGAGCGCCATCGGCGTCGCCATGCCGCCCACATACTTCATCGCTGCCATCGCAAAGTGCGGGATGGGGACATTCAAAAGGAGCAGGATGACGCCCGCTGCGAATCCCATGAGCGGCGGAGTGCGGAGCTTCAAGAGCATCTCTTTCAGCGTGAAACGGTGTTCCCCGCCGGCATCCCGTATGATGAGGTACGCCCCGAGCGCCCAGAACATCGTCGTATTCGCCAGATAGTACAGCATGCACGACGGCACGCTCGCCTCACCGAAGAGCGCCACATTCACCGGCACGCCGATGAAGATGGCATTCGCGATGCAGCAGGTACAGATAAAAATACCGCGGCGGCCCTTGGAAATGTGAAGCAGAGAGGCGAGTACATGCCCTGCAAGGTAACTGGCAAAGATAGAAACAAAGGGCAGCACCAGATCCGGCGCCGCCGCGATCAATGCATCATGCGTGAAATTGGCATACAGCGAGTGGATCATGAGCGGCGGCAGCGCGACAGTCATCGTGAGCTTCGTCAGATCCTTCGCCGCATTCTCCCAAAACCATCCCTTCTTCGCCAGAAAAAAGCCCAGCCCCGCTATGAGGACCACTTCAAAAATGCCGGAAAGGCCTTGCCATATCGCATCCATACATGTATCTCCTTTGACAATGTTTCTTCCCATTATACTACAAGAGAAAAGCAGATCATGCATGTCATGTGCAAGAGGTCAAACGCGAGGGATAACAGGAAGCTCCCTCTGCTGCATGCGGCATCACAAAATGCCGCAAATCCCATGTAGGTACTAAAACACAAACATGGAATTTACGGCTATCATTTTGTAGATATTTGCCGCAGACACTGCCTGGCATCCAAATTTTATGGTTTATGGGCTTATCGTGTTGACTGTCAATCATCCCTGTAATAAGCTAAGGACAAGAAACTTCAATGAATCAAATTGTTATGGAACGGATAGGGAATCTGAATATGGAGGAGACAGAGCATGAATCATAGCAATCAATTAGCCATCGTTGACGGCAATGAAGTTTTCACCATAGACGAACAGACAGAGCTGGAGAAACAGATCGATCATGTGATCGCTGCACACAAGAATAATCGTCGAGAAATCAATCGTCTTGTCTTTGAATGTACGTCGGCTCTTACGGCGGCTGATGATGCATCGCATGAACTGGCAAGCAAAGGCCTTCTCAGCCGGCTCATTGGCGGAATCACAGGCAGCAATAAAAGGCTTCAGGATAAGATCAATCGCAATACGAGGGCCGCTCAGTATGCTTCTCAGGTGACGATGCAGAAGCTGGCCGAACAAAATCTTATGACTGTTGACCTGCTTACGGCAATAAACAATAAGCTCAATGCTTCTATTGACGCGGTCAACAAAAAATGCAAGGAGCAGTTCGTGACTCTTGGAAAATTTATCCTTAAAACCCGTGGGGATATGATCAGCCTTAGTTTAAGAATGGATAAGGTAGAATGGAATGTGAAGCTACTTAACTGGCAAGCCTCTGTCGAATACCTTACTTTGAATGGCGTAGAATATAGCGACTTGGATGATGCGGGAAAGATTGTATGCCTTGCCAGAGATTTCTATGATTTGACTGGTGGCAATTGGACAACATCTGATCTTCTTCTTTTAAAGGCGGCCATGGGGCAGATTGGCATGGCGCCGAAAAAAGAGATGAATATCTTTGATACGTTAAAGACGATCGCGGATACGCCTGTACTGCAGGAAAAGCTGCTCAATCATAACGGAATCAAACCCATCTCCGATCCATCCTATCTCATTTCCATGGGGACCCTTGAAAAATTAAATGCCTTAGCGGATAAAGATCGTTATATGGTTGATGGTGTGGCAGCTAATTATAAAAGCCATGGCGTTGCTATGGGAGCTGATGAAATTCGGGGTGACTTAGCGAAAGGCTACATGAGGCAGCAGGCGAATGTAAATCTTAATACCAATGTTGGCGCTTACGATTTCATGCTTGACCTCTTGTACAACCTGTCTGAATCGACGGCAGAAGGATTATTGCAGTGTAAAGATGATAAAGGTCTGATGAAACTATTCCTTACGGATCATACTGAAAAAGCGTATGAACAGATTCGGGAAGCTGCCGATGAAGGAAACGCAATCGCCCTTTATATGATGGCTGAATATTTTTCACAAGGATATGGCGTTCGACCTATAAATAAACAAAAGAGGATTGAATATTTAAAAAAGTCCTATGAAGCCGGTTATGCAGTGGCAGGTTATGATGTTGCCGCTTCTTTACCGGATGGATCTCCTGAGCAAGATGAAATTCGGAAGAACACAAAAGACAACATACTTGAATTGGCAAATGAGGGAGATGCTTTCGCTCAAACCAACGCAGCCTGGGGATACAGGGAAGGCTATGGTACTGCAGTAGATGACTTGGAAGCAGTGAAGTGGGTTCTGAAAGCTGCAAAGCAGGGACTTGCTAGGGCGCAGTACGATTTAGGGCGTATGTATCGAAATGGTACTGGCGTTGAACCATCCGATGAGAAAGCAGCGGAGTGGTATCTGAAAGCCGCGGAACAGGGACTTGCTAGGGCGCAGTACGATTTAGGGGTTATGTATGATAATGGTCTTGGCGTTGAAGAATCCGATGAGGAAGCAGAGGAGTGGTATCCGAAAGCTGAGGAGTGGTTTCTGGAAGCTGCGGAACAGGGACTTGCTGATGCACAGTACAAGTTAGGGGATATGTATTATAACTATTATTGTGATGATGGCGATGATTATGACTATGAGAAAGCACGGGAGTGGTATCAGAAAGCCGCGGATCAGGGATTTGGAGATGCGGTGTTGGCGCTCCATAGGCCTAAGCTCTTCAGCTGGTAAATTCAGATCGTATTGCGAATCTTACATCGCTTAATCTGAAAACAGCGGAGCAGGGACTTGCCAGTGCACAGAAAAGGTTAGGGACTATGTATAAAAAAAGAATCTTTGCTCATGAATATGAAGAACAGTGAACGAAATCATGTGCAACATGAAAAAGCTTACAACAAGGAAATGAAACAGCTTGAGGAAGACCTTTCAGCTTTAATGGAGGAGACAGAGCATGAATCATAATCAATTAGCCATCGTTGACGGCAATGAAGTTTTCACCATAGACGAACAGACAGAGCTGGAGAAACAGATCGATCATGTGATCGCTGCACACAAGAATAATCGTCGAGAAATCAATCGTCTTGTCTTTGAATGTACGTCGGCTCTTACGGCGGCTGATGATGCATCGCATGAACTGGCAAGCAAAGGCCTTCTCAGCCGGCTCATTGGCGGAATCACAGGCAGCAATAAAAGGCTTCAGGATAAGATCAATCGCAATACGAGGGCCGCTCAGTATGCTTCTCAGGTGACGATGCAGAAGCTGGCCGAACAAAATCTTATGACTGTTGACCTGCTTACGGCAATAAACAATAAGCTCAATGCTTCTATTGACGCGGTCAACAAAAAATGCAAGGAGCAGTTCGTGACTCTTGGAAAATTTATCCTTAAAACCCGTGGGGATATGATCAGCCTTAGTTTAAGAATGGATAAGGTAGAATGGAATGTGAAGCTACTTAACTGGCAAGCCTCTGTCGAATACCTTACTTTGAATGGCGTAGAATATAGCGACTTGGATGATGCGGGAAAGATTGTATGCCTTGCCAGAGATTTCTATGATTTGACTGGTGGCAATTGGACAACATCTGATCTTCTTCTTTTAAAGGCGGCCATGGGGCAGATTGGCATGGCGCCGAAAAAAGAGATGAATATCTTTGATACGTTAAAGACGATCGCGGATACGCCTGTACTGCAGGAAAAGCTGCTCAATCATAACGGAATCAAACCCATCTCCGATCCATCCTATCTCATTTCCATGGGGAC
>CAKPUX010000079.1 GCA_934193095.1 uncultured Dialister sp. | reverse complement strand
AGAGGTTTGTCAAATGATTTTTTTGAAATCTTTTTCATCGCTCTTTCGAACGGGGCCGCTTCATCAGCGACGGGTATAATACTATCACATCCTGGGCGTGTGTGTCAACAGGTTTTTTTTGAATTTTTTATGGTTCAGGGTTCAGGATTCAGGATTTTGGATTTTGGTGGCAGCTTCGCTGCCATATATATGGGGCGATGCCCGAAGGTATGTGGATAGCAGGTTTCCCGTTTGGAATTTCCAATCATTGACCGCCAGGCTGCGAATGACAAAGATTTCTCGCTTCGCTCGAAATGACGATATGAGGGTCTGATATCTTATGTCTCCTAGTCTCCTAGTCTCAAGTCCCTAGCCTTAAGTCATTAGTCACCCTGAACCTTGAACCCTTGAACCCTTAAACCTTGAACCCCTCACAAAAAAGAGCCGGCTTGCGCCAGCTCTTTTTTAAAAGATCTTATCCTGATGTCCGACTTTCTTTTTATTGCCTTTCTTCTCGTCGCGTTCTTCGAGTTTACGCATGATGTCATAGAGATCGATGCCAGAGTTCTCCCACATCACAAACAGATGATAGAGGAGGTCACAGGACTCGTCGATGATCTCTTCTTTGTCTTGATGCTGGTCGGCGATGATGACTTCAGAGGCTTCTTCGCCGATCTTCTTGTCGATCTTGTTTTTGCCTTCGCTCTGCAGGTAATTGGTGTAGGACTTATCCTGCGGATGGGCGCGGCGATCTTTGATTTCTTCAAAAAGGGTATGAAGGATCGCAAGGCTTCCTGTTTCTTCCATGTTTTCCCACTCTGTAAGGCTTCTGAAGAAGCAGGTGGGGTTGTTTGTATGGCAGGCAGGGCCATCGGGAATAACCTGCACGACGAGTGTGTCCGCATCGCAGTCCACGAAGATCTTCTTTACGTGCTGGAAGTGGGCCGATTCTTCTCCTTTGTGCCAGAGCTTCTGACGGCTTCTGGAGAAGAACCAGGTCTCTCCTGTCTCGATGGTTTTCTGGAGGGATTCCTGATTCATGTACGCCATCATGAGGATCTCGCCGCTTCTGGCGTCCTGCACAATGGCAGGCACAAGGCCTTTTTCATTGAAAGAAATGTTTTTTATGTCTACTGTTTCCATAATGTTTCCTTTCGCATTTTGTAGCATTGGGATGGAAAATCGGGTGCGGGGTTGTGGAACGGCTTCGCCACAAATTTTATATGGCGGCGAAGCTGCTCCTCCCCCTTGAGCCTTGAACCATTTATACTCTTATTTCTACCCCGTTCTGTGCGAGGTAGTGTTTGAGGTCGGGAATCGCGATTTCTCCGAAGTGGAAGACGGAAGCAGCCAGTGCTGCATCAGCGCCTGCTTCGAAGGCTTTGAGGAAATCTTCTTTCTTCCCTGCGCCGCCGGAGGCGATGACGGGGATGGAGAGTTCCTCCGAAAGGACGCGCATGAGCTCCAGATCATAGCCATCTTTTTCGCCGTCGGCGTCAATGGAATTCATGCAGATCTCTCCTGCGCCGAGCTCCATGCCTTTTCTGGCCCAGTCTACGACGGACAGGCCTGTATTCTTGCGTCCGCCTTCGACGAAGACGTCCCAACCGCCTTTGCCATTTCTCTTGCCATCGATGGAGAGGACGACGCACTGGTTGCCGAAGCGCTGGGCGCTTTCGCGGATGATTTCAGGATGCATCACAGCGGCAGAATTGACGGAGACTTTGTCGGCTCCTGCCAGCAGCATGGTACGGAAATCGTCTGCTCTGCGTATCCCGCCTCCTACGGTGAAGGGGATAGTGAGCTCTTCTGCAATGGCACGGACGGTATCGACGAAGGTCTCACGTCCTTCGTGAGTGGCGGTGATGTCATAGAATACGAGTTCATCCGCGCCGGAGTCGGAGTAGTATTTTCCCAGTGTCACAGGATCGTCGACGTCCTGAAGATTGTGAAATTTTTTGCCTTTGACGACGCGCCCGTGGTTCACGTCCAGGCAGGGAATGATTCGTTTGGCTAGCATAATGTTGCGTCCTTTGCGGGTGTATTCAAATGAAAAATGGTGCGGGGTTCAAGGTTCAGGGTTCGAGGTTGTAGTGGCGGCTTCGCCGCAAGTATATATGGAGCAATGCTCGAAGGTGAGTGGATAATAGGTTTCCCGTTTGGGCGTTCCAAACATCGACCGCCTGACCGCGAATGACAAAGATTTCTCGCTGTCGCTCGAAATGACGGTACGAGTGTCTGACGTCTCCTAGTCACCAGTCACTAGTCACGAGCTCCCAGTCACTCCTGAATCTCCACGATTTCTTCCATGGTGACTTTTTCTTCGTAGAGGGCTTTGCCGGTGATGGCGCCGTAGACGCCCACGGCGGAGAGTTTTCTGAGGTCGTCTGCACAGGAAACGCCGCCGGAAGCGATGAGATGGATCCCGGGAAGTGCCTGGAGTTTTTCCATCATTTCGAAGTTCGGCCCGGTCAGCATGCCGTCGCGGCTGATGTCGGTGTAAACGATGGTATTGACGCCATTTTCAAGAAGCGTCTTGACGAAGGGCAGGACTTTCTGCTTGCTGCCGTCGACCCAGCCGTGGGTAGCGACGGTGTCGCCGTGGGCATCGACGGAGACAGCGATGTGGTCAGCGCCGTATTTCTTGGCGGCTTGGATGGCGAAGTACGGGGACGCGACGGCTTTCGAGCCGATGATGACGCGCCATACGCCGTTCTCGATATGCTGCTTGATGGCCTGCTCTGTGCGGATGCCGCCGCCGACTTCGACGGGGATCTTCACCGCCTGACAGATGCGATGGATCACCTCGGTATTCACGCCATTTCCTTTGAACGCACCGTCAAGGTCGACGACGTGGAGGTATTTCGCGCCGAGGGCTTCCCACTTGAGTGCCATTTTTACCGGATCATCGCCATAGACGGTGAGGTCGCCGATCTTACCTTGCTTCAGGCGGACGCAGTGTCCGTCTTCTATATCAATTGCTGGAAATATTTTCATTTTTGTAACCATTCTGCTAAATTCTTCCAGATCGTAAGCCCTACGGGGCCGGATTTTTCTGGATGAAACTGGAATCCCAATACATTGTCTTTCCCGACGACGGCAGGCACGGTGACGCCGTAGTCTGCGGAAGCGATGATGTCTTCGCTGTCCCCGGGCGTCTTATAATAGGAGTGTACGAAGTAGACGTAGCTCTTCGGAGGGAGGCCGGCGAGGACTTCGTGCGGGCGGTGCATCACAAGCTCATTCCATCCCATGTGCGGGACTTTGAGATTTCCTTCCGGGAAATGGACGATACGCCCCGAAAGGAGCCCCAACGCAGGCACTTCGCCCCCTTCTTCGGAGACTTCGTAGAGCGCCTGCATGCCGAGGCAGATACCGGCGAGTTTCTTGCCCTTTCTGACTTCTTCGCGGATGATGTCCGTGAGACCGTAGCCGGAGAGGTGTTCCATGGCATCCTTCATCGCACCAACGCCGGGGAGGATCAGGGCTTTCGCTTCGCGGATTTCCTTCGGATCGCGGGTGACGACGACATCAAGACCGGCACGGGTGGCGGCGCGCACGACGTTCGCCAGATTTCCTGCATCGTAATCAATGATGGCTATTTTCATCAGAGCACTCCTTTGGTGGATAATACGGTATCGCCTTCGATGGTGACAGCCTCCTTCAGAGCGTGGCCGATGCCTTTGAAAAGGGACTCGACGATGTGATGCCCGTTCACGCCATAGAGGGTCGCCATATGAAGATTCATCTTCGCGTTGTTTGCAAAAGCGAGGAAGAATTCCCGCGTCATTTCCGTCTCGAAACTGCCGATCCTCTCGACAGGGATATCGACATCAAAGACGAGGTACGACCGACCGGATAGATCGAGCACGATGCGGGAGAGCGTCTCATCCATCGGGCAGAAGAAGCAGCCATAGCGATGAATCCCCTTCTTGTCCCCCAGCGCTTTTTCGAAGACCTCTCCCAGCGTGATGCCAATGTCTTCGATGGTATGATGGTTGTCTACGTCAAGGTCGCCCTGACAGGTGAGGGACATATCCATCCCGCTGTGGCGGGCGAAGAGGTGCAGCATGTGGTCGAAGAAACCGATGCCGCTCGTCCCCTCAAAATTTCCTTTCCCGTCGATGGTAAGCGTGATAGAAATATCCGTCTCGCCCGTCGTGCGACGAAGTGTGGCTTTTCTCATGCGAGTGCCTCCTGAAATACGGAAATCAGCACGTCATCGACATCTTTCGTGGTGACGGAAATGCGGAATCCATTCGGGATATCCTGGTTGTTTCTATAAATCTTGACAAGGATGTCTTTCTTGCGGAGCGCTTCGAAGATTTCTTCCTGCTTCTTGTCCACCTGAACAAGAAGAAAATTCGTGCAGGATGGATACACCGTGATACCTGAGATTTCCTTCAGCGCCTCGTAGAGACGCTCTCTTTCCACGCAGATGGCATCGCGTACTTTGAAAATATCTTCTCTGTGACGGATGACGATCGGCGCAAAAAGCTGGGTGAAAGCATTCAGATTATACGGCGCTTTGATCTTTGCGATAGCTTCGATCAGCGCTTGGTCGGCAGCGAGGTAGCCGCAGCGCATGCCCGCCAGAGCAAAGGCTTTCGAGAGCGTGCGAAGGACGATAAGATTCGGATATGTATCGATGAGATCAATGACACTTTCCTTCTGGGCGAACTCCATGTATGCTTCATCGACGAATACGATATTGTCAGCAGCCTTCAGCACTTCTTCGATGAATGCGCGCGGAAGCAGCTCACCCGTCGGATTGTTCGGATTGCAGATGACGGTCACCTTCGCCTGGTATGTCCTGACTGCTTCCAGAAGTCCTTTCTGATCGCGCCGGTATCCCGGAAGATCCTGTACCTTGATGGCAGAGGCCCCCAGCGTTTCCGCGCCAAGCTCATACATGTCGAAGGTCGGGCTGTGAATCAGGATCTGATCGCCCGGATCAAGGAATGTCCCCAGCAGATAAGTGATCATTTCATCGCCGCCATTGCCGACGATGAAGTTCTCCGGCTTCGCGCCGATGTAGTCCGCCAGCGCTTCGCGGATGTCATCGGACATCGGCTTCGGGTAGATCTGCGGGCGGAACGTATCGAGAGCCTGGATGAGCTCCTCTTTCACGCCGGGGATGGTCAGGACATTCAGGTAATTTTCATTCGCATTGATGACATGCTTTTCTGCGATCGGCGCTACGAAGTACGGATCAAAGTCGACGATCGTTTTTCTGAGCCATTCAGTCTTCATCACGCACCTCCATCGCATGAGCGTGAGCCGTCAGGCCTTCTGCTTTGGCGAAAATCTGGACCTTCTTGGAAATCTTCCGGAAGGCTTCTTTATTATACATTTCTACACTGCTGTGCTTGACGAAATCATAAACACCGAGCGGCGAGGAGAAAGCGGCGGTGCCGGAAGTCGGGAGCGTGTGGTTCGGGCCGGCCATGTAGTCGCCGAGCGGTTCGGAGGTGTATTTCCCGAGGAAAATCGCACCTGCATTATAAATGAGCGGCAGATACTGCTTCGGATCCGGCAGCTCGACTTCCAGATGCTCCGGCGCGATCTTATTCACGATGTCGAAGCACTGCGCCGCATCCTTGCAGAGGAAAGCCTTCGCATAATCATCGACGGAACTCTTCATGATCTCATAACGGGAGAGCTCTTTCATCTGGCGCTCCATCTCCGCTTCGACCTTCTTGCCAAAGTCTGCATCCGGCGTGATGAGGAAAACAGCCGCACGCGGGTCATGCTCCGCCTGCGATAAGAGGTCGGCTGCGATCCATGTCGGATCCGCGCTGGCATCTGCCACGCAGCACACCTCGGATGGACCTGCGATCATGTCGATGCCGACTGTACCGAAGACGAGACGCTTTGCCATAGCGACGAACGCATTGCCCGGTCCTACGATCTTGAAGACCGGCTCGACAGACTCCGTGCCGTATGCCAACATCGCTATGCCCTGCGCACCGCCGACCTTATAGATCTCCTTTACGCCAGCTACATAAGCAGCCGCCAGGATATTCGGATTCACCTTGCCATCCTTCCCTGGCGGTGTCGTCATGGCGACCGAAGGGCAGCCAGCTACGAGCGCCGGTACCGTATCCATGAGTACGGTCGACGGATAGGCCGCGCGGCCGCCAGGTACATAGACGCCGACACGCTGGATGGGAAGGAACTGTTCACCGAGCTCCACGCCATCTCTGAAATTCTTTGTCCAAGACTTTCTTACCTGTTCCTTGTGGAATGTCTCGATATTCGCTTTCGCTTCTTTCAGAACTTCCAGAAATTCCGGCGTCACATGCGCGAGGGCTTCCTGCATCTCTTCTTCCGTCACACGGAAATCAGAGAGCTCTACCCCATCGAATTTCTTCGTCAGCTCACGGATGGCAGCATCTCCCCCATCTCTGACCTTTTCCAAAATGGCAGAGACAGATTTCTCCAGCTCTTCCGACAAATTCACATTGCGGTTCGTCAATGTACGTACTTCTCTCAAAGTAAAACCTTTTTCAGGTACTGTGATCCATTCCATGATGTTATTATCCTTCTTTCAGTATATA
>CAKPUX010000078.1 GCA_934193095.1 uncultured Dialister sp. | reverse complement strand
CTCCTATGAGAGCTGCAAGTCCCCCGCGGCAGATGGAACGCGAAAATGAGATGATCGTTATTTCACATCGCCTTTTGGCATGCTTGGCCGAAAGGCGAGCGAAGGACTTGGAAACGAAAAGACTAAAAAGGCGTAGAAAGCCTTTTAGCCTTTTAGTCTTCAAGTGGGATCTCCGGGGGTTTCTTCCACTTTCGCATCTGCACGATATTTGACAGAGAAGAAAATAAAGACGAGAAGAGCGCAGGTGAAGGACGCCAGACTGGTAAGCTGCGCGCTCTTGAGACCGAAGGCCAGACTGCCATAGTCACCGCGGAAGAATTCCAGAAAGAAACGAAGCAGTGAGTAGAGCATGATGTAGAGACAGAAGGTCGTGCCGCGGGCATGCTTGAAGCAGGCGTACCACAGGAGCAGTCCCAGAATGATGAGATCCCCCTGACACTCCCAGACCTCGGCAGGCCAGAGGGGCTGTGCGCCGTAGGTGCGGTAGGCAAGTGTGGTATCAGGATACAAAATACCGAAATTGGCACCCGTCGGATGACCGAAGGCATCACCATTCATGAAGTTGGCGATACGTCCGATGGCCTGTCCGAAAATGATGGCGGGCGTCACGGTATCCGCAAAGGGCAGGACTGGTATCTTGTGCTTTCTGAGATAGAAATAGGCGGCCACGCAGGCAAAGATGACGCCTCCCTGGATGGCCATGCCGCCCTGCCACACGTAGGGGATCTCAAGCAGATGATCATGATAGTAGTCCCAGTCAAAGAAGAAGACATCCCAGAGACGTCCGCCAATGATGCCGACAAAGGCGATGGTGATGCCGAGATCAAAGACATGCTCATGCCAGCCGCGGCCGTCCTTCTTCAAAAGGTAGTAGGCCATGATGCATCCGAAGATGATGCCCAGAGAAAAAAAGATTCCATAAAAACGGATCGGAAACCCGCCGATGAAAGTGACATATTGATGCATGGATGGTACTCCTTTGTGTAAAGCAACCGAGAATCAGAAATGAGAAAACAAGAAGCATTTCTCACTGGGTATTTATATGAAAATCGATCCCTCCTTCCGTTGAAATCCATAGAAGGGGACCTAAGGAAACGCTGCCCTGAACCGTTTCTTTTTATTATACAACAACCGTAAAGTATGAAAAAATCAAATACTTGCCTGTATGATACTTATACTTATATGAAAGACAGGCTCACATCATACCGAAAATTTTCATATTTGAACAATATTCAGCCAATGATAGAAAGAATTTATACATATAGGGGGTATAGGTAAACGCATAGAAAACTCGATTTTCTCATAGAGGACTAATGCGGTAAATGAGAATCTGAAAAATTCATGAATATCAGTAAAATCAAGTAAAATACGCTATAGTTAGGATCTATTCTCAAATAAAATGGAAGAATAGGAGAGAATTGAAAATTTCAAAAGTACTTAAAAACTAATAATTTTATCGTTTTTTTGAAAGAAAGGACTTGAAATCCTAGAAAGCTATGGTATTATACTCATATAAGGAAAATAACTACTAATGACTATTTACTTTTGCATAGCTGCGGGTTCAATAATAATAACAATACCCCACTAAAAATAATAACAAAGCTGTGCGATTGGATTTCCTTTTTCTTTTTACTTGCTATGGGAGGAACTTCATAATGAGAAACTGTGTATTAATCATCGAACATGATCCGAGTGTCAGCCGTTTCATGCAGCTCAAGCTGGAAGAAGAAGGCTTCAGCTGCCTCATTGATAATACGGGAGAGGCGGCTGTTGATCTGGCAGGTCAGCGTCAGGTGGACCTGATCCTCCTGGATCCGGATGAACCACTGAAAGGCGGCCATGAGATTCTGGGAAAGGTGAGAGAGATCAGCTCTCTGCCGATCATCTACCTGTCTTCCGATACCTCTGTCGATGCGAAGGTCGAAGCTCTGAATGCCGGTGCCGATGATTATATGACAAAGCCATATGCTACCAAGGAACTGATCGCTCGCATCCATTCTGCGCTGCGCCGCCACGAAGAACCGAAAATTATCGTGGACCCGGCCTTCACGATCGGTGATCTCTCTATCTATCCGGAACGTCATGAAGTACGTGCCAGTGATGAAGTTGTCGACCTCACAAAGAAAGAATTCGATCTGCTCCTTTTCCTGGCCAAGAATAAAAACCGCGTACTGAAAAGAGAAGAGATTCTGGAAAAGGTCTGGGGCTATGGCTATGCAGGAAAGACGAATATCGTGGACGTTTATGTCCGCTATCTGCGCAGCAAGATCGATGAAAAAGTCGGCAAGAAATACATCCATACCGTTCGTGGCATCGGCTACGTAGCTAGAGACTGATATGATCCGTCAAGTCATTGTCGTAGAAGGTAAATCGGATATCGCTCGTGTGAGCCATGCCGTAGAAGCTGATATGATCGCCACGGAAGGCTTCGGCATCCGCCGCGAAACATTAGAACAGATCCGCCTCGCTTATGAAAAGCGGGGCATCATCATACTGACGGATCCCGATGGTCCGGGAGAACGCATCCGTCAGCGACTGACCCGTCTTTTCCCGAAGGCGCTTCACGCCTTCGTGCCGAAGTCAGAAGCCTCCACAGAAAATGATGTCGGGATAGAAGACGCTTCGCCCGAGTCCATCCGAAAGGCGCTGTCCTGTCTCCGCATCCAATATCAGGAAGACTCGGAGGAGTTTTCCATGGGAGATATTTTTGCGGCAGGTCTTACAGGCAGGCCGGATTCTTCTGAAAAAAGAGCCCGAGTCGGTGCGCTCCTTGGTATCGGCTATGGGAATGGGAAACAGTTTTTGAAACGGCTGAATCATTTCGGCATTACTCGCAGCGAGTGGGAAAAGGCATTGGAAGCATGCCAGAAGGAGCCGACATGTTAGACGCCAATTTAGCAGATCGTAAAGTCGTCCAGTATGTGATGAATCGCTTCGGTATCCACGCGAAGCACCGCCTGGGGCAGAACTTTCTCATCCGACCCGATGTCGTTGCTGCCATCGCAGAGGCTGCTGAACTCAGCGATGGGACGCCCGTCATGGAGATCGGAGCCGGTATTGGCACTCTGACGCAGGCACTCGCGGAGACCGGCGCGGATGTGACAGCCTTCGAGCTGGATCAGAGCTTGAAGCGCGTCCTCGACCATACACTGGAACATTATAAAAATATTCATATCATCTATGAGGACGTGCTGAAAGCCGACCTCAAGACCATTCTGGGAGAAAAGGACTGGCACTGCGCGGCGAACCTGCCATACTATGTGACCACGCCGATCCTTCTGACGCTCATTCAGTCAGGACTTCCCATTTCTCTCTTCGTATTCATGATGCAGAAGGAAGTGGCAGACCGCATCCTAGCTGCGCCCGGCTCGAAGGACTACGGTGCTTTGACACTTGCGGTACAGTTTGACTGCACGGCAGAGCGTGTCATCGACATCCCGCCGACCGCCTTCATCCCGCGCCCGCAGGTTACGTCGACGGTGCTTAAGATCCGCCGCCGCGAGAGACCGGCAGTCGAGGTGAAGGATAGAAAGCTCTTCTTCAGCCTCGTCAAGATGGGCTTCGGGCAGCGCCGCAAAGTTTTCACAAATGCCATGAAAGCAGGCGGCATCTCTGCCGATATGGTGAAGGCGATCCTCGAAAAAGCGGATATCGACGGCTCCCGCCGCGGAGAGACCTTCTCCATGGAAGAGTATGGCCGCATGGCAGATGCATGGTATGAATTGATCCATGAATAAGAAAAGTCCTACTGATGTGATCAGTGGGACTTTTTACGTGGGAGATCATGTGTCATGAACCATGTTGGAAAAGGAGACGGCTGAGAGCTTTTTACGGGACCGGCGAGCGCGATCATCAGCTGATGCTGCGATATGATGGAGTCAGAGGATGTGACAGTGAAAGTGATGTAGGCGGGCCTGAGAGTCGGACTGTCCCTGGAGGGCAGAAGATATCTCTTGCTGGAGCGCGATGTGGATATGTATGTGACCGGTTCGAATTCACGCATGATGGCGCGGAGATCTCCATATATCTCGCGGCGGCCAGATCTCATTCAGGTATTTTCCTTTGGGGCGTACCTGATGGGCAAGCGTCGATGTACATTGGCAAGGGATCCGAAGGCAGCGCTCGTGAATGATGCGCGGCTCGGCGGATTTCCGGCAACGCATTTTGAGTCTTATTCACAGGCTGCGGATGTGGTGTGCCTGCCGGAGGATATCGTCTGTCGGAGAAGAAGAGGTGTGGCGATGGGGCGTATGTGGGGAAAGCATCGGAGGAGAGATTCTTCCAAGCAAAAAGCTCTTTGCCGAAAAAGGCAAAGAGCTTTTCTTTTGGCGGAGCAGGTGGGATTCGAACCCACGGGCCTCGAAAGGCTAACGGATTTCGAGTCCGCCTCGTTATGACCACTTCGATACTGCTCCATGATGAGATGATTTCCGGCGATGAATAAAGAAATCGTCCATGAGTGTCTGACACTTCTCTTTCAGAATCCCGGAAGTGATGTCCAAGGTGTGATTTGCCATACCCTCTCCGATGTGGAAGCACGAGTCAATACCGCCATAGAGGGGATTGGCTGCACCGTAGATCAGATGCGGGATGCGGGCATTCATAATGGCGCCTGCGCACATTGGGCATGGCTCTATGGTAACATAAAGCCGCGTGTCCGTCAAACGCCATTTGGAAAGAAAATGGGAGGCGGCGCGGATGACATTGACTTCTGCGTGGCTGGTGGGGTCGAAGGTGGCTTCGCAGCGGTTGTGGTCAGCAGCGAGTATGATGTCTTTATAGACGAGGACGGCACCGATGGGGATCTCTCCTTCGTGATAGGCTTTTTGTGCTTCGTCAAGTGCGATTTGCATGTATTCCGTGTCTGTCATGGGGGCTCCTTTAGAAATGGGATCAACGGATTCAAAAGGTTCAGCGGGCTAGGCAGAGATTCCTGCCTGCTCTTTTCTTTATTTTATCATACTTGGCTTTCCCTGTTGTCGGTCAGATGCCAAGCGGCGTACAGTGTGGGATAAAAATGACTGCGTTTTACTGCTTTTTCGCGCTGTACCATGCCTGTTGAAGCTGCTCAGACCGCAGATCTTATAGAACTGGTCAAGTCCTCCCCTCGCTTCAACAAAATTCCCATTCCCATCTTTCCTATCACTCGTGGATTGTGCTAAAATAAAGTGAAAATACCTTGAAGGTATAATGACAGAACGGAGGAGAAGAATGGAAGAAGAAAGAAAAGCTGCGAATTTTATCGAAGCAGAAATCAATAAAGATATTGCAAATCATGTCTATGCGAATGATCGGGTGCTGACGCGTTTTCCGCCGGAACCGAATGGATACCTCCACATCGGGCATGTGAAGAGTATCTGTCTCAATTTTGGCATTGGACAGAAGTATCATGGGGAGACGAATGTCCGCTTCGATGATACGAACCCGGCAAAGGAAGAGGTCGAGTATGTGAATTCCATTCTGGAGGATGTGAAGTGGCTCGGCTTCCATTGGAAGGAACCTGTCCATTATGCATCTGACTATTTTCCGCAGCTGTATGAATTCGCCTGCAAGCTGATCCGCATGGGTCTTGCGTATGTCGATGACCAGACGAGTGAGGAAATCCATGATACTCGCGGCGATCTGAAGCATCCGGGCAAGGAAAGTCCCTATAGAAACAGAAGCGTCGAAGAGAACCTGAAGCTTTTCCAGGAAATGAAGGAAGGCAAGTACAAGGATGGGGAAAAGGTGCTTCGCGCCAAGATCGATATGGCTTCGCCGAATATGGTCATGAGAGATCCGGTCATTTATCGTGTGCTGCATGCGACCCATCATAGAACGGGGGATACCTGGTGCATTTATCCGCTCTATGACTTTGCACATCCGCTCTCTGATGCCATCGAAGGGATCACACACTCTATCTGTACGCTGGAGTTTGAAGAACGACGTCCGCTTTACAACTGGTGCCTGCAGGCATTCGACGGGCCGGAAAAGCCGCGCCAGATCGAATTTGCCCGCCTCAACGTGACGACGATGATCACGAGCAAGAGAAAGCTCCGCAAGATGGTAGAAGCCGGCCTCGTTTCCGGATGGGATGATCCGCGTATGCCGACCATCAGTGGGATCCGCCGCCGCGGCTACACGCCGGAGTCGCTGCGTCATTTCTGTGAGCTGGTAGGGGTCGCCAAAGCAGATAATCTTGTCGATATCGCACAGCTGGAATACTGCATTCGTGAAGACCTGAAAGCGAAAGCTCCACGCCTCATGGTGGTCGTCGATCCGGTGAAGGTCGTCCTCACCAACTATCCGGAAGGACAGATCGAAGAGATGACGATGGAGAACAATCCGGAGGATGCTTCGGCTGGAGAACGTCAGGTACCATTTGGCAGAACTCTCTATATCGAACGGGAAGACTTCATGGAAACGCCGGTGAAAAAATTCTTCCGCATGACACCGGGCAAGGAAGTCCGCCTGAAGGGGGCTTATATCGTGAAGTGTGAGGATGTCGTCAAGGATGCAAATGGCGATATCGAGGAAATCCACTGCACGGTCGACTTTGATAC
>CAKPUX010000077.1 GCA_934193095.1 uncultured Dialister sp. | reverse complement strand
AAATCTCTGAGCCGCCACCAAACCACGAAAATAAGAGTTCTCGAAAGAGAGCTCTTTTTTCATGTGTAGATGGGGATTAGTGACTGGTGGCTTGTAGCTAGGGATTGGGAGTCTCAAGTGACTGGTGACTAGTGACTGGCATGCCAGCTCATTGCATCGCCAGTATTTATACTTCGCGGCGCTTCTATAGTTTTATGCGCTGCACCACCATTTCGCATTTCTCATTTCTAATTTCTCATTCAAGCGAGGTTTTTAAGTGTAATCAAGGGTCACGCCGCCCCAAGGGCTAACCCTGTACCCTGCCCCTTATTTTCCCCTGACCAAGCCATCCTTTCCCCCTACATTTTCCTTGTATCTCATTGACTTTGCATGTATAATAAATAAAGCGCAAAAATATTTTGCATATTCTTTTTTGTAAAAGGAGAAGAAAAGAAATGGCAAAAGCACATTACGAAAGAACTAAACCGCATGTTAACATTGGCACCATCGGCCATGTCGATCATGGTAAAACGACCCTGACCGCTGCTATCACCAAAGTTCTGGCTGAAGAAGGCAAAGCAAACTTCCTCGACTACGCTTCCATCGATAAAGCACCGGAAGAAAGAGCTCGTGGTATCACCATCAATACCTCCACTGTAGAATATGAAACCGCTACCCGTCACTACGCACACGTAGACTGCCCAGGGCATGCTGACTATGTCAAGAACATGATCACCGGCGCAGCACAGATGGACGGCGCTATCCTCGTCGTATCCGCAGCTGACGGCCCGATGCCGCAGACCCGCGAACACATCCTTCTGGCTAAACAGGTCGGCGTACCGGCTATCGTTGTATTCCTGAACAAAGCTGATCAGGTCGACGATCCGGAACTGATCGATCTCGTAGAAATGGAAATCAGAGACCTGCTCTCCTCCTACGATTATCCAGGCGATGACACCCCGATCGTTGTCGGCTCCGCTCTCGGCGCTCTGAACGGCAACGCAGCTGATGAACAGAAGATCCGTGATCTGATGGCTGAAGTCGATGCTTACATCCCGACCCCGGAACGTGACACCGACAAACCATTCCTGATGCCAGTCGAAGACGTATTCACCATCACCGGTCGTGGCACCGTTGCTACCGGCCGTGTAGAACGTGGTACTGTCAAAGTCGGCGACACCGCTGAAATCGTCGGCCTGCAGGATAAACCGACCGCTACCGTCGTTACCGGCGTAGAAATGTTCAGAAAGACCCTTGACCAGGCAATGGCTGGTGATAACATCGGCGCTCTGCTCCGTGGTATCGACCGTAAAGACATCGTTCGTGGCCAGGTCCTCGCAAAACCGGGCACCGTTCAGCCGCACACTGAATTCACCGCTCAGGTATACGTACTGACCAAAGATGAAGGCGGCCGTCATACCCCGTTCTTCAACGGCTATCGTCCGCAGTTCTTCTTCAGAACCACCGACGTAACCGGCGACATCCAGCTGCCGGAAGGCACTGAAATGTGCATGCCTGGCGATAACGTAGAAATGAGCGTTAAGCTCATCACCCCGATCGCTATGGAAGAAGGCCAGCGTTTCGCTATCCGTGAAGGCGGCCGTACCGTAGGTGCAGGCGTTGTAGCTAAGATCGCAAAATAATTTCAGCATCCGCTGAATGAAAAAACTCTCCCGCAAGGGGGAGTTTTTTTGCGTGGGATCGGGAGACAAAAGACGGGAAGTGCAGACAGCCGGCGATCCACCGTTGCCCCGGGAGTGCCATTTCGCGTAAAGGGGGGAAAAAGGCAGGGCGGAGCTGCTTTTCCATTGAAGCTGACAGCCTCCGAGCCGGTATCGGTTCTGCTTTCTGCGCTCCTTCCTTTATGCTATAATGAGGGAAATTTTTGCTTCAAAGGAGGAGTAAGTATGTATTCATGGTTTCTGATCGCACTCACCATCATCTTTGCCGTGATCGTGGCGAAGCTGATCCTGAAAAAGTACAATGCGATCTTTGTATTCTTCGCATCCGGTGTGGTGATCCTGATGACGGCGAGCCTTCTCACCGGTACACCGATCCTGCCGAAGGGATCTTTGGGCAATGTCTTTCTGGATACCTTCGGATTTCTGACCGCCACCTTCAAGAAGAACATCGCAGGCATCGGCACGCTCATCATGGTCGTCACCGGGTATGCGACCTACATGAAGCACATCGGCGCTTCGACGAAGCTGGCTTTCACCGCGAGTCGGCTTTTGGGCGGGATCTCGAACAAATATCTGATCCTCTCTGCCTTCTATCTCATCGGTATGTGCCTGAAGCTCGTACTGCCGAGTCAGGCGTCGCTGGCCGTCCTGATGCTTGCGACGGTATTTCCCGTCTTTATGGCTCTGGGGATTCGCCCCATCACGGCTGCCTCTGTGCTGGCACTCCTCTGCCTTGACTATGGCCCGAATGACGGCAGCACCCTCTTCATGGCGAATGTCGCCGAGATGAATGTCGTCGACATGTTCCTGCGCTACCAGTACAAAGTCGTGCTCTCCATCGTCCTTGTGACGGCGTTCCTCATCCCCTTTTACTATCGCTATATGGACAGGAAGGATGCGGCTCTGGCCGATGCGGATGGCGAATTGGGGAAGGGACAGGAAATCGAGGATCCGTCGGTCCCCTTTTTCTATGTGTTCCTGCCGCTCATCCCGCTGGTGCTGGTCTTTGCCGCGCATTTTCTGCCGTCCATCAAGATCGATGTCATCACAGCCAATTTTATCGGCTTTGCCGTGACCTTCGTCTGTGAATTCATCGTCCGGAAAGACAGGAGCCGGATCCCGTCAGATATGGCAGAGATCTTCAAAGGCATGGCGAATGTTTTTGTCTCCGTCGTTGCGATCATCATTTCGGCCTCCGTCTTTGCGGAAGGCATCAAGATCTTGGGCGGCATCACGATTTTCACGAATATGATCTCTGACATGAAGGGAGCGACACTCCTCATCATGGCGATCCTGACCGGGATCACGTATGTCTTCGCCATCATCATGGGGAGCGGCGCGGCTCCTTTCTTCGCCTTCGGCCCGCTGACGCCTGCCGTCGCGGCGAAACTCGGCGTCCCGACGCTGACACTGCTCCTCCCGATGGAACTCGCGACCTCCATCGGCCGAGCCTCGTCTCCTGTCTGCGGAGCCCTCATCGCGATCGCCGGGACTGCCGGACTTGCCCCGATACGCCTTGCCAAACGCACCGCTCCGCTCCTTTTCGTCATGCTCATCGTCGACATGATCGCATCGTACATCTTTACGATGTAATTAGGAAATGGGTTCAGCAGGTTCAAACAGGTTCTTTGGGTTCAACGGGGAAGGTGGCGGCTTCGCCGCAATTTTTGATAGCGTTTCGCGTGTATCGTCATCCCGAGCGAAGTCGAGGGATCTCTATTGCAGGCAGTGAATCGCAGGATGCATATGTCGGAAAAACGTAGTGCAAGAAAGATTTCTCGACTTCGCTCGAAATGACGATACGGGGGACGGCTCAGGTGCACATGTTGTGAAAAAATGCACTTTCGTGTTTGCATGACTGCTGCGGGCATCGCTCCCTTATAAGAATCGGCGCGCAAGCGCCGCACCACTCTTCGCCTTCGGCCCGCTGACGCCTGCTGTCGCGGCGAAGCTCGGCGTCCCGACGCTGACACTGCTCCTCCCGATGGAACTGGCGACCTCCATCGGCCGAGCCTCGTCTCCTGTCTGCGGAGCCCTCATCGCGATCGCCGGGACTGCCGGACTTGCCCCGATACGCCTTGCCAAACGCACCGCTCCGCTCCTTTTCGTCATGCTCATCGTCGACATGATCGCATCGTACATCTTTACGATGTAATTAGGAAATGGGTTCAGCAGGTTCAAACAGGTTCTTTGGGTTCAACGGGGAAGGTGGCGGCTTCGCCGCAATTTTTGATAGCGTTTCGCGTGTATCGTCATCCCGAGCGAAGTCGAGGGATCTCTATTGCAGGCAGTGAATCGCAGGATGCATATGTCGGAAAAACGTAGTGCAAGAAAGATTTCTCGACTTCGCTCGAAATGACGATACGGGGGACGGCTCAGGTGCACATGTTGTGAAAAAATGCACTTTCGTGTTTGCATGACTGCTGCGGGCATCGCCCCATATATATTCGCGGCGAAGCCGCCACCTTCATTTTTAATTTCTCATTTCTAATTCCTCATTCGAGCAAAACTTTCATCCACAATCCACGGGTGAACCCCGAACCATTAAACCCAATCCCAATGATTTCTTTTACAGGAGGTATTCTGCTATGATTCCGAAGAAAGTGATTCTTGACTGTGATCCCGGCTCTGATGATGCCATTGCTATGATGCTCGCGATGAAATCGAACGCCATCGACCTCATCGGCGTGACTACGGTGAATGGGAACCGCATTGTTCCTAAGACCACAGAAAACGCACTGCGTGTGGTGCAGTTCATGAAATCAAACGTTCCGGTCTATCGCGGATGTGAAGAGCCGATCATCTGCAATGAGATCCCAAGCCGCAAGCCTGGCCTTCCTCGCGTGACGCTGAATGACTGCCACGGCGATTTCCTCCCGCTTCCTGCCGCCGAGATCCAGACTGAGAAAGAGCACGCCGTCTTCTATCTCGTGAAGATCCTGATGGAGTCAGAGGGAGACATCTACGTCGCGGCTGTCGGCCCGCTGACGAATATCGCGATGGCGCTTCGAATCGAGCCGAAGATCGCAGGAAAGATCAAGCAGCTCGTCATCATGGGCGGCGGTCACTGCGGTGCCAATGCCAGTCCGGCAGCCGAATTCAATTTCTATGCAGACCCTGAAGCGGCGAAGATCGTCATGGATTCGGCCATCCCGAAGGTCATCCTTCCGCTCGATGCCACCTGGCGCGCGTGCCTCTCCGAAGAAAAATGCCAGGAGCTGGCACAGCTTGGTACACCGGAAGCGAAAGTCGCAGCGGCTCTTGTCCAGAAACGCATCGACAACCTTAAGGTCAATGATGTATCGGAGCATAACTATGCCCTCCGTCACCAGGCAGGGACTGTCGCCGGCGCGATGCTCTATCGCTACGATAACCACATGGCACCCATTCACGATGCCCTCGCCATCGCCTACCTCATCAATGAGAATGTCGTGACTGAGCTCGCAGATGCGAATGTAGACATCGACATCGCAGGCGGCCTTTGCGACGGGCGTATGGTGGCCGATTTCCACAATACGAAGAAATGCAAAGCTCCTGTGACGGCGAAGGTCGCACTCAATTCCGATGCCGGCCTATTCACGGATATGCTCTTCGCGGCGCTGGGAAAATAGGAGTGACTGGTAGCTGTTGATGAGGAGACATCAGATCCTCGTTTCGTCATTTCGAGCGGCAGCGAGAAATCTTTGTCATTCGCGGTCAGGCGTTCGATGTTTGAAAGCGCAAAACGGGAAACCTGCTATCAAGAGACTTTCGGGCTAAAGTTTGAAAGCAGGGATTAGGGATTAGTAGCTAGGGATTAGGAGCCTCAAGTGACTGGTGACTAGGGATTAAAAGCAGGCGGTGATTGAATAGCGCAGTTAACGAGCTGATCGTTCTGCAAGAGAGCTCTCGCCAGCGCTTCCGATGACGACGCGCGAAGCGCTATCAAAATTCTGCGGCGTTTCATTATTTTTTGCGCCGCACCACCATTTCTCATTTCTCATTTCTAATTTTCCATTCGAGCTAAGATTTCATTCACAATCCATGGGCGAATCCATGAATCTCCAAATAAAAAGGCATGACACATATCATCTGTGTCGTGCGTTTTTATTTGCCGGAAATGACAATTTTTCTGCCCTTGAAAACACTATATAGATAGAAGGAGGTGAAGAGAGGTGAATGACATGCTTGAACGGCTGACGGATGGATTTCCCATGAAGCTGATGGGTGGGATCCTTTTCCTGACCCTTGAGAAACAGCTGGCGATGCTCCTGCTTTTTGGTATCCTGATCTTCCTCGATTGTTTCACGCGCTGGATTGCGATCAGTCATGCGCATCTGGTATCCTGCGGCAGACAGCCGACCTTTCTGGAGGCGGTCTGCGGCATCCGGGAGGCGCGCAGGCGGCGCCTGATCTCCAGTGAGATCATGAAGAAGCGGGGGACGGAGAAGCTCATCCTTTACAACCTCTGCGTGGCAGCGGGGATCGTGAGCGATGCGCTCCTTCAGGAAGCGGGGGCCTCCACGGGCGGTATGGCAGGGATTGTGGTCAGTTACCTTGCCGCGACGGAAGCACTTTCCGTCATTGAGAACCTGTCGGATGCCGGCGTCTCATCCATGACAGAGCTTTTGAAAAAGCTGAGGGGGAGGTAGGGACTAGTATTGCGTTTTCTAAATAACTGATGTTTAAGTTGATTTTCGAATCAAGTGAGGAGTTAGGAGTGGAGGTACGGCGCATAAAATTAGGAAGCGCCGCGGAGTTTTATATAAATAATGAACAAATCCCTAATCCCTAGTATAGCGATTTGTTAACTTCTGGACTTTGTAAGAAGTGGTGGAATATCTTGGCTCCCCATCGGGGGAGCTGCCCGAAGGGCTTGTGCAAGCGAACTGGATTTTTAGGAGTGAAGCGACGCGAA
>CAKPUX010000076.1 GCA_934193095.1 uncultured Dialister sp. | reverse complement strand
GTCTGCCAGAAAGATCCCTCGGCTGCGCTCGGGATGACGAAACGGGGAGCGGATGGTTTCTCACTCGTTTTCAGATCACTGCCATCCATCCGCTTCCTTCGGTGTGTCCCTCTTCAACGAGTTCGCAGCGGGGAGGAATGCCCGAAGAACTGCGGAGAGCGTTCTTCTCGTATCGTCAGCATTACCCAAGCGGGGAAGGCTGCGATACGAGAATACCATCTTCTAAAAAAGGCGGCGAAGCCGCCACCTCACCACTGAACCCTCACCACTGAACCAAATGAAAGCATAGTAAAAAGGAGCTGTGAAGAAATGAGGATTCATTTCTTCATAGCTCCTTCTTGTTTGCTATAGGAAGTTTTTGTCTGGGTCGTTTTCCGGTCACTTTTTAAGATAGGGGACGACGGCGCTGCCGTGGGGGATGATATTGATGGCGTAGTCTGTCTTGCCTTCGCTTTCGAGCTGCTTCTGGGCGAGCTGCCAGGCTTCTTCGACGGTGGCGACGGGGATCTGGTGGGTCTTTTCGCGGAGGATGTCGAAGTTTTCCGGACGGGTGACGATGTAGACGGTGTGGGTGAGGGCGGTGTTCAGATTTTCAAAGGCGACGAAGAAGGGGATGGTGAAGCAGTCGCGCAGGCCCTTTTCCATATCGACCAGGTTCTTGTATTGGAAGCTGCCGAGGTAGGCGGCGGGTTCCATGATGTCTTCGGCTTCGATCATGGTGATGATGATGCCGCCTTTCTTGGTGGCGATCTCAGCCGTGGAGTAGCACTTGGTTCCCTGATACAGGTTCGTGTCCTTCGGATAGCCGCCGGCGGAGACGATGGTGACGTCGGCCTGCTGTTTCATCGGGACTTTCTGGAGTCGGTAGGTCTCCTTCGTGCCTTCGAGCCATGCTTCGTAGGGGTCGCCGCCGACCATGGAGGAGATGCGGCCTTCTTCATTGATGATGGAGTGGACGAGGAAGCAGGGGTGTACCATGTCGCAGGCTTCCTGCATGTCGCTGGATACGGGATTTCCTTCGATCTTTAAGAGCGTGGCGTCAGGGTTGAGGCCGCTGCCGAGGGTGGCTCCGAGGGCGTGGCAGTGGTTCTGCTGAACGGTATCGAAGCCGGCAACGCCCGGGAGGATGAGCTTGCGGCCGCCGCCGAAGCCGGCCATGTCGTGGGTGGAGACGGCATTGATGAGGATGACCTTGTCAGCATCTACGACGCGCTTGTCGATCCAGACTTCGGTGCAGAGAGTAGTCTTTCCGAGGTAGGTCTGCTGGGATTTGTCGGTGGAGATATGTTGGTACATGGTGATGCGGCGGGCGACTTCTTCGCCGACGCAGGTGATGTTCTCTTCATCGGTGTGGGGGCGGTGGGTGCCCTGCGCGAAGACGATGTAGATGTCCTTGTCGGGGACGCCGGCGAGGTTCAGCTCATCTACGACGTAGATCAGAAATTCGGAGGCGCGGTTCCAGGCGCGGGTGATGTCGGCGACGACGAGGCAGACTTTGTCGCTGCTCTTTACGACCTCCTTCAGCGGGGCGCTGCCGATCGGGCTTCGCATAGCAGCAAGGGTCGCTTCTTTGACGTCGCAGGCGGGTGTCGGGACGCCTTCCAAGACGTCAGAAATATGGTCTTCCGGCAGCATGACAGACTGCACGCCGCGGCCGAATGCGAGTTTGAATTCTTTCATGGATGAGATCCTCCTTGGTGGTATGGAAATGGGTACTTCGTCTCATTATAGCATGAATGGGGAGAGGAAAATGAGAAATTAGAAATGAGAAATGGTGGTGGTGGCTTCGCCGCAATGTTAGTTGATGGTATTCCCGTATCGCGAGCCTTCCCCTCGAGGGGAAGGTGCCCCGGAGGGGCGGATAGGGCACAGGCGGTATGCAAGAGAGATGGGATAAAGTCCCCTAGCCCCTAGCCCCTAGCCCCTAGTCACTAGTCCCCAGTCACCAGTCACTCCTAATCCCTAATCCCTAGCTACCAGTCCCCCGTCCCTGGTTTATATTTTCTGAATTTTCTCTTTCCAAACGATTTCCTTCCATGATATAATACGAATTACACACTTCATAGGAAGGTCCGAAGTCGGGCGAGGCAGCTAGCGCTGTTTTCGCTCGGCTTTTTTTGGTAGGAGAGAAGGAATGGGCATGAAAAAATGGAGAGATCTGCCAGAGGCGCAGGGGCTGTATGACCCCAGAAATGAACATGATGCTTGCGGGATCGGCTTTGTGGCGAATATCCGCGGCGAGCGCTCGTATGGTATTGTCGACGATGCTTTGAAGATCCTGGAGAATCTGAAGCACAGAGGCGGAGAGGGCGCAGACCATAAGAGCGGGGATGGTGCGGGGATCCTGACGCAGATCCCGCATGATTTCTTTCATCGCGAGTGCGAGGTGCTGGGCTTTTCGCTTCCGCCGGAGGGAGAGTACGGTGTCGGCATGATCTTTGCGCACCGCTATGAGGATTTCCGCAAGGAGCAGATGAGGGTCTTCGAGGAGATCGTGAAGGAGGAAGGACAGACGGTCCTTGGCTGGCGTGAGGTGCCGATCGATGAGAGCATCATCGGTGAGGCAGCGCGCTCTATCCGTCCGCGTTTTCTGCAGGTCTTCATCGGCAGGAATCCATCGCTTCGGGATCAGATGGATTTCGAGCGCAAGCTCTACATCATCCGGCGGCTCGCGGAGAAGAAGATCATTCCGCTCTCGGAGGGCATGGGGACGGATTTCTATATCGCCAGCCTGTCCTCGCGCACGATCGTGTACAAGGGGATGCTGACGAGTGAGCAGCTGCGCCATTTCTATCTGGATCTGTCGGATCTGGACTATAAGACGGCGATGGCGATGGTGCATTCGCGTTTTTCGACGAATACATTCCCGAGCTGGGCGCGCGCTCATCCAAACCGCTACATCGTCCACAATGGGGAGATCAATACGATCAAGGGGAATATCAACTGGCTGAATGCGCGTGAGAGCAAGTCGCGCCCGTCGAACGATCCGGAGCTGGTGAAGGCTTTCCCTGTCGTCGATGACACGGGGAGCGACTCGGCGATGTTTGATAACTGCCTGGAGTACATCCACATGGCGGGGCATTCGCTGGCGCATGCGATGATGGTCATGATGCCGGAGCCGTGGGAGAAGGATCCGGCGATGGATGAGGAGAAGAAGGCGTTCTACCGGTATCACAATTTCATGATGGAGCCATGGGACGGCCCGGCGGCGATGTGCTTCTGCGATGGCGTCGCCATCGGCGGGATGTTGGATCGCAATGGTCTGCGTCCGGCGCGCTACTATGTCATGAAGGATGACCGTGTCATCCTGTCTTCGGAAGTGGGGGCGGTGCCGGTCGATCAGGAGAATGTACTCTACAAAGGACGTCTCGAACCGGGCAAGCTCTTCCTCATCGATACGGCGCAGCAGCGCATCATCAGTGATGAGGAGATCAAGCACACCATGGCGAAGGCGCATCCCTATGCGAAGTGGTGCGAGGAGCATCTGCTCGATCTGAAGGATCTGGCGAAGGAGGCGAAGGAGCCGGAAGTGCCGGAGGATCTCCTTCTTGAGCAGAAGAATTTCGGCTATACGGTCGAGGATCTGCGCGATATCCTGACGCCGATGGCGGAGAACGGCAAGGAGCCGATCGGCGCTATGGGGATGGACTCGCCGCTCGCTGTCCTGTCGGAAGCGCCGCAGCTGCTCTACGACTATTTCCAGCAGAATTTCGCACAGGTCACGAATCCGCCGATCGACGGGGTCCGTGAAAGGATCGTGACCTCGTCCTCGGTCGTGATCGGCAACATGGCCAATATCATGGATCCGGATGAGAAGGGGACGGCGGCGCTCTTCATCGACCGTCCGCTCATCACGAATGAGGAAATGGAAGTCATCAAGCATCTCAAAAGCAGCCAGCTGAAGCCGGTCGTGCTTTCGCTGCTCTATCCGGCGGCCGGCGGCGGCCGTGCGATGGAGAAGGCGCTCCATGACCTTTTCGCAGCGGCGCTTGCTGCGGTCAGGGATGGGAAGAATATCCTGATCCTCTCTGACCGTGGTGTCGATAAGGATCACATGGCGATCCCGGCGCTTCTCGCTTCGGCGGGGCTGCACAATGATCTCATCCGTGAGAAGGTGCGTCCGGATGTCGGTATCATTCTGGAGTCGGGCGAGCCGCGTGAGATCCATCATTTCGCCGCGCTGATCGGGTTCGGCGTGACGGCGATCAATCCGTATCTGGCACTGGAGACGGTGAAGGATCTCGCGGACAAGAACCGCCTGCACGGCAAGAGCGCGAAGGAAGCGCTCGCAAACTACCTCACGGCAGCGGTGAACGGCATCCTGGGCGTCATGAGCAAGATGGGGATCTCCACCGTCAAGAGCTACCACGGCGCGCAGATCTTCGAAGCTGTCGGCATCGGCAAGGAGGTGGCGGAGAAATATTTCGGCGGCATCACCTCTCCGATCGGAGGCATCGGCTTGAAGGAGATCGCCAAGGAAGCCGAGATGCGCCACGAGGCGGCGTACGAGGGGACCAAGGGACTCTCCTCCGGCGATGTCTATATGTATCACCGGAATGGCGACGAACCGCACATCCTGACTCCGGAGGCCATCCGCCTTCTGCAGCGGGCATGCCGCACGGGAAGCTATGAGGTCTACAAGGAATTTGCGAAGGTGGTCAATGAGCCGCTCATCCGTCTTCGTGATCTTCTGGAATTCAATTATCCTGCCGGATGCAGCATCCCGATCGAAGAGGTCGAGAGCGTGGACTCCATCGTGCATCATTTCCGTACCGGCGCGATGAGCTATGGCGCACTCAGCAAGGAAGCCCATGAGTGCATCGCGAAAGCCATGAATGCCCTCGGCAGCCGCAGCAACACCGGTGAAGGCGGCGAGGACACCGAGCGCTTCGCGCTGCTCCCTGACGGCTCTTCGGTCAATGACGAGATCAAGCAGGTATCGACAGCACGATTCGGCGTCACAGGAAATTACCTCGTCCACGGCAAAGAGATCCAGATCAAGTGCGCGCAGGGAGCCAAGCCCGGCGAAGGCGGACATCTTCCGGGCAGCAAGGTCGATCCGGCCATCGGCAAGACACGCCACTCCACCCCGGGCGTAGCCCTGATCTCGCCGCCGCCGCACCATGATGTCTACTCTATCGAAGACCTGGCGGAGCTTGTCTTCGACCTGAAGAATGCCAACCACAAGGCGGAGATCAATGTCAAGCTCACCGCCGGTGCCGGTGTCGGCACCATTGCGGCCGGTGTCGTCAAGGCGAAAGCCGACGGTGTCACCATCAGCGGCTGCGATGGCGGCACGGGGGCATCGCCCAGGACCAGCATGCGCCATGCGGGACTTCCATGGGAGCTGGGACTTTCCGAAGCGCAGCAGGTCCTCCTCCTGAATCAGCTCCGCGACCGCGTGAAGCTCGAAACGGACGGCAAGCTCCTGACCGGCCGAGATGCGGCCATCGCCTGCCTCTTGGGCGCAGAGCTCTTCAGCTTCTGCACCGGGCCGCTCATCGCGATCGGCTGCCAGATGTTCCGCGTCTGCAACAAAAATACCTGCCCCTTCGGTATCTGCACGCAGGATGAGAAGCTCAGGAAACGCTTCGCCGGAAAGCCCGAGTATGTGATGAACTACATGCGCTTCGTCGCAGAAGACTTGCGTGAGATCATGGCACACCTCGGTTTCCACAAGCTCGAAGACATGGTGGGCCGAAGCGACCGCTTGAAGCAGAAGAGCTTCACCGGCAGCAAGAAGGCAGATACCCTCTCTCTCGATGCCCTGCTCTTCCGTCCGTATACAGACATCACCGTCGGTCACCATTTCATGAAGGCACAGGATCATGAGATCGAAAAGACCCTCGATATGGCCAAGCTCGTCCGCATGTGCAAGCCGGCTCTCGACGAGCAGAAGCGCGTCATCGCAAAGCTCTTCATCAAGAACACCGACCGCGTCACCGGCACCATCCTTGGCAGCGAGATCTCCCGCCGCTACGGCGATGAAGGACTGCCTGAAGACACCATATCCCTCTCCTTCGTCGGCTCTGCGGGACAGAGCTTCGGCGCCTTCATCCCCAAGGGCCTGACGCTCACACTGGAAGGCGATGCGAATGACTACGTCGGCAAGGGCCTTTCCGGCGGCAAGATCATCATTTATCCGCCGAGAGAAGCCACCTTCCGTGCGGAAGACAATGTCATCATCGGAAACGTCGCTTTCTTCGGCGCGACAAGCGGGGAAGCCTTCGTCTCCGGCAAAGCCGGGGAACGCTTCTGCGTCAGAAACAGCGGTGCGACCGTCGTCGTCGAAGGCATTGGCAACCACGGCTGCGAATACATGACCGGCGGCAAGGTCATCATCCTGGGCGAGACGGGCAAAAACTTCGCAGCCGGTATGTCCGGCGGCGTCGCTTATGTGCTCGACCTCGATGAACGCCTGTGCAATCAAGAGCTGATCCATTTGGAACCGCTCACGGACAAAGAGGAGATCGCAAGCGTCAAGGAGCTGATCGACGCCCACTACCTCTCGACCAGAAGCCGCAAGGCGGAATCCATCCTCGCGCGCTGGGATGTCTACTACTCCCGCTTCACTAAGGTCATCCCGAAGGAATACGAGGCCATGGAAGAAGCCATCAGGACAGGCATGGCCGAAGGCCTCACACGCGAAGAAGCCATTAGAAAAGCGTATGATAAGAAGTTTGGGAAATAGTGACTAGTGACTGGTGACTAGTAGCTAGGGATTAGTGGCTAGGGATTAGGCGCCGCGAGTGACTGGGAGACATCAGACTCCAGTGTCGTCATTTCGAGTGCGAGCGAGACATCTTTGTCATTCGCGGTGAAACGGAGGGTGTCAGAAACCATAAACGGGAAACCTGTTATCCACCTGTGTTCGGGCATCGCCCTTTATAAAAATCGACGCGAAGCGTCGCTCCGCCTAAGCCTTCCCCATCGGGGTAATGCTATTAAGTTAAGGAAATCGTTAGCTACGTAACGTCTTGCTTCCCCCTTCGGGGGAAGTGCCGAAGGCA
>CAKPUX010000075.1 GCA_934193095.1 uncultured Dialister sp. | reverse complement strand
TCGCGTCGCTTCACTCCTAAAAATCCAGTTCGCTTGCACAAGCCCTTCGGGCAGCTCCCCCGATGGGGAGCCAAGAATGATTTGCCGCTTAACTTAATAGCATTACCCTTCCAGGGGAAGGGGCTAGATGGAGAAATTCCTAACCCCTAATCCCTAACCCCTAATCCCTAGTCACTAGTCACTAGTCACTTTATTTCAACCACAGCTCTGCTGCAGCCGAGGCGGCCTGTGTCGGCGTGATGACGCCCTGCTCGGCCATGAGGGCGAGGACGACGGTCATGCGCTTCGCGCCTTCCTTCGGGTGTGAGATGGGGTCATAGGCAGACGGCGCCTGCGGGAGACCGGCGAGCATCGCGCACTGGGCAAGGTCGAGCTCTCTGGGGGCTTTGCCAAAGTAGGTGCGGCTGGCTTCCTTGAGGCCGTAGGCACCGTGACCGTAGTAAATGGTATTCAGATAGAGCTCGAGGATCTCTTCCTTGCTGTAATTCCGCTCTAGCTGGACGGCGAGCGCCAGCTCTTCGATCTTGCGGGTCATGGTACGGTCATTCGAGAGGAAGATGTTTTTCACGGTCTGCTGGGTGATGGTGCTGCCGCCCTGAAGCGTCTCTCCGGCGAGATAGTTCGTGAAAGCAGCGCGCGCGACACCGATGAGGTCCATCGCGCCGTGCTCATAGAAGCGGCGGTCTTCGGTTGCGACGATCCCCTTTTTGAGGTAGTCCGGGATCTCGGCAAAGGGGACGAATTCTTCTCGATGCACACGCGCTTCCAGTGCTTCCCTGAAGTGGAGCACATTGTCCATTTTTTCCTTGGCGGTGAGGAGCTTCTCTGCTCCGTCGACGGGGCTTTTTGCGTCCGGCTTCGGCGGCCGTGCTTCGATGCTGCCCTCTTGGGTCTCTGCGGAGGAAAGACCGGAGATCAGTGCCCTGACGGTATCCGAGATCTCCGTCAGGATGCCTTTCTCTTCGGCGGGCTGTGTGTCCTTCGGCAGGCTCTTTTGGACGGCATGTGGTCTGACAGGCTCATGTACGACGTTCTTCGTGAGCTCGCTGCCTGAGGAGAAGCCCCAGTAGACGGCTCCGGCTAAAATCAGTAGTAAGAAAAGAAATTTTTTCATGAATGGCTCCTTGTGGCAGTACATTTTCTTTTATTGTAGCACAAGTTGGCGGGGCATGGGGGTAGAAGTGACTGGTGACTGGTGACTGGTGACTAGTGACTGGAGACTAGTGACTGGAGACTAGTGACTGGTGACTGGTGACTAAATACCACCTTCGGGCATCGCCATAATTTATACTTCGCGGCGCTTCTAAATTTTGTGTGCCGCACCTTCCCCATTGAACCCATAGAACCTATTAAACCCGTTAAACCCATGAACCTCCTCCCCCTTCATGCGAAATACTCTCAAATATGGTATAATAAATACGCACCATCAAGGTTCGCTTATATATATGTAAATAAATAAAAGGCGGTCATGCATGACAGGCCGCCATTTTTTTGTAAGGAGAATCCCATGTCTGAAGATATTCATGAAATCCAGGCTCGTCACAGCGAAGAGAATGGCAAGAAAGACTACGGCGCAGATGACATCCGTGTCCTCGAAGGGCTCGAAGCGGTGCGCCTGCGTCCGGGTATGTACATCGGCTCGACATCAGCGCGCGGTCTGCACCATCTGGTCTACGAAGTCGTCGACAACAGTATCGATGAAGCACTCGCAGGCTACTGCACGCACATCGAAGTGACGCTCAATGATGACGGCAGCTGTACAGTCACGGATAATGGCCGCGGTATCCCGACGGGGATGCACGAGACCGGGAAACCTGCCATGGAAGTCGTACTGACCGTGCTCCATGCAGGCGGCAAATTCGGCGGGGATGGCTATCCGATCTCCGGCGGTCTGCACGGCGTCGGCATCTCTGTCGTGAATGCGCTCTCCGAATGGACACGCGTCGTGGTGCGCCGTGAAGGACATTTCCATGAAATGAGACTGTCCCGCGGGGAAGTCACGCAGTATATGAAGACCTACGGAGAAACGAAGGAGACGGGCACGTCTGTCACCTTCAAGCCGGATATCGAGATCTTCAAAGAAGGGGTGGACTTCGATTATGATACCCTGAAGATCCGCATGCGCGAGCTGGCTTTTCTGAATAAAGGCCTCACCATCACGCTGACAGACCTGCGCGACGGTGCGACCCACGAGGAGAAATTCCACTATGCCGGAGGCATCACGGAATTCGTCCAGTTCCTGAACGAAGGCAAGGATCTTGTCGATCCGGCAGTCATTGCGTTTGAAGGCGAGAAGGATAAGGTCATCGTCGATATCGCGATGCAGTACCAGACAGGCTACAGCGAAAGCATGTATACCTTCGTCAATGACATCAATACCATCGAAGGCGGCATGCACCTTGCCGGCTTCCGCAGCGCGCTCACCCGTGTCCTCAATGAATATGCACGTAAGAATAACATCCTCAAGAACAATGAAGCGAACCTTTCCGGCGATGATGTCCGTGAAGGGCTGACCTGCGTCATTTCCGTCAAAGTGCCGAATCCGCAGTTCGAAGGCCAGACCAAGACAAAGCTCGGGAATCTTGAAGTCAAGGGCATCGTGGATAATCTCGTCTCGGAAGGCCTGCGTACCTACCTCGAAGAGCATCCTTCGGAAGGGAAGGCCATCGTCGAGAAAGGCATCACGGCGAGCCGTGCCCGCGAAGCAGCCCGCCGCGCCCGTGAGCTGACCCGGCGCAAGAATGCGCTCGAAGTCTCCAGCCTTCCGGGAAAGCTGGCTGACTGCACAGAAAAAGACCCGAAGATGACAGAGATCTATATCGTCGAAGGGGACTCTGCAGGCGGATCTGCGAAGTCCGGCCGTGACCGCCGCTATCAGGCGATCCTCCCGCTGCGCGGCAAGATCCTGAATGTAGAAAAAGCCCGCCTCGACCGTGTCCTGAATTCCGATGCCATCCGTACCATGATCACCGCTTTCGGTACGGGCGTCGGTGAAGACTTCGACATCACGAAGCTCCGCTATTACAAGATCATCATCATGACGGATGCCGATGTCGATGGTGCGCACATCAGGACACTGCTCCTCACCTTCTTCTATCGCTATATGAAGCCGCTCGTCACCGAAGGTCACGTCTTCATCGCCCAGCCGCCGCTGTATCAGGTACGCAAGGGGCGTCAGAAATACTACACCTACGATGATGATGAACAGAATAAGCTCCTCGATGAGATCGGCCGCGATGGCTGTGCGATCCAGCGCTACAAAGGGCTGGGCGAAATGAATCCGGAACAGCTCTGGGATACCACGATGAATCCGGAACAGCGCGTCATGCTGAAGGTCGAGCTCACCGATGCTGTCGAAGCAGACCGCCTCTTCACCATCCTCATGGGCGACAAGGTCGAGCCGAGACGCAAATTCATCGAAGAGCATGCGAAGGACGTCACGAATCTGGACCTGTAATGTGGTAGAAGCTAGTGACTGGTGACTAGTGACTGGGATTCTCCGGCATCGTCATCCCGAGCGTAGCCGAGGGATCTCTACTGCTCTGCGGGAATCAGCGCGTATGCGTCTGGGAAAAACGATGTCTTGGTGCTGTCTCACAGCAGGCAATGAGCGTTCTGCAATAGAGATTTCTCGCTTGCGCTCGAAATGACGACGGCGCGAAGTGCTATCAAAACTCCGCGGCGCTTCATTATTTTTATGCGCCGCACCACCATTTCTCATTTCTAATTCCTCATTCGAACAAAGCTTTCATCCGCGATCCATGGGCAGCTCAACCCACAGGCAACCCTGGACTCGCCAACCTGAACCCTGAACCTTCATTTCTCTTACATTTTCTTTACTTTTTGTTGCCATTCCATGCCCAAATAGTATACAATAGGGATGGCAGTGATCTGCCATCGAGAGTGGTAAGAAGAGGGAAGGGGGACAGAGATGAAATACTTCTACCCCGCCATTTGTTCATACGATCAGAAAAAGGGAATGTTCTTCGTGATGTTTCCAGACCTCATCGGTTGTGAAGCGAAAGCCAGCACCATGAATGAGGCTGCGAAGAAGGCCAGAGAAGCTTTGGCCGCCTCTCTTCTGGAACTGGAAGAGAAAGCGCTCCCCATTCCGAGCGCAACCAGCGAACGGCAGCTTCGTCTCCGCGAAAGCGGCAAGCGAATCTGTACATTCCTGGTAGATATGGATGAATATCGGGCCTATAAAACGTACAAAGTCAGACACGCAGATGCCAAGAGCGCAGAATGGGCTGGCGAAGCCAGAAAAGGACGTCGCCAGAGCATCCTCGCCAAAGTCTTCGGATTCAGATAAATCAGATAAATAAAAAAGGCAGAAACGAAATGAGTAGTCATTTTCGTTTCTGCCTTTTTGTTATGTAAGGCTTGGCAGGTTCTATAGATTCAAATGTCGGCTTCGTCGCGATACGAGGATTGTATTCTCGTATTACAAACCTAGTCCTTAATCCCTAATCCCTAATCCCTAGTCCCTAGTCCCTAGTCCCTAGTCCCTAGTCACCAGTCACCAGTCACTTATTTCAGCAAATTCATAAACACCATCAGAATGGATGCATTGAGGAAATCGACGACAAAGGCTCCGATGAGCGGGATGACGAAGTAGGCTGTGTGCGCAGAGCCGTAGCGTTCACACATCGCATTCATGTTTGCGATGGCATTCGGCGTTGCGCCGAGGCCGAAGCCGCAGGTGCCGGCAGCCATGACGGCTGCTTCATAGTCGCCTCCCATGACGCGGAAGATGATGAAGTAGGCGAAAGCACCGATCAAGGCGACTTGGATGAGAAGCGTCAGCGTGAGCGGTACAGCGAGCGAGGCGAGCTGCCAGAGCTTGAGACTCATCAGGGCACAGGAGAGAAAGATATTGAGGCACATGCCGCCCAAGACTTCACATTCCTGCTGGTAAGAGCCGTACCACTCCGTGATCTCCGATACATTGCGGATGATGGCAGCGACGATCATGCCGCCGATGTATCCGGGGAAGACAAGGCCGATGCTGCTGAAAAAGGCGCTCACATAGGTACCGATACCCATGGCAAGGAGCAGCTGCCCGAAAGCGTACATGAAGTGATCCATATTGAGGTAAGCCGCCGCGGCATCCTTGGGATGCAGCGCCGCCGGTCTCTCGCCAGTCTCTTCTGCCGCATTGTCTGTTTCATGGGAGATCAGTGAAAAGCGGCGCACCAGCAGCTCGCCGATCGGGCCGCCGATGAAGCTGCCGGAGACAAGACCGAAGGTGGCAGCCGCAAAGGCGATGGTGGTGCCATTCATGAGCCCCATCTCTTCCAGTACCGGGCCGAAGGAGCCGGCTGTCCCATGCCCTCCGACCAGCGGGATCGAGCCGTCCGCGAGCCCCATCAACGAGGGCAGGTCGAATACATGTGCCATGGAGATCCCGATGAGGTTTTGCAGAAGGATGAGGATCGCGACCATGATACCCATTTTGAAGACGAGATAGCCGCCCCGCAGGATCAGCCGCAGGCTCGCCATGTAGCCGATGCTCGTGAAGAAGAGCATCATGCACCAGTTCTGCATGACGGTGTCCTGGCTGTAGTTCCATATCCCCTCTGTGTAGAGGATACAGTTCACGATGGAGAAGATCGTCCCGCCGATGACCGGCGCGGGGATGCAGTACTTGCGAAAGAGGGGGATCTTCCCCTTCAAAAATCCGCCAAGAAAAAAGACTGCCACAGCGGCAGCCAGCGTTTGATACATATTGAGTGTGATAGTCATTCTTTGCTCCCATTTATGAAAACACGGATGAGATCAGATTCCGCGATTGCATCAGCGTTTCCTTATATATTACTCGAAAATTATAATTGATTTTGAGAGCCATGTCAATTTGGGGCAGGCTAGTTTCCGCTTTCTAAACAACTGGCATGTAAGTCGACATCCGAATAAAGTTAGGAGTTAGGAGTGAAGGTACGGCGCATAAAAATTTGGAAGCGCCTTGAAATTTTATATAAAATTGGGGCATTGGGGCGCTCTATGAATTGTGCGCCCCTTCCACCACTCCTCACTCCTAATTCCTCACTTGGGCAAAGATTCAATTCTTGATTCATGGAGTGACCCCGAACCCTTCTTTTCCTCACTCTTTCTCAGAAATTCGATTTCGGTTATAATAGAATTATAGAAATACCCATAGACTACTGACAGAAAAGAGGCGTCCGTATGATTCCGAAAGAATTAGATGAAACCGATATCAAGATCATCAATGCACTTAAAAAGAATGGCCGTATTTCCATGACAGATCTGGGGCGGCAGGTGTACCTGACCAGTCAGGCGGTGAAGAACCGGCTGGAGCGTCTGCAGGATCTGGGCATCGTCGAGCGCTATACAGTCAATGTGAATTGTCCGGTCTTTGGCTACGCCGTACATGGTATTTTCGAGCTCACATTGTCCGAAGACAAGAAAGCTGATTTCCTCGCCTTCGTAAAGACGACTGAGTACCACATCCTTCACTGCTATGCGGTGGATGATGGAAAGAAGATCTTCATCGACGCACATTTCGAAAGCGAAGCCTCTCGCGCCGCGCTGCTCACCGTGCTTTGTGCCTACGGCAGCTGCCAGCTCCATCCCGTGACGGCAGAGATCCACAGCAATCATCCGGCGGATGAATGAGAGTGGCTGGTGGCTGGTGACTGGTGACTTGTGACTAGTGACTGGTAGTTAGTGGCTAGGGATTGGGGATTAGGAGTGACTAGTGACTGGTGACTGGTGACTAAATACCACGTTTGGCCATCGACATTATTTACACTCCGCGGCGCTTCTGATTTTTTATGCGCCGCACCACCCCTGTTGAACCCGTAGAACCTATAGAACCTGCTGAACCTCTTTCGCAAACAATCAAAGGGCGGCACGCCCCGTGAGCTAACCCTGAACCCTGAACCTGTTTTTTCAAGGAGCTTTTATGTTTGATTTTCTTGATCTATCTTCCCTGATCTACCGCGCTCCGGCACTTCTGATCGCGCTCTCGATGCACGAGTACGCGCACGCTGCCGTGTCGGATGCCTTGGGTGATCCTACGCCGTCTCGTATGGGACGGCTCACCATCAATCCGATGGCGCATCTTGATATGCTGGGGACGCTTCTTCTCGTACTTTGCGGATTCGGCTGGGCGAAGCCGGTGGAAATCAATCCACGCTACTACAAAAATTACCGCACGGGCATGCTGAAAGTCGCTTTCGCGGGGCCGGGGATGAACCTGTTTCTGACGTTCATTTCCATCCTGCTCATCATGGCTTTCGGCGGCATGGCGATGCTCGGTGATGGCGGTTTCCGTTTCCTGCAGTGGATTATGCTGTACAATGTATGGTTCGCCTTCTTCAATCTCATCCCCGTACCGCCGCTCGATGGCTCGAAGATCGTCTCTACCATG
>CAKPUX010000074.1 GCA_934193095.1 uncultured Dialister sp. | reverse complement strand
TGACTGTGAACTTATGACCGCATTTAATGGCAAACGCCTATTTGGACTTTTTCAGCGGCCTCTCCTCTGGAAGGGGCAGACGAGCGAAGCGAGGCGGGGTTGGCATCCCCGCGTGTGAAAATATCGCTTCACGCAGCCAACCTCCGCCCCTTCGGGGCACCTCCTTCCAAAGGAAGGAGGGAGAAAAGCGGAGTGCGTTGACTGGTAACTAGGGCTCAGGGCTCTCGTGGCGGCTTCGCCGCCTTTTTTAGAAGATGCTATTCTCGTATCGCAGCCTTCCCCTCTAGGGAATGCTATTAAGTTAAGCGGCAGAACGTTCTTGGCTCCCCATCGGGGGAGCTCCCCGAAGGGGTGAGGGGGCTACGTAGCGGTATTGCATGAAAGTGTTTGAATATCGATAGCATTGGACTATTCAACATAGCACGCTATACCGTTGGCATGCCCCATCTCGTTGCGCTCGAAATGGCGTCTCACTGGATTTTAGCGTCGCTTCGCTCCTAAAAATCCAGTTCGCTTGCACATATTGCCTTCGGCACTTTCCCCGCGGTAGATGGAACGCGAAAATGAGAGGATCGTTATTTCACATCGCCTTTTTTCGTGGGGGAAATGGGGTATAATAGGAGAAAGAAATGAAATCACTGCGAGTCAGGAACTACGAAAGGATCTCCCATGTACTGCGAAAAGCTTCGTCTGATCCATATCAGAAATCTGGATGATAAAACCATAGAGCCCGGAAAGGGACTGACCTTCATCGCCGGCCCCAATGGCTGCGGCAAGACGAATCTCATCGAGGCCATCTATTACAGCTCCGTGGGGAAGTCCTTTCGCACGGCGAATGACAATGATATGATCCGGCTCGGTGCGGAGGAGGGCTCGATCCTCTTGACCTACCGCGTGCATCAGACCTCGCATGTGCTGAAGATCCGCATGGTGCGCGGGCAGGGGAAGAAATTCTATCTGAATGATACGCCGATCCGCCGCAAGGAGCTTCTAGGGCTCTTCCGGACGGTCCTCTTCACACCGGATGAGCTGCAGCTCATCAAAGGCGCGCCGCTCATCCGCCGCCGTTTTCTGGATATGGAAATTTCTCAGGTCTCGCCTCGCTACTACGAGACACTCCTCTCCTACAACAGGGCCGTGCAGCAGCGCAATGCGGCCTTCCGTCAGGCGCAGCTCTCCGGACGCAAAGCAGAAGTGGATCTGTGGGATATGCAGATCGCCAAGGGGGCAGCCTACCTTGTGAAGAAGCGTCTGGAAACGGTCGCGAAGATGAACCGTAAGGTCCCTTTGCTGGAGAGGTATCTGACGGGGGAGAAGGAGACGCTTTCCATCCGCTATGTGCAGCAAGGGGAAGAAGAGGCGCACACCGAGGTGGAGTGGTACCTGACGATGCTTTCCCGGCATCGTGAGATGGATGCCCGTCTGGCGCATACCTCTGTCGGCCCGCATCGGGATGATCTCCGATTTCTTCTAAACGGGCTCGATATCGCCGCCTATGGCTCGCAGGGACAGCAGCGGACAGCGATCCTTTCGATGAAGCTCTCGGAAATGGAATTCATCAAAGAGGAAACGGGCTCCTATCCCGTACTGCTCTTAGACGACATCGGAAGCGAGCTTGATGCCGCGCGCAGGGAGGCTTTGATGGCGTATCTGGAAAAAGAGAAGATCCAGACACTCATGACCGGGACCGATCCCACACTCGCCGGCATGGGGACTGTGATAGAAATGGAAAATAAATAAACAATGGCGATGTGAAATAACGATCATCTTATTTTCGCGTTCCATCTGCCGCGGGGGACTTGCAGCTCTCATAGGAGTGACCGGGAAACTTTATCCCAGCTGTCTTTCATGCCATAGTCACCCTATCCGCCCCTTTCGGGCACCTTCCCCTAGAGGGGAAGGCTGCGATACGAGAATACCATCTTCAAAAAAAGGCGGCGAAGCCGCCACGAGAGCCCTGAACCCTGAACCCTGAACCTTGAACCAAATGAAAGTAAAGTAAAAAAGGAGCTGTAAAGAAATGAGGATTCATTTCTTCACAGCTCCTTTTTTTATTGGCGGAAATAGGCGCGGCAGGGAAGGGGATGGCGGCTTGGAAACGGCCGATCGTATCCCTTTTCTCACCATGACTTTTTGGGGAGCTTTTTCAGTGCTTCCTCTGCTTCCTGATCCGTCATGGACTCGATGGGGCGATGGGTCAGGAGAGCGAGGAGGCGGCGCTTCTCATCCGGGCGGGCAAATTGATGAAAAATGCGCTCCTTATACCCGTGGATCAGCTGATTCACGCAGGACTCATAGAGCGGATAGGTACAGGGGAAGCGGCTCGTGACCTCCTGAAAGGTGAAATGCGGATTCCTTCGAAGCAGCTCGATGACGCGGGCGCGCTTTTCCTGACGGTTTTTGCGCTCGCAGCTGCTGCAGAGCGAGGTATCCGGCGGCGTGAGTGCGCCGCAGCGCTGGCAGGGATGGTATCCGGCGGCGAGCTCGCCTTTTCGGATCTGGAGGACAGCCTTCATCATATCGGAGAAGGGAGCCTGCAGAGCTTCCTTTTCTATATGCGCACTGACCCAGTGCCGGATCCAGTCGGTCTCCTTGTCTGTCAGCGGCTGGTCATACATGCGCTGCTCCTTTTCGATCGCGCGATTGATGGGATCTAAGGTCGTGAAGGTCTGGTATTTCTTCTTTCGCGGACCGGCGATGAAGCGGATGTCTGTGAATCGCTTTCCGAATTCATCCTCCGACAGGCGCGAAAGGATATCGTTCTTGATGACATAGAGCTGCTGGAGAAAGACGGAATTCGTGACAGTCACGAAGAGTACGTCATTCTTATAGCTTGAGACATAGGACTCCTTCGCCATCACCTGGCCCACCAGCTTTTCCCAACGCTTCTGGAAGAGGAAGAATTGGAATCCTTCGTGACCGAAGAGCCGATGGTTCAGGTCGGAGGAGGAAAATACGCTGGAAATATTCTCCATCCGGCGAAACCGTTTTCCTGTGGGTTTCTTATCTTCGTCCATAAAGGCCTCCGTTGAAATGTGAAATACGAAATGAAAAATGCTGGTGCAGCGCATAAGAATGATAAGCGCGGCGAAGTTATACATATAAGGGGGCTATATGAATTGTGCGCCCCTTTCGTCCCAGCTGAACCTGACAGGCTCATTTCATAGTAGGGCGCTACTGCGCTGGGGAAAATCGTAAGCCTAATCCCTAATCACTAGTCACTAGTCACTAGTCACTAGTCCCTGTTCACCAGCTACTTATTACTTCTATTATACTATAGCCTGCCTTCTTCCGACTTTGTGAATAAATTTTCTATAACTGTCTCTATTGCTTTTTTATTAAATGCATATGGGGGAAATGCACTATAATAAAAGCAAATGCGAAAGAAATGGGCTTGATTTTCCGCGGATATATGGCCCGTCAGACAGAAAGGAAGGATCTGTATGCCGGAGAGTAAGAATGGAAAGATCGATATCGATCGGTATCGCGTCAAAGAAGGGGAAAAGATCTCACTGAAGGATTTCCCGACCGCCTGCGATGTGAAGATCGAGAAAGCAGAAGTGAAGGAAAGATATTTTCCGGAAACCATCGAAAAATTGAAGGTGCTTCAGGAAAAGCTCTATGCCCAGAATACCTACGGTCTCATCATCGTCCTGCAGGCGATGGATGCGGCCGGCAAGGACGGCACGGTGAACCATGTCTTTGCGAGCCTCAATCCGGGCGGCGTGAAGGTCGTCTCCTTCAAACAGCCGACAAGTGAGGAGAAGGATCATGATTACATGTGGCGCATCAATAAAGCCCTGCCGGAGCGCGGAAATATCGGCATTTTCAACCGTTCGCAGTATGAAGACGTCATCGTGACGCGCATTCATGATCTGATCCATCAGGGGCAGCTTCCGAGAAATCTCATTCACAAGGACATTTGGGAAGAGCGTTATGAGCAGATCACAAACTGGGAAAAATATCTGGCAGCCAACGGCTTTCCCATGGTCAAGATCTTTCTGCATGTATCCAAAGAGGAGCAGCAGAAGCGCCTCATGGACCGCATCTTCAACCAGCAGAAAAACTGGAAATTCTCCATGGCAGATATGCGTGAACGCCAGTACTGGGACCAGTATCAGGAAATTTACGGAGAAATGATTTCCAAAACATCGAAAGACTATGCGCCGTGGTATATCGTTCCGGCGGATAACAAGTGGTACACCCGCTACGTCGTCTCGCAGATCACACTGCAGGCGCTGAAGAAGATCGATCCCCAGTTCCCGCCGCTGGCTCCCGACATCGCCGAACAGCTCGAAAAATTCAAAAAGCTCATCTCCTCTGTGGATGTGAAGTCGCTCGAAGAGATCCAGCAGGCGATCAAGAAGTAAGGCGGCAGAGCTTAGGCCCTTTTACGCCGCCATTTCGGGCGCAGGCGGGAGATCCTTTCCGCCTGCGGATGGGAGCCATGTTTCACGTGAAACAAATACACTTATAACAACAATCATTATCAAAAGGAGAGAACGACCATGGAAAAAGAAATGCCTGAGATCAAGATCGACATTGACCGCTATCGTGCCAAGGAAGGCGATAAGATCAACCTCAAAAAGATTGCCACGGCCTGCGATATCGACATCGACAAGGAAGCCGTCAAGACAGCTGCTTTTCCGGAAGCATTGGAAGAGATCAATCTCTTGCAGGCAAAGCTCTATGCACAGAGTACCTATGGGCTCATCATCGTCCTGCAGGCGATGGATGCGGCAGGCAAGGACGGGACGATCAAGCACGTCTTCTCGCATCTGGATCCGAATGGCGTCCATGTCGTTTCCTTCAAGCAGCCGAACAGTGAAGAAAAGGACCACGACTACATGTGGCGTATCAATCGTGCGCTGCCGCGCCGCGGGGATATCGGCATCTTCAACCGTTCCCATTATGAAGATGTCATCGTGACCCGCGTGCATGACCTCATCAAAGAGGACAAGCTGCCGCAGAATCTTGTCAATAAAAATATCTGGGATACCCGCTACCGGCAGATCAAGGACTGGGAGCGCTATCTGGGGGAGAATGGCTTCCATGTCATCAAAATCTTTCTCCATGTCTCCAAGGATGAGCAGCGCAACCGTCTGGCTGAGCGCATCCTGAACAAGAAGAAAAACTGGAAATTCTCCATGGCAGATATCAATGAACGCCGCTACTGGGACCGCTATCAGGAGCTTTACAGCGAGATGATCACGGCGACCAGCACAAAGGCTGCGCCGTGGTACATCGTTCCGGCGGATAATAAGTGGTATACCCGCTTTGTCGTCTCGCAGATCGTCATCAAGGCGCTGCGCGATATTGCGCCGGAATTTCCGGAAATGTCGAAGGAGATCAAGAACCAGCTCGATGAATTCCGCCGTCTCATCGAAAGCGGCAATGTCGGCATGATCGAAGAAATGCAGGATATGATGAAAGGCGGAAACTAGGGAAACACTGATTAAATCGTTATCGGATTTCATTCTTGGATTTTTATACAGAGCGAGGAGACATTCGACGCGAATAGCGAGCTATTTAAGGAGGATGTCGACGACGCTATGTATAAAAATCCATATGAAATCTGATTCTGTGATTTAATCAGCGTTTCCCTAAGGATAGGTGATTGGTGACTAGGGACTAGTAGCTAGGGATTAGGTTTGCGATACGAGAAAACCGCTGGTTTCAAACCTCCGCGGCGCTTCTACATTCTTATGCTCCATTTCTTATTTCTTATTCAAGCGAGGCTTTCGCACGCAATCAAGGGACAGCACGCCCCACGAGACGCCCGGCACCGCTGGGTTCTTCGCCTTTACATGGAATGATATAATAAGATATATATGAACAATATCCTATGACACTTTCCCTGATTTTTTCTACGAGGTGAAGATCATGAAAAAGACAATCGCTATGATGCTGGCGCTGGCTGCGATCTCTACGACCGCATTCGCATCCCCGCAGACGACCTTCCGTCCGGGTGAATTTGAGATCAATGCAGGCATGTGGGACTCGGCGGCTCGCACCGCCGGCTACAAGTCGGATGGAGAATGGAATTTCCTGGGCGGCGTGAGCTATGGGATCACCGATAAATGGGCAGCGCAGTACCAGTACACCGGACTTCACACGGACCATACGAATGGAAATATGAATGAACTCAATGCAGTGTACTCCCTGCATCCGCAGGTCGCTGCTTTTGCGGGCTGGAACCGCATCGCCATGAAGGACTATCCGTCGGTGATGCTGGATAATGGCAAAGCCACCAACAATATTTTCCAGCTGGGCGTCGTAGCCCGTCAGCCTGTGACGGACGTCGTCGATGTCTATGCCAAAGGGGCTCTCGGCACGGAAGAGACCTCCATGTGGGAAGCCGGCGTGAACATGGCTGTCGACAGCAACGTGGATCTGACGGCCGGCTATCGCTATATGAATACTCGCGGAAACAGTGACCGCAATGTCTCTTATAAGGGATTCCTGGCAGGCGTTTCGTATCGCTTCGGCGGACATGACCCGGTCATGTCCTATGAGGAAGAGCCTTCGAAGAATTATGATTTCGAAGAAGATGAGCCTAGCGATGTGAGTGTGGTGAGGACAGAGGCTCCGGAAGAAACGCTTCCGGCAGAAACACCGGCTAAGGCAGCGGAAAATGATTACTATCTGAACAGCGTCCTCTTTGAAAGTGACTCGGCGGATATTCAGAATGCCCAGAAGGTGAATCTGGATGCCTTCGTGAAGCAGGCCAAGGAAACCGGCCATGTCTTCAAGCTCGTCGGCCGTGCGGATCCGACCGGCAGTGCAGAGTACAACAAAGAGCTCGCTGCCCAGCGCGTGAAGAGCGTCAAGGAATACGCTGTCTCTCAGGGCGTCGATGCGACAAAGCTGGTCGAAATGGTGAAAGGGGCAGACAGTGACAGCAAGGATCACGCTGCCGCTCGCCGCGTCGATATTTTTGAACATAAATAATGTGAGACATATAAAAAACGCTCGTCCTTTTTTTAGGGCGAGCGTTTTTGTGTGGGTTCAGGGGTAGCCCCTCGGGCGTGCTGCCCTTTGATTACATGCGAAAGAGGTTCAGCGGGGGAGCAGGTTCGGAGGGGAGGGCGGGGGTGGTGCGGTGCATAAAAATATGGAAACGCCGCGGAGGTTTGAAACTAGCGGTTTTTTCGTATCGCAAACCTAATCCCTAGCCACTAGCTACTAGTCACCAGTCACTAGCCACCAGCCACCAGTCACCAGTCACTTAAGATTCCCTAATCCCCAATTCCATCGCCAGCTCCGTTGCATTCTCTACGATGCATGTCGCGCCATGGCGGGCGAGAAAGTTTTTATTTCTAAATCCCCATGTGACGGAGATGCAGGGAAGACCGGCATTTTTGGCTGTCTCGATGTCTACTTCCGAGTCACCGATATAGACGGCTTGCTCTTTCGGGATGGAAAGGTCATGGAGAATGCGATCAAGCATGTCGGGCGCAGGCTTTCTATGGATGGCAGGGGAGTTGCCCATGATGGCGTCGAAAAGACGGGGGAAATGCAGCGCGGCGAGTTTTTCTACATCTGCTTCATCCTTGTTTGAGGCGACGGCGGTACGGATCCCTCTTCTTTGAAGCGCGGACAGGAGAGCGGGGATGCCGTCGTAGGGAGCGGTGTGAAGGTGGCAGTG
>CAKPUX010000073.1 GCA_934193095.1 uncultured Dialister sp. | reverse complement strand
TCCGGACGATGGATAAAAATGACATCGTCGTCATCACCCTTTCCGGCCGCGGAGACAAGGACGTCGCCGCCATCGCCAGATACCGCGGAGAGGATATTCATGACTGAGGGAGCTGGTAGCTAGGGACTGGTGACTAAGAGACCAGGAGACAGCAGACTCTCGTATCGTCATTTCGAGCGAAGCGAGAAATCTTTGTCATTCGCGGCCGAGTGGTCGATGTGTGGAAATCCCAAAACGGAAAAACTGTCATCAAGAGACCTTCGGGCATCGCCGTTATTTATACTCTGCGGCGCTTCTGATTTTTATGCGCCGCACCAACCCCTTTGAACCTCTTGAACCTATAGAACCCGCTCCCCCTCTTTCAAACGTAATCAAAGGTCAGCACGCCCCACGGGCTATCCCTGAACCCTGAAGTTTGAAAGCAGGGATTAGGGATTAGTGGCCTTGAGTGACTAGTGACTAGTGACTTGAATACCGCCTTCGGGCATCGCCCTATATATTCGCGGCGGAGCCGCCACCTTCATTCCTAATTCCTCATTCCTAATTCCTCATTTGAGCAAAGCTTTCATCCAGGGTCAAGGGACAGCACGCCCCAAGGGCTAACCCTGAATTACAGCAAAAGGAGTCTATCTATGAGCCATACAAGTGAAGCATTCAAGAATGGGAAAGCGCTGATCGCTTTCCTGACGGCAGGTGTCCCGTCGATGGAAGACACTGTGAAGTACGTACTCGATATGGAAAAAGCCGGCGTAGGGCTGATCGAGATCGGCGTGCCGTTCTCCGATCCCATCGCCGACGGGCCGGTCATCATGGAAGCCGATGTGAAGGCGCTGGAGAACCATGTCCACCTGCCGCAGGTCATGGAGCTGGTGAAGACGCTCCGCACGAAGACACAGATCCCGATCGTGCTTCTCACCTATTACAATCCGGTCTTCAATTATCCATCCGAGCGGTTCTTCGAAGAAGCGAAGGAAATCGGCATCGATGGCGTCATCATTCCGGATCTTCCCTATGAAGAACAGGCGGAAATCCGACCGCTCGCCGATGCGAATGGTGTCGACATCATCCAGATGGTCGCACCGACTTCGGAAGAGCGTATCCGTGAGAGTTTGAAGGATGCCACCGGCTTTGTATATGTCGTTTCCTCCATGGGCGTCACCGGCATGCGCGGTGATATCCAGACGGACCTTCGTGAGATCATCCGTATCGCGCGTGAAACGACGGATACTCCGCTGGCTATCGGCTTCGGCATCCACACGCCGGAGCAGGCAGGACGGATGGCGCGGCTCGCTGACGGCGTCATCACCGGCAGCGGTGTCGTGGATATCATCAATAAGAATGGCAGCGAAGCCTCCGAGAAGCTCACCGCATATATCCGCGGACTGAAGGCAGGCATGGCGCAGGAAGAGTCAGTCTGAAAACAGGGATGAGTGACTAGTGATTGGTGACTGGTGACTGGTGACTAGTGACTGGTGACTGGTAACTAGTGACTGGTGACTAGGGATTAGTAGCTAGGGATTAGGTTTGCGATACGAGAAAGTCGCTAATTTCAAACTTCTGCGGCGCTTAGATCCTTCGACTCAGTTCTCCTATTTCAGATAAGCCATTTTCTAACATACGACGTTTTTCTCCGCTCAGGATGACGAAATACGTCGCACCACCATTTCTCATTTCTCATTCAAATGAAGCTTTCAAACATAATCCGCCCCAAAGAAAAAACGATAGAGATGCGCTCTATCGTTTTTTTCTTTGGGGGAAATCTGCTACAATAGAAGAAAAGAGGGGGGATGAGAATGGATAACACAAGACGCAGAGCCTACATCAAAGAAAAGCTGGAGCAGGCGGAACACCGGCTGCGCGGGGCGGACCTTGCGAAAGAGTGCGGCGTGAGCCGGCAGGTCATTGTGGGAGACATGGCGCTTCTTCGCGCCGAAGGGATGGACATCATCTCTACGCCGCGCGGATATTACCTCAATAAAGAGAAAAAGGGCTGTCTTCGCACACTCGTCTGCCGCCACGGCCGGGAAGAGACAGAGCAGGAACTCATTGCCATCGTAGAGGCAGGCGGCATCATCCATGACGTGCGGGTGGAGCATGAGATCTACGGCGAGCTGCACGGACAGCTGGAGATCAAGAGCAAGGAAGACGCCGTATCCTTTGTGCGCGCGATGCAGGACATCGGATTTCCCCTCCTCTCGGATATCAGCGGCGGCATCCATACCCATCTTATCGAGACAAAGACGGAAGAAGAGATGGCGCAGGTGATTCATGCGCTGAGGGAAATCGGCGTGCTGTATGAGTGACTGGTGACTGATGCTTAGTGACGGTGACAGAGAGTAGGGAGTACTGACGATGCAGGAATTTATCATACAAAAGGAAGAAGCGGGACAGACAGTGATGAAGTACATGGCACGGCTCTTGCCGGAGGCGTCCATGGGGCTTCTTCGAAAGAGCATGCGCAAGAAAAACATCGTTCTTAATGGGAAGAAGATCGAAGGAAGAGAAAAGATCGCCGCGGGGGACAGCGTGAAGGTCTGGTTCTCCGATGAGACGATCGAAAAATTTCGTGGAAAGAGAGAAGAAGCGCCCAAGCGTGACTATCCTGACTTTGAAACATGGATCCTGTATGAAGATGAAAACATCGTCATCCTCAATAAACCGGCAGGTCTTCTTTCGCAGGGAGACACTTCCGGCGCCCCGTCTCTGAATGAAGCCCTCCTCTCCGCGCGGGAAAGCAGAGCCGGCGTCACGCCCTCCATCTGTCACCGGCTGGACAGAAATACCAGCGGCCTCGTCATCGCAGGCAAGACCATGCGCGGGCTGCAGGAAATGAATGCACTCATCAAGGCGCGCTCCCTCACGAAAGTCTATCAGGCTCTCGTTTACGGGAAGACGCCGGCTTCGGGGATTTTGAAAGGCTACCTCGTCAAGGACCATGAAAGAAATCAGGTGCGCTATACTGAGCGCACTGAGCAAGGTGCGCTTCCCATCGAGACGCACTATGAGACGCTCGAAACCGTAGAGGTCCATGGATGCCTCTTTTCTCTCGTCCGCGTCCATCTCGTGACAGGGCGCTCGCACCAGATCCGCCTGCATTTTTCCTCCATCGGTCATCCCCTCTTGGGCGATCGGAAATATGGCAGCCGCGCGAGCCTTTCCGCGTCAGAGGCGCTCCACATCCGCCGCCAGCTCCTTCACGCGGCCTCGCTCACCTTCCCAGTGCTTACGGATGATTTCGCCTATCTGTCCGGCAAAACCTTCACCGCGCCTTTGCCGGCCGATTTCGCCGCTGTCTGTCATTTGGGGCGGCATGACAGGTGAGAAATGCAGAAAACGGAACGGTGAGAACTGAGCCGAAGAATCTTGTGAACAGAGGGGAAGCGAGAGATCCTTTGACTCTTTGAGAAAGAGGGGGAGCGGGTTCTGTGGGTTCTACGGGTTCAGCGGGGAAGGTGCGGCGCATAAAAATTATGAAGCGCCGCGGAGTATAAATCATGATGATGCCCGAAGGTTGTATTTAGTCACCAGTCACCAGTCACCAGTCACTCCTAATCCCCCATCCCTGGGGAAACGCTGATTAAATCGCAGAGTCAGATTTTACAAGAATTTTTATACATAGCTTCGTCATAACCTTCCTTAAATAGCTCGCTATTCGCGTCAGGTTATTTCTCGCTATACATAAAAATTCAAGAGTAAAATCTGACAACGATTGAATCAGTGTTTCCCTGGCAACGATTTCATCAGTGCTTCCTTAAATTTCATACAACACGAGGTGTATCAATTACGGATTCCAGATTTCTAATTGTATTTGCAGACATTCTGCTTCCGCTGCTCTGCGGCATGGGCCTTAGGCGGTGGGGGCTTTCGAAGGACATTCTTCACTGGATCATCAAGGCGAATGTGGTGGGAGTGTCTACTTTTCTTTCCATTGTTTCCTTCTGGTCGGTGCATGTGACGGCACAGCTCTTGTGGCTTCCGATTTCTACGATTCCCATCTGTTTCCTGCCTGTCGCGGTCTTCTATGCCCTGGAGCAGCACCGCTTCTCGGATGCGCGGGAGCAGGGAAGCTACCTGATTTCCATGATGCTCGGAAATATCGGGACGCTCGCAGGGCTCTGCGCGTATGTCCTCTTCGGTGCGGTCGGGTTTGCCTATGTGCAGCTCATCGCGGTGCCGCAGATCCTGATCATCGTACTCTTCTGTTTTCCGATGAGCCAGTATTACTACGACAAGTGGGCGAATCACGGCGAGGGGAAAAAGATGGAGATCCATCTCTTCCGGCTGCTCTGCACGTGGAATCAGCTCCCTGCCGTCGGCGTGGCGATCGGTCTGACGCTTGCTGGGCTCGGGGTGGAGAAGCCGCCGATGGTCACGACGCTTTTCACGATCCTGATCCATGCGGGGGCTTGGATGGGAATGGTGCCTGTCGGCTATGATCTGAATCTTTTGGCAGTCAAGGAATATGGAGGAAGGCTTTGGCCAATCTTCCCTGTGAAATTCATTCTGCTTCCGGTGGTGATGTATTTCCTGACGAGTGTATTCGTCTCGGATGCGACCATCCTGACCTGCGTGGTACTCGCTGCCGCGGCACCGACCGCCATCTTCGCCGTGGCGTCTTCGCAGCTCTATGGACTTAATGTCAATCTCGCGGAGTCTTCCTTCCTCACGACGACACTCGCCTTCCTCTTCGTGCTGTACCCGGTGATCTATTGGTGGGAGAAAATGAATTAAGAATGAGGAATGAGAAATGGGGAATGGTGGTGCGGCGCATAAAAAACAGAAGCGCCGCGGGAGTTTGAAATTAGCGACTTCCTCGTATCGCAAACCTAATCCCTGGCTGCTAATTCCTAGTCACCAGTCACCAGTCACTCATCCCTGCTTTCAAACTTTATGACGAAGCTATGCATAAAAATTCTTGTGAAATCGGATTCTGCGATTGAATCAGCGTTTCCATAGTATGCAAAAAGCGTATCAAGTTCAAATGTCTGAACCTGATACGCTTTTTATGCTATAAGAGCCGGTGCTTCTGAAATTTGTGCGTGGCACATTCACTCTCCGCTGAAACAAAGTGAGAAAAGGCAGATGTGCGATGGCAGGCTAACAGATCACATTCTCCTGCTTTCCTTTCAGGTAGGCGCGGAGGTTGTCCATCACGATGACGGCGCGGCGGGCCATGGCTTCTTCTGTGAAGAAACCGACGTGCGGGGTGAGGACGGTGTTTGGCGCAGAGAGAAGCGGATAGTCTTTAGCGAGCGGAGGTTCGCCGTCGTAGACATCAATGCCGGCGCCTGCGATCTTTCCTTCTTTGAGGAGGTCAGCGAGAGCGGCATTGTCGATGACGCCGCCGCGGGCGGTATTGATGAGGATCGCACCCGGCTTCATGAGGGAGAGCTTTTCGCGGGAGAGGAGGCCGCGCGTCTCGCCGGTGAGCGGCAGGTGGACGGAGATGATGTCGCAGGTGGAAAGCAGGGTGTCAAGGTCGGTGTAGGTGACGTTGTCTGCTTTCTTAGAGCGGTTGTAGCCATAGACATCGGCGCCGAAGGCGGAGGCAATGTCTGCGACGCGTCTTCCGATGGCACCGGTCCCGATGATGCCGAATTTCCGATGACCGATCTCGATGCCCATGAGGCCGGCGCTGGTCTTGCCATTTCGGGCGGCGCATCCGCCTTCGGACAGCTTGCGGTAGAGGGCAAGAATGAGTGCGAAGGTGAGCTCTGCCACGGACTCGGTCGAGTAGCCGGCACAGTTCGAGACAGCGATGCCCTTTTCTTTGCAGAAATCAATATCGACATGGTCGACGCCGGTGAAAGCGACGCAGAGGTATTTGAGGGATGCGGCTTTCGCGAGCGCTTCTTTCCGGAGCGGGTAATTGGCAATGACGGCAAGGTCAGCATCCGCGAGACGATCTCCCAAGTCAGCTTGATCTTTCGGCAGACTGTCATAGGCGGTGATGGTGAAGCCGTCTTTTTTGAAATCAGCCGTCAGTGTGTCAAGAAGGGCTTCGCTGATGGCCAGTGGCTGTGCGATAACGATGTGTTTCATGAGGATTGGCACCTTTCATTGAGGAATAGCCCAAGGGGCGTGCCGCCCCTTGATTGCGTGTGAAAGAGGTTCAGCGGGTTCTGTGGGTTCTATGGGTTTAACGGGGAAGGCGCGACGCATAAAAATTAGAAGCGCCGCAGAATATATAATGGGCGATGCCCGCAACAGGCATTTCAGTCACCAGTCACGAGTCACCAGTCACTCTGAGCTTGGAGCTCCTAATCCCTAATCCCTAATCCCTAATCCCTAGCCACTTTTTTAAACGACAGCACGGCTCTCCCCGGCAGCTGGGAGAGGAAGACGCCGGCGGTCATGGAGAGGACGCCGATCATCTGCCGGGTGGTGAAGCTTTCGCCGAGGAAGAAGATGCCTGCGATGCCGCCGAAGACCATTTCCATACTGAGAATCATAGAGGCTTCGGTCGGGGGCAGATATTTCTGCCCGACGGCCTGCAGTGTGTAGGCGACGCCTGTCGAGAGAAGGCCGGTATAGAGGATCGGCCACAGGGCGCCTTCGATGCCGGAGAGTGTCGGCGTTTCGAAAAGAAAGGCGAGAATGAAATTCAGGACGCCGGCGACGAAGAACTGTCCCGAGGAAAGGACGATGGGAGAGAAGCGCTGTGTGAGGTATGTCATGGCGTGGATCTGGATGGTGAAGCCCAGCGCGCAGAGCAGCATCATGAGGTCACCGGCACCTATGGAGAAATCTTCGGTGATCGACATGAAGTACACGCCGACCATGGCGAGGATCGCGCCCGCGATGTGCGTGATGCGGAGCGTTTCCTTGAGGAAGATCCCCATGATCGGCACCATGAGGATGTAGGTCGCCGTGAGGAAGCTGGCTTTCGAGGCGGTGGTGTACTGAAGCCCCACCTGCTGCAGCGTCGCACCGGCAAAGAGCGGAAGCCCTACCATGAGGCAGGCAGCCGAGAGCGGCATATTCTTAGGAAGCGGCGGTGCCTCTTCTTTGCTCGTGAGGATGATGGGGACGAGCGCAAGCGAGCCTAAGAGAAAACGGACGCCGTTAAATGTATATGGCCCGACGGACTCCATTCCGACCACCTGTGCGGCGAAGGCAAAGCCCCAGATGAGTGCTGCCAGGAGCAGCAGTAAGCGGTATTTCATGGTATTCTCCTTTGGATTTGATATAATAGTTATTATAACAGATGAAAGTGAATGCTGCGGATGATTTCGCAGACTTGTAAAAAGAAGTGACTGGTGGCTAGGGATGAGTGGCTAGGGATTAGGTTTGCGATACGAGAAAACCGCTAGTTTCAAACCTCCGCGGCGCTTCCATATTTTTATGCGCCGCACCACCCCCCGTTGAACCCTCCGAACCTGTTGAACCCTGAACTGTGAAGTTTGAAAGCAGCGACGAGTGGCTAGGGATTAGGGATTGGGGATTAGGCGTGACTGGGATTCTCCGGCATCCTCATCTCGAGCGCAGCCGAGGGATCTTTACTGCATTGCGGGAATCAGCGTGTATGCGCTGATGGAAAACAATGTCCTGGTGCTGCCTCATATCAGGCGATGAACGCTCTGTAATAAAGACCCTCGGCTACGCTCGAAATGACGATGCGCGCGAAGCGCTATCAAAACTCCGCGGCGCTTCTGATTTTTATGCGCCGCACCACCATTTCGCATTTCTCATTTTTAATTTCTCATTCAAGCGAGGCTTTCAAACGTAATCAAGGGGCGAGCCACCCCCAGGGCTAACCCTGAACCCTGAACCTTGAACCTTGAACCTTGAACCTTGAAT
>CAKPUX010000072.1 GCA_934193095.1 uncultured Dialister sp. | reverse complement strand
AAGCAGGTGATCTTCATCATGCGGGAAAAGGGCGGGTAATTCAGCAGGCGTCGGTACTCGATCTCCTGCCGGTAGAATCCTTCATAGTCCTGCCTGGCCGCCGCCTGAATGACATAGTGATCCGGATTATACGTCTGGAGCAGGACTTCCCCCTGCTGGCGGCCACGGCCCGCACGGCCCGCACACTGGGTGATGAGGTTGAAGGTCTGCTCGGAGGCAAGGTAGCTCGGCATATTGAGCGGCCCATCTGCCGAAAGGATACCGACCGTCTGCACGCCGGGGATATCATGTCCCTTGGCCACCATCTGCGTGCCAAAAAGAATATCTATATCTCCGCGGCGGAATTTTTCCAGAATGGTCCGCGCGCTATTCTTCTTCTGCGTACTGTCTACATCGAAGCGCTGGATACGTGCTTCGGCAAGTGCCTCGTGCAAGTCCTCCTCGACATGCTGCGTACCACGCCCGAGGTAGAGGATCTTCCGTCTGTGGCACTTCGGACATTCATGGGGCAGCGGATGCACTGTCTCGCAGTAATGGCATTTCAGCTGCGCAGTGTCTTTGTGATAGACCAAAGAAACATCGCAGTTCGGGCATTTGAAGACATAGCCACAGTCAGCGCACATGAGCGTCGTCGAGAAGCCGCGGCGGTTCAGAAGAAGGATGGACTTCTCTTTCCTTTCGATGGTCGCCCTGAGCATCTCCACCATCGGATGCGACAACGCCTCCCCGGTGGGATCGCCCTTGAGGTCATAGATATGAATGGCAGGAAGCTTCGTCTGAAAGACGCGGTGCTTCATTTCCACAAGCTCGATCTTTCCCGTCTTCGCCGCATGGTACGTCGCGATCGAAGGCGTCGCGGCACCGAGGACGATCGGGCAGTGGTAGATCTCCCCCATCATCTTGGCCGCATCACGCCCATTGTAGCGGGGCGTCTCCCCCTGCTTGTACGAGGAATCATACTCTTCATCGACGACGATGAGCTTCAGATGACGAAAGGGCATGAAGATCGCCGAACGCGAGCCGATGATGATCTTACTCTCGCCATTGGCGATGCGCTGGCGGTTGTTATAGCGCTCGCCCTTGCTGAGACCGCTGTGAATGAAGACGACCTTATCCCCTAAGAGTGAGGCGAAGTAGGATGTCATCTGGCTCGTCAGAGCGATCTCCGGCACCAGAATGAGCGCAGATCCGCCCCGTTCCAGCGCCCTCTCCGCAGCGCGCAGGTACACCTCTGTCTTCCCGCTCCCTGTCACCCCCTTCAGGAGGATGCCTTTGAATGCTTCCTGATCGATGGCTTTGGAGATCACGGAAAGCGCCTGCTGCTGCTCTTCCGTCAGCGCTCGATCCTTCCGTTTTTCCTGCTCATCGATCAGAGAAAAGGTCTTCTTCCTTTTATAAAAGACCTTTCCATAGCCGGAAAGGCAGAAGGCCTTCACGACGCTCGAAGAAAAGCCCTTCTCCGCCACCTCCCGAAAGGACATCGGTCCTTTCTCCGTGAGCGCCTGCCACAGGAGTGCCTGCTTCGGACTGCGCCGCTTCTGTGCCTCATCGGGCGCCTCATTCGGCGCGAGCCATTTCTCCAGCGGCTCCTTATGGACGGCGGAAAGCCGCTCCTTTCGGACAAGCCAGGCCGCCTTGACGCATTTCACAAGATCACTTCCAAGAAGGGTTTTCGCATCTTTTTCCGACAGACTTTCGACCGAAGGATCGATGAGCCCGCGAAGCTCTGCCTCCATCGGCACACGCGCCCAGTCGATCGTATACTCGACCTCAGTCAAGATCCCCTTCTTGTCGATAAAGAAGAGGCGCAGCGCCTCGATCAGCATACACATATAATAGGAAGATAGCTTCCTCGCAAGTGCGAGCATTTCCTCCGTGAACCACGGGAAAGAATCGACCAGAGAGCGGATGGGAAGCAGCCGATAGGAGATCTTCTCTTCCTCCTCGCGGCGCACCGACAGGATGATCCCCTCCTCCGTGCGACGCGCAAAAGGTACAACGCAGCGATAGCCCACATCCGCTTGCCAGAGAAGCGCATCCGGGATCCGGTAAGAAAAGGTGCGGTTCAAGTGCTTCGACGGCCGATTGATCAAGACCTCGGCGATGGAAATCAGCATGACGCCCTCCTTTAAGCGCAAAAAAAGAGAAGACACGAGAATATGTCTTCTCTATTTTAGCATATAAAGGAAAGGGGTTTGAGGTTAGCCCGTGGGGCATGCGGCCTCTGGATCAGGGATGAACGCTTTGCTTGAATGAGGAATGAGGAATTAGGAATGGTGGTGGCGGCTTCGCCGAGATCGATGACTCAGGTCGCAGCTGTTCTGGCATTCGTTATCTCTCATACGACGTTTCTCGCCGCTCAGGATGACGAAACGGGGCGATGCCTGCTTTCGGTATTCAAACCGCAAATCTCATTTTTCTCAGCCAACCTCCTGCCCTTCGGGCATCCCCCTTCCTGAGGAAGGGGGTAGATGCAACATCAGCCTGATCCCTAGTCACTACTCACTCGCAGCACCTGTAAACCTGTTATTCTCAGATTCCTGCTTCTTTCTTCAGCACTTCCGCTTTATCAGTATGTTCCCACGGGAGGTCCACATCGGTGCGGCCGAAGTGACCATAGGCCGCAGTCTGCTTGTAGATCGGACGGCGGAGATCGAGCATATCGATGATGCCGGCCGGACGCAATTCGAAATGTTTACGGATGAGTGCGACGATGGCTTCATCGGAGATCTTGCCGGTGCCGAAGGTATCGACGAAGATGGAGACCGGACGTGCGACGCCGATGGCATAGGCGAGCTGGATCTCGCAGCGGTCAGCGATGCCGGCAGCGACGATATTCTTCGCTACATAGCGAGCTGCATACGCTGCAGAACGGTCGACTTTCGTCGGATCCTTGCCGGAGAATGCACCGCCGCCATGACGGGCCATGCCGCCATAGGTATCAACGATGATCTTACGGCCGGTAAGACCGGCATCCCCCTGCGGGCCGCCGATGACGAAACGGCCGGTCGGATTGATGAAGTACTTCGTATCCTGCAGGAATTTGGCCGGGATGGTCGGTTCGATGACATGTTTCACCATATCATCATGGATCTCCGCCTGTGTGACATCCGGGTCATGCTGCGTGGAAATGACGATGGTATCCACACGGACCGGCTTGCCGTCTTCATATTCAACAGTGACCTGCGTCTTGCCGTCCGGACGGAGATAGGACAGTTCACCGGATTTTCTGACTTCTGCCAGACGGCGTGCCAGACGGTGCGCCAGCGCGATCGGCATCGGCAGATATTCCGGCGTTTCGTTCGATGCATAGCCGAACATCATCCCCTGATCGCCTGCGCCGATATCATACGGGTCGGCTTCATTGGATTTGGCTTCCAGAGACTTGTCGACGCCCATGGCGATATCCGGAGACTGCTCATCGAGTGCGATATTGATCCCTACGCTGTCCGCATCGAAGCCATAGGCAGATGTGGTGTAGCCGATGTCACGAATGGTATCGCGAATGACTTTCGAGAAAGCAATGTGCGCCGTGGTGGTGATCTCACCGAAGACATGTACCTGCCCCGTGGTGACGGTCGTCTCACAAGCGACACGGCCATTCGGGTCCTCTGCAAAGATCGCATCAAGAATGGCATCCGAGATCTGGTCACAGATCTTATCAGGATGCCCTTCGGTCACAGATTCAGAAGTGAATAAAACTTTTCTGGACATAGTGTTCCTCCTCAAAAAACTATGGGATTCTATGGAAAATCATTTTGCCATGGAAATACCGCTCCAATCACAGGATCGGTACTTCCCTAAAACTAAAAAAGCTCTCCGCGCAGGGAGAGTCCAGTCTCTCATCTGCCAGCTTGCGCTGTTGGAATTAGCACCGGTTCCATCGGAATGGTTGCTGCAGCTTCCTTGGGCCAATCCCTCTGCTGCTCTGGATGAGTGATATTTAAATCGAAAATTATTGTAACATAGATATGCGCGTTAACGCAATAGAAAAATTCAAGTTCTAGGGCTGAGGCAAGCTGTGAGGCAGAAAAACAGAGATTCCCTGTCTTTGATCCCGAAGCCCATCCCCCCGACCATGAACATGGACTGTCCGTTTCAACAGATTCAAAAACGCGAAAAGGGCGCAGCATTCATACTACGCCCAATTTCCTACATATAGAACAGCAGGGTGTCGATGATAAATACCGGGTACAGGATCAGTATCGCCCAGCCGATATACGCGAAGAAGCCAGGCATCTTGATGCCATCCTCTTCCGCGATCGCCTTGATCATGAAATTCGGGGCGTTGCCGATATACGTATTGGCACCCATGAAGACAGCACCTGCGGAGATCGCTTCCAGCATGAGCGGAGTGACCGTGCCGACGGTGGTCGCGATGCCTTCGGTCGCGCCAAGGCTCGCCGCAGTCTGCAGGAAAACAAGGTAGGTCGGGGTATTATCCAGACAGGAGGACAGGAGTCCGCACACCCAGAACATATGCCACGGCTGATCGATACCAAGCTCTGTGCCATGGACTTTGAGAAGCACGAGCGCCGGGATCATGGTGATGAAGATGCCGATGAAAAGAATACCGACATCGATCATCGGCACCATGGAAAAAGCATTCGCCTTGTGGATACGATATGGCGTAGTGTGAAGAGACAGGAAGGAAGCCAGAAGGATCAGTGCGATCTCCACGATCGTCGCATACGGGAATACGATGTCATCAAAAACCGCTACCCCTGCCCCATCCTTGAAGAATGGTACATATTCCGGCAGGAAACCATTAGCAATGACGCCGATGATGATGATGCCGATGTAGAGGAAATTGCGTTTCCCATCAATGTGGATCAGCGGCTCGCCTTCTGCCACCTTGATCTCCTCCGGCATGCGTCCTGCCGCCAGATCCTTTTTGTAATAATGGCGATCCATCAGGTAAAAAATGGCAAAAAGGATGACCATATTCATAAGAAGGATCGGTGTCAGCTGGAATGTCCATGCAAAGGGTACGCCTCGCTGGAATCCCATGAAAAGCGGCGGATCACCGAGCGGCGTCAGACACCCGCCCATATTCGCCACGAGGAAAATCAGGAAGACCATGATGTGCGAAACATGCCGGCGCCATGCATTGATGCGGATCAAAGGACGGATGAGCAACATCGCAGCTCCCGTCGTACCGATCCAGCTCGCCATAAGCGTCCCGACAAGAAGGATCAGCGCATTCGTCTTCGGTGTGCCCGCCAGACGTCCGTCCACCATGATGCCCCCCGCTGTCGCGAAAAGGCCAAATAAAAGTATGATGAAGGGCACGAAGTCCAGCAGCACGGCTTCCAGAAAACGCTCGAGGCCTTCCTGCCAGCCGTAAATGTACGAGAACGGGACCAGAAATGCGACACTCCAGAACAGAGCGACCCATTTTTCATTCTTCCGCCACCACAGGCCATTCACCAAAGGCACGAGGGCTACCGAAAGAAGCAATGCGACAAAAGGAATGATACTCCAAAGAGGCAGCGACATATTCACCGCCTGATGCACCGCTTCTTGAGCAGATACCAAGGGAGAAGACCCCGCAGTCAGCAAAATGGCGTACGGAAGTGCTTTGAGGGATCGACGCATAGTTTTCACCTTCCATCAAGATTATGAGTGAGAAATATACTTTTTATTATACCAATCATTAGCGCACATGATTATTATTTATTTGTCTCCATTCCAAAGCTATATCATAGTCTGGGATTTATGTTTTCTGAAAGCGCGTACGTATACCGCGTGTTATCCTATAGATTATAAGTTATGTCTGAAGTATCATATATGATATATATGTGAAAATATAGATAGCATGCAAAAACCGCGGCTCGATCGAGCCGCGGTGGTCATAAACAGATAAGGAAAGGGAGATCGACAAGACTTGGAAGTTGGGAGATGCTCGGCTTATGAAGATGCGTATAGGAAGCGCTCGATCACCGGTCCCCGGTCACTACCACGTAAGGAAGAATAGCAGCGTATCAAGGATGAATACAGGAAAGAGAATTTCTAGCGACCATCCGATATACGCGAAGAACCCTGGCATATGGATATGGCTGTCTTCCGCGATCGCCTTGACCATGAAATTCGGGGCATTCCCGATGTACGTATTCGCCCCCATGAAGACAGCTCCCGCAGAGATCGCTTCCAGCATGACAGGTGTCACGGTGCCGACAGAGGTGATGACCCCGGACGCTGCCCCGAGGCTCCCTGCCGTCTGCAAGAAAACAAGGTATGTCGGTGTATTGTCCAGGAAGGAGGAAAGCGCGCCCGTGATCCAGAACATCTGCCATGGCTGGTTGATGCCCAGAGAAGCGCCATGTGTCTCGAGAAGGACCAGGGCTGGGATCATGGTGACAAAGATGCCGGAGAAGAGAACAGCGACCCCTTTGATCGGATTCATGGAGAACTGGTTTTCTTTATGAATATTCTTAGGCGTGGTATGGATAGAAAGCTGGGCAGCCGTAAGGATCAGAATGATCTCTACCAAAGTGGAATACGGGAAGACGATCTCTTCAAAGATTGGGATCCCTGCCCCATTGGCAAAGAACGGGATGGCTTCCGGCAGGAAGTTATTCGCCATGACACCCACGATGATGAGCAGGATGTAAAAGAAATTCTTTTTGCCATAGATCTTGACCAGCGGCGAATTATCATGCAGCTGCATATCGGATGGCCGACGACCGGCAGCCAGTTCTTTCTTGAAGTAATGGCGATCAATGAAATAGAAGGCAATGAAAACAAGGATGAGATTCAGCACCAAGATCGGGAAAAGATGAAAAGTCCAAGTGAAAGGCACCCCGCGCTGGAAGCCCATGAAAAGCGGCGGATCGCCAAGCGGTGTGAGGCAGCCGCCCATATTCGCCACAAGGAAGATCAGGAAGACCATGACATGCGCCTTTTCCTTGCGCCATTCATTGACACGGATCAATGGACGGATGAAAAGCATAGCCGCACCCGTCGTGCCGATCCAGCTTGCCATGACCGTACCCACGAAAAGGATCAGCGAATTGATGATCGGCGTCCCGGCAAGCTTGCCATGGATCATAATGCCGCCCGCCGTCGCATACAGACCATACAGAAGGACAATGAAGGGAATGAAATCGAGCAGGATCGATTCCAAGAGACGATAGATCCCTTCAGAAATACCATACGCATACGAGAATGGTATAAGGAAGAAGAGCGCGCACCCGAGCGATACCCACTTCGTGTTCTTCGCCCACCACAAGCCATTGATCAATGGGACAAAGGCCACTGCGAGCAGCATGACAACAAACGGGATGACGCTCCAAAAGGGAAGCGACTGATTCACCGCCTCATGAAAGACTTCATCCGCGGAAACAGCTGGAATCGAGCCAGCGGTCAAAAGAATGCTATAGAAAATACCCTTGGTAAACTTGGACATGGGACTTCACCTTCTGAATGAATGCTTATGATTTCCGAAACGACATAGATGTCATAGACAGGACTGATAGTCAGATCAGACTTATCCACCGGACCCGCAAACCATTCGTTTTTGATACCGGAGATCGATCCATCGTATCATTCTAAAATGAAACGCTTCATTTTTAATCTCGAATTCATCATGTAAAGCAGTCATGGCTTTAGAATAATTGATGACTCTTCTCATGCTGATTCCCCCTTATTCGTGATTTTTGGAACAATTTCAATTATAGCACCATTATCCGAAATGTTTATTATTTATTCATGCCAAGTTTCTATTATTTCTATAGATTGCAATTCATATTTTTCAACCTTCCTTCTCCTTGCGTTCTTAAAACGAATGCAGAATCTATGAATATAGCTTTCTATAAAATATAAATATACACTTCATAGTTACTGTATATACAGCCTATCATCAACAGCAGTCTTCCGGTAGACTTATCCCATTCCCAAAGACCCTCACCCAATAAAAAAACACGGCATCCTTTCGGATACCGTGTTTTTTTAAGGCATTGCTTCTTGCGCTGCATCAGCTTCTTTAAGGAAACACTGATTAAATCGTTGTCAGATTTCATTCTTGGATTTTTATACAGAGCGAGGAATCATCTGACGCGAATAGC
>CAKPUX010000071.1 GCA_934193095.1 uncultured Dialister sp. | reverse complement strand
CGCGGCAGGCGGGGCAGTCCCCGCCCCCGCCGCAGCATCCACCGCCACCGATGGTAGCGCGGTAGATGTGACGGCAGGCAAGAACGAAGAGGATGGCGATCACCGCCACCACAGCATAGACCGCGGGATTCATGGTTGTCTCCTTTTTATGTATTCTAGAGAAGTCAAAAATGAAAACAAGATTCAGGGTTAGACCACAGGGCGCGCCGTCCTTTGATTACATGCGAAAGAGGTTCAGCGGGTTCAACAGGTTCAAAGGGTTCAAAGGGGGTGGTGCGGCGCATAATAAAATAGAAGCGCCGCGGAGTATAGATGGTGGCGATGCCCGAAGGCGGTATTCAAGTCACTAGTCACTAGTCGCTAGCCACTCATCCCTAGCTACTCATCCCTGCTTTCAAACTTCAACAGGATCTACGGGAGCAGTGTTTCCCGCAAGTTGCTGACGCCAATGGTCATGAGCAGCAACGTGCCAAAAAGATCTCTCGACTTCGCTCGAGATGACGATGAGGAATCACCTCATCCCTAATCCCAAGCTACTAGTCACCAGTCCCTAGTCACTGGCTCCCCTTACGCTTTTGCCGCAGCACCTTCGGAGATTTCTTTCTCCTTCGGAGCCGGACGGCAGATGAAGTAGAGAGCAAGGAGGCAGAGGACGATGGCGATGCCCTGAGAGAGGCCGAAGGCAGCGCCGTAGAAGAGCCAGCTGCCCAGATGGTAAGCTACGAAAGCCATGCCATAGCCGAGCACGACCTGGAAGCCGATAGCGATAGCCGCCCATTTGCGGTCACCCATTTCTCTGGCGATGGTCGCGATCGCAACGACGCATGGCGGGTCAAAGAGGTTCAGGATCATGTAGGAGAAGGCAGCGATCGGGGTGAACATAGTCGCAATGCCGGCCATGATCTCTTCGTCTTCGGCTTCTGCTGCGACGCCATTCAGGACAGCCAGGGTACTCATTGCATTTTCCTTGGCCATTTCTGCGGAGATGACAGCGACAGCGCCCTTCCAGTCACCGAGGCCGAGTGGAGCAAAGATCCAGGAGATCGCATGACCGAAGGCAGCCATCATGGAGTCTTCGATGTCTTCTACCATTTCTAGGCCTGCATTGAATGCGGAGAAGAACCAGATAACGACGCAGACCGCGAAGATGATGGTGCCGGCTTTGATGATGAAGCCGCGCGCTCTTTCCCACATATGGATGAGGACACCCTTCATGGACGGGAAGTGGTAAGCCGGAAGCTCCATGACGAAAGGAGCCGGATCCCCCGCAAAAGCACCTGTCTTTTTGAGAGCAATGCCTGCGAGGATGATGACCGCGATGCCGAGGAAGTACATGGCCGGCGCCATCAGGATGGAGTCTGGGAAGAATACGGAAGTGATCATGGAAATGATGACCGCCTTTGCAGAGCACGGGATGAAGGTGCAGAGCATGATGGTCATGCGGCGGTCACGCACGTCTTCGATGGTGCGGGTCGCCATGACAGCCGGTACACCGCAGCCGCTGCCGACAAGGATCGGAATGAAGGACTTGCCGGAGAGACCGAATTTACGGAAAATGCGGTCCATGATGAAGGCAACACGCGCCATATAGCCGGAGTCTTCCAGAAGGGAGAGGAAGAAGAAAATGAGGAGGATCTGCGGCACAAAGCCGAGAACGGTACCGACACCGCCGATGATGCCGTCTACGACGAGGCTAGACATCCAGTCCGGCGCTTCGATGGACTCCATGAAGCCGGTCGCTGCGTCATTCACGATCTCCCCGAAGAAGGTATCATTCACCCAGTCTGTCGCCCAGCCGCCGACGGTGGTGACAGAGATGAAATAGACAAGCGTCATGATGAGGAAGAAGATCGGAAGCGCAAGGATGCGGTTCGTAACGATATGGTCGATCTTATCCGAGGTCGTCATGGAGACGCCCTGTTTCTTTTTCTTCATGACACTGTCTATGATCTTGGAAATGTAGCCATAGCGCTGGTTGATGATGATGGACTCGGCATCGTCATCGAGCTCGTCTTCGCAGTCCTTGATATGGCCTTCCAGATGAGACATCAGCTTCGGCTCCAGCTGCAGAGCTCCCGTCGCATCCTGATCTCTTTCGAATACTTTGATGGCGTACCAGCGAACGAACTGGTTTTCGACTTTATCGGAGATCGATTCTTCGATGTGTGCGATGGCATGCTCGACGCTGCCGGTGAATACAGACGGCAGGCGAAGCGATTTCTTATTCATGGCGAGCTCCATCGCCTTTTCAGCCGCTTCCCGGCAACCCTTGCCCTGCAGCGCAGAGATCTCTACGACCGGGCAGCCCAGCTCGGAGGAGAGTTTGTCGAAATCAATGAGGTCGCCATTCTTTTTGACAAGGTCCATCATATTGATGGCCACGATCATCGGCAGACCGATCTCCACCAGCTGTGTCGTAAGGTACAGGTTGCGTTCCAGATTCGTGCCATCGATGATATTCAGGATGACGTCCGGCTGTTCGTTCACCAGATAGTTTCTGGCGACTTTTTCTTCGAGCGTGTACGGAGAAAGGGAATAAATCCCCGGCAGATCCTGGATGATGACGTTCTTGTGTCCTTTGAGGATGCCGTCTTTCTTTTCGACTGTGACACCGGGCCAGTTCCCTACGTACTGGGAGCTGCCGGTCAGTTCATTGAATAATGTCGTCTTCCCGCAGTTCGGGTTGCCCGCCAGGGCGATTCGTATAGACATATCTTTGTGATTCTCCTTCTTCTATATTTGGGTGGGATTGATTCTGGTTAGTGGGTTCGGGGCTAGCCCATAGGGCGGCTCCGCCCACTGATTGTGGATGAAAGCTCTGCTTGAATTAGGAATTAGGAATGAGGAATGAGGAATGGTGGTGCGGCGCAAAAAAATTTAGAAGCGCCGCGGAGGTTTGAAACTGGCAGTGTTCTCGTATCGCAACCTAATCCCTAGCCACTAATCCCTAGCTACCAGTCACTCAAGGTACCTCATTCCTAATTCCTCATTCCTGTTATTCCACTTCAATCGCTTCGGCTTCATCCTTACGGATGGAGAGCTCATAACCGCGGACGGTGAGCTCGATGGGATCGCCCAGAGGAGCGACCTTGCGGACATAGACATCGACGCCTTTCGTGATGCCCATATCCATGATGCGGCGGCGCAGCGGCCCCGCGCCAGTGATTTTCTTGACTTTGGCTGTGCTTCCGACAGCCACTTCTTTGAGTGTCATTGGTTTCGTCCTTTCATTTGATAATGGATCAGGGATGCCTAGTGACTAGTGACTTGAATACTACTTTTGGGCATCGCCCCATATATACTCGCGGCGAAGCCGCCACCTTCATTCCTAATTCCTCATTCCTCATTCCTCATTCGAGCAGAGCTTTCATTCAGGGGCCATGGACGCCCTGCCTCACGGGCTAGCCCTGGTTTTAAAAGAATATCCGCTCTGCCATGGAGCGATCGAGCGCCACGCGGCTGCCTTTCACCTGTACGATCAAGTTGCCTCCCATCTGGCTGATAATGAGTACCTTCGCCTCGACGACGAATCCCAGATCTGCCAGATGCTGGCGGATCTCATCTTTTCCGGAGATCCGCGTGATCGTCACCGTGTCTCCTGCCTTGGCAAATACCAGAGGCATCATAGGCATCCTCCTTTCTGAAATGCAACTCATCATTTCTTCACTTTCGCAAATATTATAGTGCGCCATTTTTAAATTAGTCAATAGTCCGAAATATTTTTATTAGACAAGCCATATGATTATTTGTCGCATTCTCTCATATTGGTTAGGTATAAAATAAAAATATATGCCCTTAGTCTTAAATTTAGGCGCACAAAAAGCGGCATGTCCAAGGCATGCCGCTTTCGTTGATGGTTGTTTATTATTGGGACGCTCTCCTTCTGACGAAAGGAGAGGATGCAAAGTGCCGAAGATTGGCAGACGGGCAATGTTCGCACGTCCGCACCCCAACTCCGACTTGCTTCGCTCGTCTGCCCTTTCCAAAGGAAGGGGCAGAGCCGGCAGAACAAGGAAACCCTAATCCCTAGTCACCAGTCACTAGCTGCCAGTCACTTTCCGATAGGTGCAGAAGCGATGCGGGATCTTGCCTTCCCCCTCTACGCTCTCTTCCAGCTTCCACGCAGAAGGATCGAAGTCTGGGAAGTACGCATCCCCCTCGAAATCTTCCTCGATTTCCGTGATGTACATCGTATCGGCATAGGGCAGGAGCTCGCGATACATATGCTCGCCGCCGATCACGAAGTTCTCTCCTGAGGGCAGTGCCGCAAGCAGCTCCTTGACATTGTGGAAGAGAAGGACGCCCTCCGGCGCTTTGTAGTCCGGATTTCCTGTCAGCACATAATGGACGCGGCCCGGCAGGACCTTAGGCAAACTCTCGAAAGTTTTCCGCCCCATGATGATGGGATGACCCATGGTGAGAGCCTTGAACCGCTTCAGGTCATCGGAAAGGTGCCAGATGAGTTGGTTATCCTTGCCGATGACACCGTTTCTGGCGCGGGCCACAATGATAGAAAGACTCATACGGACACCTCCATCGCGATCTTGTCATGATGCCGGTAGTCTTCCAGCTGGATATCTTCCGGCTTAAAATCATAGAAATTCTTTACATCCGTATTCAGGACGAGCTTCGGGGCTGCGTAAGCCTCCGGCAGGCGGGAGAGCTGGAGTTTCAGCTGTTCCACATGGTTTTCGTAAATGTGCGCGTTATTGATGACATGCGTGAAGAGACCCGGCCGAAGACCGCTCACCTGCGCGATCATACAGATGAGCGCCGCGTACTGGGTCATGTTGAAAGGCACGCCGAGCCCCATATCTCCGCTGCGCTGGACGAGCATGCAGTTCAGGCGGCCGTCATTCGAGACATCCCACATGGTGAGGAAGGCGCAAGGGTAGAGTGCCATGTCCGGAAGGTCCTTCACATTCCAGAGATCGACCACCATGCGGCGGCTCTCCGGGTCTTTTTTCAGCATGTCAAGGAGGGTATCGACCTGATGGTACTTGCCGAGCTGATAGCCGTAGGCTTTTCCGATGGTGCCGTCTTCGCGCATCCACTCATCCCACACATGGCAGTTCCACTTCTGCAGTTCGCGCACATCATTCGACTGTTTCTGCCAGATCCAGAGGATCTCCTTCACGGCTGTTTTGAAGGCGACGAATTTTGTGGTGAGGATGGGAAATTCTTTTTCCAAGTCAAACTGCATGATCTGATGCGGCAGTTTATAGGCAGGCATGCCCGTGCGGTTCTCGCCGAGTGCGCCTTTATCCAATATATTTTTCACAATGCTGAGATATTCCTGATCAGCAAGACTCATGGTAGTGACTCCTTTACTTGTATGTTGTCTGGAAATAGGGACTGGGGACTAGTAGCTAGGGATTAGGATTGGTACTGGCGTTTTCCCGCATCGTCATGATGGCCGAAGTAGAGGGATCGTTGTCGTTTGCGGTATTTGCGTGAATGTTCGAAAAGGGAAAACAGGAAACCTGTATCCTACAAACGTGGGGTCGGTCTCTCCTGCAAACTGCTTGCGTCAATGGTCATGAGCAGCGGCGTGCAAGAAAGATTTCTCGACTTCGCTCGAAATGACGAAACGCGCGAGGAGCTATCAAAATTCTGCGGCGCTTCTACATTCTTATGCGCCGTAGCACCATTTCTCATTTCTCAGTCAAGCGAATCTTTCAAACGCAATCTATGGAACCGCCGCCCCACAGGCTACCCCTAAGATCTACACTCTGTCTCCCCAGATGCATTTCACGATCGCTTCTCCGTAGCGATCGACCTTTTTCGGGCCGATACCGCGGATACGTTTCAGCTCCAGCTTCGTCTTGGGACGCCAGAAGGCCATTTCCTGCAGCTGCTCATCCGTGAAGATGCGATTCCGAGCCAGTCCTTCCCGGGCTGCGATCGCATTGCGGACAGAGAAAAGCTGCTGCAGGAGCTGGGCATCGGGATCTTTTTCTTCGATGACAGGCTCCTCTGCGCCGGTCCGAATGATTTCCAGAAAACGCGAACCGTATTTCTGCAGCTTGAAGGCGCCGACGCCATGCACCGCGCCCATGGCCTCCATGGACTCAGGGCGCTCGCGTGCCATCGCTTCCAGTGTCGCATCCGAGAAGATGACAAAGGGCGGCACATGCTCTTCGGCTGCCAGTGTCCGGCGAAGCTCGCGCAGGGCTTCGAAAAGGCCATCCCGCCTTTCGCGGCGTGGATTGAAATCCCTCTCGACCGCGGCCTCTTTCATCGCATCGTCCGCGCCGAAGGCAAGGCCGTAGACTTCTGCCTTCCCCGCTAGGACTTCTTTCGCTTTGTCCGTCAGCTTCAGCACGGGATAGGGCTGCCCGTCGCGGAAGAGGTAGCCGTCCGCGACGAAACTGTTCAATGCGCTCTTGATATGTCCCACTTTTTCAAAAGAAAGCTTGCCGAAGGTCGGTACCGTGAGGAGATTCTTCTCGATGAGCTCCTTCGTTTTCTTCCCTCTGAGGACAGCAGCAATGATGCTCGCTCCGTAGCGTTCATGAAGGGACAGGATGGTGCGGAAAATGAGGACTGCCGCGTCCGTGATCCTGACCTTGGCCGTCTGATTCTCGCAGTTGCTGCAGTGCCCGCAGGGCTCCTTCACCGTTTCACCAAAGTAGGCAAGGACATAATTTCTCAGGCACGAAGACGTCTGGCAATAGTCGATCATCGCATTCAGGCGCTGGTAATCCATCCGCTTCTGCTCCTCGCTCTGATTGCCATTCTCGATGAAGTATGTCTGGATATGTACATCCTTCCCGCTGTAAAGCAGGATGCACTCCGCCTTCGCTCCATCGCGTCCCGCGCGCCCCGCCTCCTGATAGTATGACTCAAGACTCTTGGGCATCTGATAATGGATGACATAGCGCACATTGCTCTTGTCGATCCCCATGCCGAACGCATTCGTCGCCACCATGACCGTCGTCCTGTCATAGGAGAAATCATCCTGCGCCTGCCTGCGCTCCTCGTCCGTCATGCCCGCATGGTAGCGCCCTGCCGTAATCCCCGCCTGAGAGAGCCTGTCATGCATCTCATCCACCGCTTTTCGGGTCGCGCAGTAGATGATGCCGCTCTCCTTCCGGTGCGACTTCACATAGCGCAGGATGAAATACTCGCGATTTTTGCCCTGCATCACGCGGAAGGAGAGATTCGGCCGGTCAAGCCCCGTGCGGAAAACAGCCGCCCCGGAAAGCCCCAGGCTTTCCTTCATATCCTGCTCGACGAGCGGCGTCGCCGTCGCGGTGAAGGCCGTCACGATGGGACGCTGCGGCAGGCTGTCGATGAAGCTTTTGATCTTCCGATACGAGGGACGGAAATCGTGCCCCCACTGCGACACACAGTGCGCCTCATCGACCACGATCATCGAGAGTGGCACCATGGAGAGACAATGCGTGAAATACGACGGCTCGAGCTTCTCCGGCGCCATGTAGAGCAGCTTGATCCTTCCGCGATACATGTCACGCAGCCGCTCGATCGACTCCTCGTAGGGGACCGTGCTGTTCACATAGGAGGCCGGGATCCCCTGCTCCGTCAGCGCCTCCACCTGATCCTTCATGAGGGAGATCAGAGGAGAAATGATGACCGTCCCCTTCGGCAGCAGCATCGCCGGGATCTGGAAACAGATCGACTTCCCCGCCCCCGTCGGCATGATGGCCATCACATCCTTCCCGGAAAGGATGGTGGAAATCACATCCTCCTGTACCGTGCGGAATGTGTCGTAGCCAAAATATTCCTTCAGCACGTCTCTGGGTCCCATGGCACGCCTCCTTTCGATTCGAACATATTCATATTATTATAGCATAGATAAAGGATTCAGGGTTCGGGGTTCAGGGTTCAGGGTTCAGGGGTGTGGTGGCGGCTTCGCCGCAAGTATGTATGAGGCAATGACCGATTAAGAATCATTCTCGCCCCTTCCTCTGGAAGGGGCAGACGAGCGAAGCGAGGCGGGGTTGGCATCCCCGCATGTAAAAATACCGCTTCGAGAGCCAACCTCCGCCCCTTCGGGGCACCTCCTTCCAAAGGAAGGAGGGAGAAAAGTGGAGTGCGTTGACTGGTAACTAGG
>CAKPUX010000070.1 GCA_934193095.1 uncultured Dialister sp. | reverse complement strand
CGCACCACCCCCATGGAACCCTCTGAACCTTTTAAACCCGCCGAACCTCTTTCGCACGTAATCAAAGGCCGCCCCGCCCCACGGGCTAACCCTGAACCCTGAACCCTGAACCCGACAACCATTTTCCCTCTCATAAAACTCTCACAAACTCCGCCTACCCAAGGTGGAGTTTTTACGCTATAATAGTACAAATACATAGGTCACAGGAAAAAACGCTTGACCGAATACGAGTAAAGAGGTATAGTAAGTTAATTTATTTTCATCTTTTTACTCTATTTTTATTTAAGGAGGAAATAATGGCAACCTACATCAATGAACCGGCTCATACCTTTAATGAATATCTGCTCATTCCCGGATATTCTGACTGCAGCTGCATCCCGGCGAACGTCTCTCTGAAGACCCCGCTGGTCAGATACAAAAAAGGGGAAACACCGGCCATCACATTAAACATTCCAATGGTTTCTGCGATCATGCAGGCCGTCTCCGGTGAAAAGCTCGCTGTCGAACTCGCAAGAAACGGCGGCGTTTCCTTCATCTACGGATCCCAGACTCCTGAAGAAGAAGCAGCCATGGTTGCCAGAGTCAAAGCACAGAAAGCAGGCTTTGTTCCTTCCGATTCGAACCTGTCGCCAGAAGCGACCTTAGCTGACGTCCTCGCCCTCAAGGCAAAGACAGGCCACTCCACCATCGCCATCACGGAAGACGGCACCTCCAACGGCAAAATGGTAGGTATCGTTTCCTCCAGAGACTACCGTGTAAGCCGCATGGAAAAGAGCGAAAAGGTCAAAAACTTCATGACCCCTGTCGAAAAGCTTGTCAAAGCCAATTACGGCATCACCCTTTCCGAAGCCAATGACATCATCTGGGACAACAAGATCAATTCCCTGCCGGTCCTCTATGAAGATGGCCGTCTCTACGGCTTCGTATTCCGCAAGGACTACGACTCCCATCAGGAAAACCCGAATGAAATGCTCGATCAGCAGAAACGCTTCATCGTCGGTGCCGGCATCAATTCCAGAGACTACGCTGACCGCGTGCCGCTCCTCGTAGACGCAGGCGCAGATGTCCTCTGCATCGACTCCTCCGAAGGTTTCTCCGAATGGCAGAAGATCACCATCAACTGGATCCGTGAACGTTACGGCGAAAAAGTCAAAGTCGGCGCAGGCAATGTCGTCGACAGAGAAGGCTTCCTCTTCCTCGCAGAAGCAGGCGCTGACTTCGTCAAAGTCGGCATCGGCGGCGGCTCCATCTGCATCACCCGTGAAACCAAGGGCATCGGCCGCGGCCAGGCAACGGCTCTCATCGAAGTCTGCCAGGCCAGAGATGAATACTACAAGAGAACCGGCATCTATGTACCGGTCTGCTCCGACGGCGGCATCGTTTACGACCACCACATCACACTGGCTCTTGCCATGGGCGCTGACTTCGTCATGCTCGGCCGCTACTTTGCCCGCTTCGACGAATCCCCAACACAGAAGAGAACGGTCGGCGGCACCATCGTCAAGGAATACTGGGGCGAAGGTTCCAACCGTGCTAGAAACTGGGGCCGTTATGACCTCGACGGTTCCAAGAAGCTCGCTTTCGAAGAAGGCGTAGACTCCTATGTCCCATATGCTGGTCCGCTGAAAGAAAACGTCGAAAAGACTTGTGCGAAGATCAAAGCCACCATGTGCAACTGCGGCGCTATCACCATCCCGCAGCTTCAGGAAAAGGCGAAGCTGACCCTCGTCTCTGCGACCTCCATCGTAGAAGGCGGCGCTCACGACGTCATCCGCAAAGAAAAAGACGGCTCGGATAGATAAGCCGACAATAAAAAAGACTGCCCTTTCCGGCAGTCTTTTTTTACATGCGGAAGATATCGGCATGAGAGCCTGTGTCAATCAACGTCAATGTGAGAATATCATCCTCAATCAAGTAAACCAGAAGCCAGTCCGGCTTCACATGACATTCCCGAAATCCTTGAAAACGTCCTGACAATCCATGGTCGCGATACCGAGACTCAAGTGTAGCCCCCTGCATCAAAGTCTCTACCACTTCATCCAAAAGTGAGACGTCGAACCCGCGTTTTCGCATCAGCTTGTAGCTCTTCTTGTATGCTGAAGTGAATTTGACAAGGTACATGTTACTCCTGCTCCAATGCTTTTTTCAAATCAGCCATATTCGTATAGCCTTTAACACTCGGATCACGAGCAATTCGTCGTCCCTCCTCCATTGCGGCTAATGCTTCCTGATTATATCGCGGCATTTCCACTGCAAAAGGAAGTCCTCCACGAAGAACGCACTGACGAAGAAACAGGTTCACTGCGCCAGACATATCGAGTCCCAACTCGCTGAAAAGTGCTGCCGCCTGTCGTTTCGTATCCGCATCAATTCGGATCTGTGTAGCTGCTGTTGCCATAAGACCACCGCCTTTCACCCTCATTCTATCCATTCCGGTATACAATGTCAAGCATTACGCATTCATACTCTTGGCATAAGGAACTGCGATAAAAATCATGGGCCGCATCAGCCTCGTTAAGGTTCTTGAACTTCAAGCCCACCATTCATTTTTATGCTATAATAAATCCAGCACTGCAAACAAAGAATGACTTCCAGTCATCCATTCACGAAAGAGAGTGATTGCTATGAAAAAAATGATGATCGCCCTGGCAGCTGCCGCTGCCATCGCTGCCGGCTCTATGTCCGTTTCCGCAGAAAGCCTCTGGAAATATAACGACACCACCACCATCGACATGCAGGAGACCAGTATCAAGAAGACCACAAACGGTCATGAGATCCTGAACTTCGTCGCCATCGAAGCCATCGAAGGCGGCACCTGCACCTACACCTACGCCTACGACCGCACCGCCGGCACCATCCAGGTCGTCGAAATGGAAAAGGAAACGAAGAAGCTCCACTACAAGAGCAACTTCACTCCGACCTCCGTCAACTCTTCGAACCCGGTCATCCGTGCCCGTGCCCAGATGGCAGAAGACGTATATCAGAAAAAAGTAGGACATAAGAAATAATGGAACAGCCAATCACCGCAGATGACATCAGCCGCGACCTCATCCATTTCATCGCCAAGTCCCCCTCCACCTTCCATGCCGTCCGCGGCATCAAGGCGGCGCTCCTCTACGCAGGCTTCACAGAGATCCGCGAAGAAGACCCCTGGCAGATCGAGAAGGGCGGCAAGTACGTCGTCACCAGAAATGGCAGCGCCCTCATGGCCTTCACCGTGCCAAAAGAAGGCGCAGAAGCCTTCCATATCACCGCCTCGCACTGCGACTCCCCGGCTTTCAAGATCAAAGAGAATCCGGAAATCGCAGATGGCCCGTATGTGAAGCTCAATGTCGAGGGCTACGGCGGCATGATCATGTCGACCTGGCTCGACCGTCCGCTCTCCGTCGCCGGACGTCTCCTCGTCACAGAGAACGGCCACCTTGCGGAAAAGCTCATCGCGATCGATGGCACCATGCTCGTCATCCCCTCCGTCGCGATTCATATGGATCGCAGCGTGAACCAGCATAAAGAGTGGAAAGTGCAGAAGGACATGCTCCCCCTTTATGGCATGACCGGCGCAAAGACCCCTTTCATGGACGTCATCGCCGCCGCTGCCAAGGTGAAAGCAGAGGACATCCTTGCCCATGACCTCATCCTCTACAGCCGCGTCCCCGGCACTATCTGGGGCGAAGAGAGAGAATTCATCTCCTCGCCGAAGCTCGACGACCTGCAGTGCGCCTTCGCCTGCTTCCGCGGCTTCACGCAGGGACAGAAGGAGAAATACATCTCCGTCTACGCCCTTTTCGATAACGAAGAAGTCGGCAGCGCCACCTCACAGGGCGCCGGCTCCACCTTCCTTGCGAATACACTTGAGCGTCTCGCTCGCTCCCTCGGATACAGCTATGATGAGACCATGGCCATGATCGCGAGAAGCTTCATGATCTCCGCTGACAACGCCCACAGCGTCCACCCGAACCATCCGGAATATGCGGATCCTGTGAACCGTCCCGTCATCAATGGCGGCGTCGTCATCAAGTACAGCGCCGCACAGAAATATGCGACCAATGCCTTCTCTGCCGCCTACTTCAAGAAGCTGTGCAAGGACCATGACATCCCCACACAGACCTTCACGAATCACAGTGACAACCCAGGCGGCTCCACGCTCGGCAATATTTCAAACACCGTCATCGCCATGCCGACCGTAGACATCGGTCTCCCCCAGCTCGCCATGCACTCCTCCTATGAGACTGCCGGCGTCAAGGATACTGCCTACCTCGTAGATGCCGTGACGAAGTTCTATGAGTAGGGACTGGTGGCTAGGAACTAGAGATTAGGGCAATACACGAAATCGGACTCGTTCCTTCCTGACTCCCCCATGACGCTACGAAAAAGCACGTCTGAATCTTTTGATTCAGACGTGCTTTTTATGTTGGGGTGCAGGTTCATCGTACGCTGCTCGCGTTTAGATTCTTCGGCTCATCCCCCATGCGTTCCGCGCACCAGCGGTCTCACATTCTCCGTTTTTCTCCGCTCAGAATGACGGTACGGAAAAATACCGCTATTTTGCATTTCTAATTAGAACGTATAGCGCGCAGACAGCGTGAAGGTGCGGCCATCACCGATGTAGTAGTGGCTCGTCGAAATATCTTCATCGAAGTATTCACGATCAAGGACATTCTCGATGGCAAACTGCATGGAGAAATTCTTGTTGAACTGGTAGTTTGTATTGAGATTCAAGAGGAAGTACGCATCGCGGGCCTTGAAGCAGCCGCTCTTCATTCCCGCTTCCGTGCGGTCCGAGATGAACATGCCGTCGACGTTCACCGTCCATGGATCCTTGTGGAAGGTCGTGCCGAGATGGAGCAGGTGACGCGGGATATCATAGTTCTTATCGCCATCGATCTTGCCCGTCTGCCAGGTGTAATTGATATAGGAAGTCCAGTTGTCGCTGTGCTTCTGGTTCACCGCGATCTCGAAGCCGTGCGTCTTGGCTTCGCCGACGTTCTGGTACTGCTTGCCACCCTGATAGGCGACCGCTTTAATGTAGTCATCCGTCTTGGCATGGAAGAGCGAAGCATTCACTTCCGTTTTTTCAGAAAGCTTTGTCTTTGCCCCCAGTTCCCATGTATCTGTGGTCTCCGGATCCAGCTCGGGGTTCTGATGATAAATGGTTCCCTTTTCCGTGTAACGGTAGACCTGATACAGGATCGGCGGGTTGAAGGATTTGCCATAGGATACATACAGATTCAGCGAATCATTGGCCGCATAATCGAGTGACAGCTTAGGAGAGAATTTATTGTAAGAAGCCGAGTCGAAGGTCTTTCTCTCCTGATCTACATACTGGCTATAGCCATCATACTTTTTATAGTGGTCGTAGCGGCCGCCGATATATGCATTCCACTTCGGAGCAAATGCCCATTTATCTTGCAGATACAGCGCCCAATTCTTATCTTTACCGCCTAAGAATTGATCTTTCGCATTTTTCGTATAAGCACTGTTCCAGGATTTCCAGTCGGAGATTGAATTATAAATGGTCTGATCAAATCGATCCTGTCCATAGGATCCGCCGAACAGGATGGTATGATCTCCAAGGTTCCAACGTTTATTGATATCGAAATCCCATGACTTTGACGGATAAGAAGATTTCTTGCCACTCCCATCAAAATTGCTGTCAAGCGTCCCCGTCGCAGATCCCGGCTGCGTATATCCATCCTTCGTATAATTCGTCATACCAAAGTGTGCATGCACTTTGTTCTTCTGATCATTATACGTCAGAGAATGCATATCGTAGGAACGCCAGCCCTTTGTACCATAGAAACTGGACATGGAGGAATCCGCAAAATCAACGGCCGGCCAAAGTGTCTTTCCGTTCTTCTCTACCCAGGACGTCGGATCGTTGTATTTCCATGTATAATTGGCATGCGTATACTTGTAGGTCAATTTCTGATCTTCATTGAAGGCATAGCCCAGATGGAAGCCGTAATTCTCAGACATGACCTCTTTCTTGCCGCGTTCCCCCATCAGCTTATTTCCTTTGGCATCCGTCAGATCTGAGGTGATCGTATGACCGGAAGAAGTCGCACCTTTCACTGCGGACGGCGTATAATCCCTCCATCCATTCGTGCTCTTGCTCTCATAGAATGTCCCCCATGACAGCTTGTCCTTCTTCCCATGCACGGCATACGCCTGCTTCACCGTAGCGTGGCTGCCGTAGCTGACGACCGCAGAGCCGTGGACACCGTCACGCTTCTCGCTCTTCGTCATGATATTGATGACACCGCCGACCGCACGACCGCCGTAAAGGGCAGACTGACCGCCGGAGACGACCTCGATCTTGCGGATATTCTCGACAGGGATCATGTTCCAGTCGACATCGCCGTTCCATGCGGTATTCATCTGCTGTCCGTCGACAAGGACGAGGATGTTCTTCGAGCTATAGCCGCGAAGGTTCACCGTGCCTTCGACAGAGTTCGAAGCAGAGACGCCGGTCGCCATCGCAACAGCATCAGAAGCAGTCTGCACATTGCGCAGCTTGATATCCTTCTCGGTGATGACCTGTACATTCGCCGGTACATCCTTGAGGCTTTCTGCCTGACGGGTCGCTGTGACGGTAATACCCTTCAGGGCATACATCGGCGCGGCCTCTGCCGCACTTGCGCTGCCCACGCCGAGAAGCGCCATAGCCGCCAGAAGAGCCGCTGTTCTTTTCATGTCTTTCATGTTCAATTCCCCTTTTCTGATTCTTTCCTCTCTCTAAAAGAAAAGATATCACTCATAACTTGTTGGTAGAAAAAAGTTATTTCTATGGAAAGTCTGAGCCATATGTATGTATTACCATATCATATTTTAAGTCATTTGTTAAGGGAAGAAAAGCAAGGACGCCTCTGGCAGCTCCGCCAAATGCGAAGGCGGATGGAGGGGCTTTGATGCAGGTGAAAAGCTATGCCGCTCCCCCTCCCGGACTGACTCTACTCTTCCTCTCTCATCATCTCATAGAGCCGAGCGAGAGGAAGGCCGACGACATTGTCATAGGAGCCTTCTATACGAGAAACCAGGATCGCGCCCTTGCCCTGGATGCCGTACGCGCCGGCTTTATCCATCGGTTCACCGGTGGCGACGTAGCGATCGATCTCCGAAGCCGAGAGCTTTCTGAAATAGACGCGCGTCGTCTCGACATGAAGATGGACATGACCCTTATGATAGACAGAAAGTCCGGTCTTGACTTCGTGCGCCCGTCCGGAGAGGCGGCGGAGCATGAGGCGCGCCTCCTCCTCATCTTTGGGCTTGCCAAGGATATCCTCATCAAGCACCACGACGGTATCGGCTGCAACGATCGCTGTCTCTGCCCCCTCTCTCTCAAAGATGCTCTTTGCCTTCCCGCAAGCATTGAAAAGCGTCACAAGATCTGCTCCCTTTTTGCAGGAAAGGATCTGCTGTACGCTCTCGGGAAATTCAAAAATACGTGTCTTCGCCTCTTCCGGCGTTTCTGCTTCTGGAAAGGAGGAGGGCAGGACGTCTTCCGTCCAGCCGATCTGATGGATGAGCTCCCGCCGACGCGGCGAAGCAGAAGCTAAAATGATGTGCATGGTTGAATGCTCCTTTGGAATGATGATATTTAGGGTTCAGCGGGTTCTGAAGGTTCTATAGGTTCAACGGGTTGTTGTGCGGCTTCGCCGTTTTTTTGATCACACGATGCATAGTTTCCCGTTTTCCTTTATTCAACATTCGTCATTGTACCGCGGACGAAAAAGATCCCTCCACTTCGGTCGGGATGACGATACGTGATTTTCACTTTCTAACATACGGCGCTCTATAATTTTTGCGCCGCGCCACCCCCCGTTGAACCCACCGAACCCATCGAACCCGTTGAACCTTTTATTTTCTCCAACTATCTTACCACACCTTGCCTAACGCTCTCCCCTTTGCTATGATACGGATAGAGGTGATGATCGTGAATAACAAGAATGGCATTTTCAAAATGATCCTGCTCACACTTTTGGGCGCATTCCTTGCCAAAGGGCTGAATGCAAGGCAGGAGGCATATACACCGACAAAGAAAGAGGCAGAAGGCTGGCAGGCGCTGGCTCCCATCAAGAAGGCCTTCTGGCTCCTGCACCCCATGCGGGCTTTCCATTTCTTCCTACTCCAGCAGTCGCTGGCTCTGACATGGAAGCTCGGGAAGAAATATCTGAAATAGACAGCGGATGCACGGCATGGCAGGAGGAGTCACTGACCCCTGCGACCGATATGCGCTCCCCCTTCCCATCTCGGGCAATAAAAAAGGGGCTGTGAAGAAATGAATCCCCATTTCTTCACAGCCCCTTTTTACTTTGCTTTCATTTGGTTCAAGGTTCAAGGTTCAGGGTTCAGGGTTCAGGTGGCGGCTTCGCCGCCTTTTTTTAGAAGATGCTATTCTCGTATCGCAGCCTTCCCCTCTAGGGAATGCTATTAAGTTAAGCGGCAGAACGTTCTTGGCTCCCCATCGGGGGAGCTGCCCGAAGGGCTGAGGGGGCTACGT
>CAKPUX010000069.1 GCA_934193095.1 uncultured Dialister sp. | reverse complement strand
TATCAATGCCAGTGTCAAGGAACTCATGGCGGAAATTGCTGATCAGATGCAGCAGATGCAGTCTATGATGGATACGCATGAAAAACATATGCAGGAAACGCTCGACCAGATGCGGCAGGCGGTGTCCTCTTCTGGGAATGTAGTGAATGCGGCTGGTAAGACGGTAGAGGCGGCGGGCAAGACCGCCAAGGTATTCGTAGAAGCGGCGGATGATGTTTCTATGAAATTGAAAACAGCGGCAGAACCTTTACAAAAGGCAGCCGAGCCTCTGCAGCAGGCAGCTGCTTCACTGGACAGCGGTGTGCAGGTGCTGGCGCAGTCTATGACAAAGCAGCAGGCGGATGCAAAGAGCGTAGCAGAGTCGATGCAGAAGATTTCCGACGATTATATCGAATCTTCTCTGTATGTAAAAAGCGCACTGGAAGAGGCGAGGAACTCTTGGACTGCCTACGAAGACCGTTTCAAAGGTGTCAGCGGAGAGTTGGAGAAAGCTTTTGCACAGCTGGATAATGGGATGCAGAACTATAACAGAGTCACCAATGAGGGCCTGATGGAGAAGCTGAAAAAATTTGATGAAACGATTTCGACGGCGGTCGATACATTGGCCGGCGTAACAGAGGAGGTAAATGAGAACATTGAAGATTTGACAGATGCCATTAAGAAAATGAGATAATCGAGGTAAAAGTTCACTATGCGAAGAACTCGTGGAAATACACAAATGCAGGAAAATCATGAAAATGCCTTTAACCTGTCCATCAGTGATCTCATGGCAGGGATGCTCTCTGTTTTCATCTTGGCGGTCTGCTACTTCATGCTGAATTTGGGGCAGGTAAAAGATCAATATATGGGGAACAATGCCAAAAGAGACCAGCTGCTTGAAGAAATCCAAGAGGAGATGAGTGAGCGGGGAATCTCTGTTAAGATCGATAAGAAGCAGGGGGTTCTCCGTATTCCGGAAGGCGCACTTTTTGCACAGGGAGAAGCCGATGTCAAAGAAGAAGGGCAGCAGGTCATCCGGAATCTGGGGGATGTCTTGTACCAATTACTCGATAAAAAAGAGTATAAAAATGTGGTAGAAACTGTCTTTATCGAAGGGCATACGGATAATGTGGATATTCATACGGATGAATTTCCATCGAATTGGGAGCTGTCTACGAAGAGAGCCATCAATACATGGAATCTGATGCGTGGGGATGTGCCGGAGCTGGATAGAGAAAAGAATGCCAATGAGCAGCCGATATTCTCTTGTTCCGGCTATGCAGATACCCGGCCCATCGTGGATGATGAATATGATGAGGACTCAGAAGAAGGCAGGCAGGCGAACCGGCGTATTGATTTGCGATTTACAATGATGCCTCCGGTAGATGAGTCCAAATGATGATTTTATTCCGATAAATGGGTGTGAAGAGGATGAGTGAATTAAGTCAAACCATTGCCAGACTCAACATGAAAGCGAACACTTTGAGCCGTCAAGCGAGAGAAAGCAAAGAACGGTGGAATACGCTCCGCCTTCCTCGGACAGAAATGGTGCTCAGAAAACTCAGAGAGAAGGCAGATAAGATGATCCGGGTGGACCCCTTGGATCAACAAGTGCTGGTAAAAAAGACAGTACGTATGTACCGGGGAAGTCAAGAAGAATTTACGCGAAGGGAAATCAGAAATCTTCCTTTCGTCATATCCTCTTCTGAGTTATCCATGCCAGTTGCTAAATTTGCTTTGCGTCAGGTGAATTTAGATAAAACGAGTTGTTTTCGGCGGTTGCTTTTTGCTTATTTTCGTGACTATGAGCCCAAAGAACGTAAGACGGAATGGATACGTACCGTGCTTTGGAAACAAATGCAGAAAAATGACCGGAGGGTAAGAAGTATCCATTTTCTGCAGGATTTCCCGCAGCTTCTTGCCAAAGATGGTGTTTCTCAAATGGCAGAATTCTTTTCTGAGGGGGATCTCTATGGCGGACTCCAAACATTGTCTTTTCCGTCTACTTTATATGGAAGCAATTTTGTGAAAGCCGCTATAGTGAATGCGTTTCAAATGGATATCGGATTGGATGCGAAGCAGAACCTGCTTAAAGATTTGACGGAAAATCGGAGTTATAGAGTGTTGGTTCCCAAAGTAGTCGGGCCTGTCATCATCAGCGTGGACGAAGAAGGCAGTGACAGTGCGAAGAACTGGCTGATGCAGCTTGTTTTTCGGTACATGGGAGATCCGAGAGGGAATGATACGGATTGGATATACGTGGAAGAAAAAGCAAAGGAAATTTTCTTGCATTGGCTGGTCAAAAATGACTTTGCCGTGTTCTTTCATATCATTGCCAGCACGGCCGATAGGAGGTGGAAGTATCGTCAGGCTTTTTGGAGCGCGTACATGGATGAAATACGTGCTTCCCGCATCATCATAGGCCAAAAGGCAAAGCTCATTCTGAATGACCGGCCAAAAGAGGAGAAGAGCAAGCTAATGGCATATGATTTTCTGGAAGGAAAATCTTCTGACACGAGTCTCTTGGTATTTACGATAGGGCAGTATACTTTTATAGAGGTCAGTTATAACGGAAAGCTCCGCATCTATAGCCGCGCCAAATCGCCAATCCAGATTTTTGCTCAGGGACACCGTACGATTCCTTACAGCCATTTAATAAATTCAGATACGGAGCAGGAGTTTGTTCATACCAATCCGATGGGGAGAGGACCGAACTGGCAGCCTAAGGTGAGAAACTGGATTTATGATCATTGCGGCATTTGGAGAGAGAAACAGCAATGGAAGGTGAAGGTATAGCCATGAATATATCCTACTGGACTTGCAGCGAAGAGGGATACCATTTTCATTGGGAGGGGGATAGCCCCCAGTGGGAAGATATCCATACAGAACTGGATATGTTGGAAATGGAAGGAAAGGCAGTGAAGGTGGGAGATTCCTATCGGATCTCTCACGAGACAGCTGTCTCTTTTTCGCGTGATGAAAGGGAGCTCTTGACGCTGCCTCCCATATTTCCCTATCCGTTGTTTGTAGGGAAAGAAGGTCTGCCGCAGAATAACAGTTTCCGCTTGAAAGTGAATTTTCAAAAAGCGGATGGGACATATTTCATGAATCCGGAAGTGATTGGCTCCTATATAAATATTCGTCCCGGGTGCTGTTATATGTGCAGTGAGGCGCAGTATGCCATCTTGAAAAGCGCATCGTCATGTAATGCTGAGATTGGTCGATTGAAAGAGCGAGAGAAAATCTTAGCTTGCAGCCTGCGATATGTGGCACTCATCAAGGAGAATGCCAAAAAGATTGACGCCAGACTCGATCCGTTTTTGGAAAAGATCGATGTAGTGGCACCTGATTATTTAAGTATCTCGGTAAAAGAAGATACGGATGGTACATATTATGCCTCTCCCATCATTTTGAATGCTGATGGTAGTCCTTATGGGGAGAAGGATGCCAGTGAATTTGGACGCAAGTTTAAAAACGGGAGCAAAGCGCAGCGGTCGTACATGGGGAAAGATCGTACCTATTACGTATTTGATCAGGAGCAGCAAGATGGATTGCAGCAGATCAAGGAGGCACGGAAACTGACAAAGGAGCAGGCCAAAACCTTGGTTATGTCTCCACAAAGTGTCTTTACCGGAGCTCCATTTCGCTTTGATCGGAGCGAGTACTCGGATCGTGTGATTGAGTATGGAGCTTTTAACGCAAAAAATTATCCTTACCTCAAAGGGATAGAAGGCGGCTGGCTGCCGGAGGAAGGGAGTGTAGGGAGAGAAGATTTTGACGGGATTGATGAACTTGACGAACCGGAAGTGACCGAGGAAAATGTGGCGATTCTCAAAGAATTGATCAAGAATGCTCTGGTAAATGGCAAGTCTTCGATTTCTTATCAAGAGAAAACGTACAAACTTACTAGTGCGTTCATTGAGAAGGTGATGAAGGATAAGGAGCAAGGCGAAACAGATATTACCGATGGTGACGCAGACGGAGAGAAGCCAAAGGAAGATAGAGGAAACCTGATCAGTGAAGAAAATGCCGAAAGTGTAGGCTACGAGCAGGCAAATGAGCAGAGGAGGCAGAAGCGAAGAGAGGCGCGTTTTCAAAAATTGGGCGCGGATTTGTCGATGGAGCAGGTATTATCCGGTTTCAAAGATAGCGTAGTGCCTTTTTCCTATCAGAAAGAGGGCATTCGCTGGATGGCACAAAACTGGAAGGCAGGGTATCAGGGGGTACTTCTCGCCGATGACATGGGGCTTGGCAAAACCATGCAGGTTTTGGGATTGATTTCCGGAGTCAAGAATGCCTATGGTGAAAAAGACATGAACTCTGTTCTGGTGGTGGCCCCGGTATCGCTCTTGGCAAATTGGGAAAGCGAATTCATTCACTTTGTGAAAGAAGGCGTTTTTGAAGAGATAGTCCCTCTGTATGGAAATAGTTTCAGAGATTTCAAAAGAGGGCATGATCTGCGCCTTGATTTTTCTCCGGTGGCAAAGAACAGGATTGTATTGACTTCTTATGAAACGCTTCGTAATTACGATATCAGCTTTGGTTGTATTGACTGGTCATTCATGGTGCTTGATGAAGCGCAGAAGATCAAAAACCCAGTGACACTCATCACGAATGCAGTGAAATCCATGAAATATGATTTTGCAATCGCTATTACAGGGACGCCTGTCGAGAACGCATGGGTGGATCTGTGGAGTATCATGGATTTCGTAGAGCCAGGACGTTTGCGGGATTTGAAGAATTTCTGTAACACCTACCAAAACCAACTAAAGAAACTGCATGGAGATATGGCTGGACAGGAAGCTCTGGGAAAGAAATTGGAACAAGAGCTTCAGCCGATTTTCCTCAGGCGGCAGAAGACTGACTACCTGGAAGGACTGCCGCATAAAGAGGTCATACCGAAACCTGTGCTGATGCCTCCTGTGCAGAGAGAAGCGTATGAAAAAATAATTGCTGACGCAAAGAAGAAAAAAGGAAATATCCTGCAAGTGATTGCGTTGCTTCGAGATACATCGCTTTGCCCGCATCTGACTTCATATGCGGATAGTACGTTTGAAAATATGAGTGTCGATGCTTTTTTCAATATGTCAGCGCGGTTGAAGGCGACATTTCAGGCCCTGGTGAATATCAAAGCCAGAAAAGAAAAAGTACTGATCTTTGTGACGAGCCGAAAAATGCAGCGCATCCTGAAGCGTTTTCTGGAAAAGGCATTCGGGATTTCCATTCAGCCGCCCATCAATGGAGAACTGATAGGCCTGAAGCGACAGCAGATCGTGGATGCCTTCAATCAAAAGGAGGGGTTTGCGATTCTGATCCTTTCTGCAGAGGCTGGTGGCGTCGGCTTTAACATTACGGCAGCGAACCATGTTATCCATTTGAGTCGCTGCTGGAATCCAGCCAAGGAGGATCAGGCAACGGATCGCGTGTATCGCATCGGGCAGAAAAAAGAGGTGCATGTGTACTTGCCGATTGCTCAGTATGAAGGGGGCGACTCCTTCGATGTGAAGTTGGATCAGCTTTTGCAGTACAAGCGTTCACTGAGTCAGAGTGTCATTTTCCCTACCGCGGATACCGAAGTAGATGGGCAGTATATATATAATGAGCTGGTAGGATGGAATAATGACCTGGAATCGGGATCTGCCTGCAGCACATCGTCATATTGGACAATCGAAGACACAGATAAGGTGACAGGCGATGTGTTTGAACGCATGGTGGCGAAACTCTATGCGAGTATCCCCGGCTATGCGGCGGAAGAGACGAAGCAAACCAATAATTACGGGGTAGATGTGGTTGTGGAAACCGATCAGAAATCCCGGCGGGGACTTTTGGTGCGATGCCAGCAGATGATGGGGGCAAGCCTGTCTCATGATAGCGTGGAAGCCATCTACAGCGCGATCCCGTTTTATGAGAAAAAGCTCGGGTATCATTTTTCAGGGGTGGTAGTCACAAATGCACTTGATTTCACGAGCCATGATAAAGAACGAGCCGCTGCAGCCGGCGTCAAACTGATTGCGCGACAGGATTTAACGAAACTTTTGGAGAGATACCCCTTAGAAAAGGATCTCTTATGATGTAAGAAAATACGTGTTGTTTGGGATGCGCGGGCCTATGGTCTGCGCATTTTTATTTGTGAAGAGCCGTGAGGCGCACGTTAGAAATGAAAATGATGTACGAGCGTGGGAAAAAATACGTCAACCCCTTTACTTTTTCTCTTTATCGTGATAAAGTATAACCATAACAAAGAAAGAGGAGGGCTAGTATGGCTCATGCAATAGACGATTTAAAAATGGTGCATGAAGAGGAAATGAAAAATTATGACCGCATCGAGAGTGCGGTGGTTTCCGTCATGCGGCGGCACGGATGCAAGATCATCCAGACGCCGACTTTTGAGGATTATGATACATACGGCACCTATTTCCCGCAGCTGCAGCGCGAGATGATCAAGACCATCAGCAGTGAGGGCGAGGTGCTGGTCATGCGGCCGGATGTGACGGTGCCTCTTGTGAAGACGGCGTCGCGCGAGTATCCGGATGCGCGGCAGCTTTTGAAATTCGGCTACGTGTCGATGGTCTTCCGCGAATACTATGGCAAGTCGACGCACGGGAAGTATTTCCTGCAGAGTGGGGTCGAAGTCCTGGGGGATGAGACGCCGGAGTGTGATGGCGAGGTCATGGTGATGGCGGCGGAATTCCTGGAGTCGGTGGGCATCCATGATATGCGTATCGATCTCGGAAGCGTGGCGTACATGGATGCGCTTTTCGAAGAGCTGCGTCTCTCGAAGGAGGAGCTGTCGCAGGTGCGTGAGTTCCTGGAGAAGAGAAATCTCGTTTCCTTCGAAAAGCTGGCTGACCGGCTGTCGATCACGAAGATCCAGCGGGATGTGCTCTTGGAGCTGCCGCGGCTCTTTGGCAGCTATGAAGAGACGCTGAAGCGTGCGGAAGGTCTTTGCCTGAATCATAAGATGGCGGATGCCCTCGCTCGCCTTGAGAAGGTGTATGAGTATCTGGCGGTCGCGGGCTATGCGGATCGCGTGCAGCTGGACTTCGGCTTCACATCGCACATGGGATACTATACGGACTTGGTTTTCCGCATCTATGCGGATGGCGCGCTGTACTCCCTGATCTCCGGCGGGCGGTATGATTCGCTGGCGGCGCAGTTCCAGGTGCCGCGTCCGGCGTGCGGCTTCGGGATGAATATGAATCTGCTTTATGAAGTGATGGCGGACTCAAATCTTTTGGAAGAGATGGCACCCTCGTGCGATCTGGCGGTGGTCTATGAGAAGGCGGATCGGGATCTCATCGTGACGCTCATGGGGTGGCGCAAGAAGGGCTACTCGGTGATGGGGGTCGCGAGTACGAATGCGATCGCCAGAGGTGATTATAAATTGATCGTTTCTTATAAAGAGGGGCGTTTCCTTTTAGAGGGGGCGGCGCTCACGAAGGAAGAGCTGCAAGAAAAATTGGGAGGTCTCTAGTATGCTGCATATTGCACTGGCGAAAGGGCGCATCGCGAAGACGGTCATGAAACAGCTGGCGGAGGGGGGCTTCCATTTTTCGGATTATTCGGATGAGAGCCGCAAGCTCATTTTCACCGATGATGAGGAGCGTATCCGCGTGACGCTGGTGAAGAGCCCGGATGTGGCGGTGTATGTGCGCCGCGGGGCAGCTGATGCCGGCATCGTCGGGAAGGATGTCCTCATGGAGGACGGGGAAGAGGATGTCTATGAGGTGCTGGATCTTGGGATCGGCCGCTGCCGCATGGCGGTGTCTGGTATCAAGGGAAATCAGAAGGTCATGCAGAAGCGGATCCTGACGGTGGCTTCGAAGTATCCGTCGATCGCGCGAAAATATTTTGCAGATCGCTTCCAGCCCATCGATATCATCAAGCTGAATGGTTCTGTCGAGCTGGCGCCGCTTGTCGGCCTCTCGGATGTCATCGTCGACATCGTAGAAACGGGCACGACGCTTCGCGAGAATGGGCTCGAAGCGTATGATTATTTCATGGATTTCTCCGCCCGCCTCATCTGTAATAAGGTATCGTACAAGATGAAGCAGAAGGAGATCGCAGCGTTTATGGCGTTGGTTAAATAAGTGACTGGTGGCTGGTGACTAGGTAGCTAGGGATTAGGAATTGGGGATTAGGAGTGACTAGCGACTGGTGACTGGGATTCTCCGGCATCGTCATCCCGAGCGTAGCCGAGGGATCTCTACTGCACTGCGGAAATCAGCGTGTATGCGCTGAGGGGAAACGATGTCTTGGTGCTGCCTCACATCAGGCAATGAGCGTTCTGCAATATAGATTTCTCGGCTACGCTCGAAATGACGACAGCGCGAAGCGCTATCAAAACTCCGCGGCGCTTCATTATTATTTGCGCCGCACCAACCCCTTTGAACCCGTAGAAACTACAGAACCCGCCCCCCTCTTTCGCACGCAATCAAAGGGCACCCGCGCGGGGGATAACCCTGAACCTTGAATCCGCCAACTTATATACTGAAAGAAGGATAATAACATCATGGAATGGATCACAGTACCTGAAAAAGGTTTTACTTTGAGAGAAGTAC
>CAKPUX010000068.1 GCA_934193095.1 uncultured Dialister sp. | reverse complement strand
CCGGAGATCATCTGTGCGATATTGTCCAAATGCTGCGTCTCATTAAGAAGTACAGCCTTTGTCGATGTACGGCCATTTGCGATCGTCTTCACGATCTGATAGTGCCGAACCGCTGCACAGGCAGTCTGCGGAAGGTGCGTGATGCAGAGTACCTGGATCGTCTTCGCCAGGCAGGCGATTTTTCTGGCGACCTTGAGCCCCACCTTACCGCTGATGCCGACATCGATCTCATCAAAGATCAGTGTCTGCTGCGAGAGCAGGTGAGAGATCACCATCTCGATGGCAAGCGCAATCCGGGAGATCTCCCCGCCGGATGCCGTATCGCGCATGCTGCGGAGCGGCTCCCCCGGATTCGCCGAAAAATAAAATTCCATCTCCTCTGCGCCATTGGGCATCGGGCTCTTCTGAGCGACGAGGTGCAGCTCCATCCGCGCATTTTCCATGCCCATATCCTTCAGCGTCGTGACGACCCCTGTGAGGATTTTCTTCGAGGAGATCATGCGATACCGATTCAGCACCTCTGCCTTCTTCATCAAAAGACCGGTCAGTGATGCATAATTTTTTTGAAGCGCCTCATTGTCATAGATGACTTCCTTCAGCGCCTCATATTCCTTTTTTGCCTTTGCTTCATAGGCGAGCACATCCGAAAGCGTCGGACCATACTTTCGTTTCATTTCAGAGATCACTTCATCGCGGCTCTGCAGTTCATTCAGCTCTTCCTCAGAGAAGTCGGTATCTGAAATGTAGGAATCAAGCCCATTGATGGCATCTTCCAGCGCATACGAGGCACTGTTCAGTGACTCGACGAAGGCTTCCAGCGCTTCGTCATACTTGGAAACCGATGACACCTCACGGATCGCATCCCCGATGGCATCCTGCGGACCATTTTCTGCCGTCAGAAGCTCCAGTGCCTGATGCACCGATCGGAAAATGCGCTCATGGTTCTGGAGGACGGAGAGCTTCTTCTCGATCTCCTCATCCTCATCCGGCAAAAGATGCGCAGAAGAGATCTGGGAAAGCTCCCACTCCAGAATGTCCAGCCGCCGCTCCCGCTCCTGCTTCGCATTCTCATAGTCCTCGAGGGCATCCTTCAGCTTTTTCCACTCCCGGTAGGAATCCTGATAGTCCCTGTAGGCAGCTACTACCTCCGATGTCCCCGAATCTACCATCTTTTCACAGAAAGGGATGGATAGGAGCTCCATATTGTCATTCTGTTCATGCAGACGCACCAGCATCTTGCCGATCTTCTGAAGCTGTTTGACGGTACAGAAATCCCCATTGATGGTACAGAGACCGCGCCCCGACTTATTCAGCTTGCGCGACAGGATCACTTCGCGCCCCTCACACTCGATCCCAAGCTCCTGCAAAGCAGAGACGATGCTGTCATCCGCATAGAAGATCCCTTCCACTTTGAAGAAATCGGCGCCGGTACGGATGAGATCCGTCTTCGCACGCCGTCCGGTGAGAACCGCAAGCGCATCGATCAGGATCGACTTCCCCGCTCCTGTCTCACCCGTAAAAATCGTGACCCCTTTCGTGAGATCGATCACCGTATCCTCGATGATGGCAAAATTCACGATATGTAAACTCTGCAGCATGGCAACCTCGTCAATTTTTCAAGAGACCCTGAAGCTTTTTGATCATAGCCGGTACATCTTCCGGCGTCTTCAGGATCAGGAGCACCGTATCATCCCCCGCCAGTGTACCGATGACCTCTTCTGTCCTGGAATGATCGATGGCAAAGGCGACCGAGGATGCAGAACCCGGCAATGTGTGAAGCACGACCATATTCATCGCACTATCGATCCGGATGACCGCTTCCTGGAAAAGGATCGCGGTGTGACTCTTAGACATCACATTCGGCTTTTCACTCGGGAGAGCATACCGATAATGCCCATCACCATACGGGATCTTGAGAAGCATCAGGTCCTTGATATCGCGGGATACCGTCGCCTGTGTCACGACGATCCCTTCTTTTTTGAGAGCATTTGCCAGCTCTTCCTGTGTCTCGATGATCTGCGACTGAATGATCTCTTTGATTTTCATGATTCTATATCGTTTCATAGCTGTCCTCCTCAAGCAATTCATAAACATACTTTTATGCATAGGCTGAAATATCTGCATAAACGAAGCCATACTCTCCGAAAGTATGGAAGATACTTTGTTATAAATTGTATAGCATTTTATGAATAAGGTCAATGTTTTTTGTATAAACATAAGAAAACGTGGCCGTCAGCCGCTAACCGGTCTGATCCGCCCTGATGCATCCGTGTTCGCCCGATGCTCCTTTTGCAGCAACAAAAAAGCAGCGGCATTGGCCACTGCTTTCCTGTGAATTATCTATGTCTATATAAGTGGAAAAATTTTTAATTATTTCAGACGCAGGCCCAGTTTAGCACCGAGAGCTCTGTAACGTTCAATATCGCTGCGACGCAGGTAGTCGAGCATATTTCTTCTCTGGCCGACCATTTTCAGCAGTCCGCGACGGGAATGATGATCCTTTTTGTGGGATTTCAGATGTTCGGTGAGCAGAACGATTCTCTTGGTGAGGATAGCGATCTGAACTTCCGGAGATCCGGTGTCACCTTCATGGGTGGCATACTGTTCGATGATTTCTTTCTTCAGTTCGGTTGTAAGCATAATAGCCTCCTAAAATAACACATGAGCTGTATCTAAGTCGCCGCCGGAGATACGTGCCACTGGGATACAGTATTCACAACGATAATTATTATACATGGAAATCAAGGAAAGTGCAAGGGGAATTACAGGTTCAGGGTTCAAGGTTTAGGGTTAACCCCTGGGGCGGCTCGCCCCTTGATGACTTTTGAAAGCCTCGATTGAATGAGAAATTAGAAATGAGAAATGGTGGTGCCATGAGCTGGCATTCCAGTCACGAGTCACCAGTCACTTGAGACTCCTAATCCCTAGCCACTCATCCCTAGCTACTCATCCCCGCTTTCAAACTTAGTCCGTGGGGCGTACCGTCCTTTGAAGCTGGATGAAAGCTCTACTCGAATGAAGGTGGCGGCTTCGCCGCGAGTATATATGGGGCGATACCCGAAGGTAGTATTTAGTCACCAGCCACTAGTCACACTAAAATGCCAAAAGCCTCTCTGCCATTGGCGCAGAGAGGCTTTCCCTTTATCCCAAAGCGACGCGGTCACTGACCGTACCGCTGGTCTCTTCGAATTTCTTCAGCAGATCTTCGATGGTGAGATTTTTCTTTTCTTCCGGTGTGTAGTCCGCGATGATACGACCGCTGTTCATCATGATGAGACGGTTGCCGTATTTCAGCGCGTCTCTCATGTTGTGCGTGATCATCAGTGTCGTCAGATGCTGTTCGGTGACGATCTCATCGGTGATTTTCAGCACCTTGGACGCTGTCTTCGGGTCGAGAGCGGCTGTCGGTTCATCAAGAAGAAGGATGTCCGGCTTTTTCATGGTCGCCATGAGCAGCGTGAGAGCCTGGCGCTGCCCGCCGGAAAGAAGTCCGATGCGGGTGCCGAGGCGATCCTCCAGACCTAGATCCAGACGAGCCACCATGTCTCTGTATTTCTCATGATCTCCTGCGGAAAAAGCCCATTTCAGACGGCGGCTCTCCCCTCTTCGAGAAGCGAGCAGAAGATTCTCTTCGACCTGCATACCAGCCGCAGTGCCTTTCAGCGGATCCTGGAAAACGCGGCCGATATACTTCGCTCTCTTGTATTCGCTGACGCGGGTGACGTCCGTGCCATTGATCTCGATCGTCCCTGCATCGGGAATATACGCGCCGGCGATGGCATTAAGAAGCGTACTCTTGCCCGCGCCGTTGCCGCCGATGACGGTACAAAAATCACCGTCATTCAGAGTGAGCGACAAACCATTCAATGCTTTCTTTTCATTGCTGGTGCCCTTGAAGAAGGTTTTGCTGATGTTGGTAACTTTTAACATGGGATCAGCCTCACTTTCCGACATTGACTTTGCCTTTGATCATTGGCGCAGCCAGTGCAAGGACAACAATAATAGCAGTAAAAAGCTTCAGATCATTCGGCGGCATGCCCATATAGAGGACGACAGCGATGACCACACGGTAAATGACGGAGCCGAGGATGACGGCAGCGAGAGAAGCAGAGAAGCTGTCGACGCCAAGAATAACTTCGCCGATGATGACGGATGCGAGCCCGATGATGATGGTGCCGATGCCCATGCCTACGTCAGCAAAGCCATTGTTCTGTGCAACGACCGCACCGCAGAGACCGATGAGGGCATTCGAAATGAAAAGACCGATGATGATCATGGTATCTGTATTTACACCCTGGGCGCGCACCATCTGTGTATTATACCCGGTCGCGCGGATGCACATGCCAAGCTCGGTACCGAAGAACCAGTAAATGAAAGCACTGCAGAGGAAAAGCAGCACTGCCGGCACGAGGAAGGCCGCGACAGAGTTGCTGACGTGCAGGAGGCTCGCCGTGGTAGAGAAGATGGTGTCCACACGAAGCAGGGAAATATTCGCTTTACCCATGACATGCAGGTTCACCGAGTAGAGCGCGATCATGGTCAGGATCCCTGCGAGGATCGCCGGGATCTTGAGCTTCGTGTAAAGAATACCGGTCACGATACCGGCCAGAAGACCGCCGAAAGCACCGGCTGCAATGGCAAGCCATGGCGAAGCGCCGGCTGCGATCATAGATGCTGCGATAGCACCGCCCAGCGGGAAGCTGCCTTCGCAGGTCATATCCGGTACATCCAGTACGCGGAAGGAAAGAAATACGCCGATGGCCAGGATGGACCACATGAGCCCCTGGGCAACGGTGGAAAATGCTAAATCTGCCATGTAAATTCAATGCTCCTTTTCTGCTATGCTACGAAATAAAATCAAAAGGAAATCCATCCGATGAACTTCCCTTAAAAGCGTACGCCCTATGCTGCAAACGACCGAGAACGATCAATAAACAGCCCTGTTTTACGGTCTTGCCGGCTGTCCATCATAAAGATAGAGCTTTCTGCCGCGCTGCCAGATGTCACCAGGGAGTGGAATATTGAGTGCATTCACCTGTCTCATGTTGATGACAAGATCCGGATCATGCTGCTTGGTGATGAGGATGTCCTTCGGGATCTTTTCTCCCGCAAGAAGCCAGCAGGCCATACGCCCGCCGGAGAATCCCATGCGGTAATAGGACGGAGACACGGAGAGGACTGCTCCGCGGGAAACCATTTCCTTCTGCTCGCCAATGATCGGCACCCAGGCGTCTGTGGCGATCTTCACCATTTCATCAAAGTGTGCAAGAACCATCGGATCTTCCGGCATATAGACGCATTTGACCTGAGAGATCAGTTTTTCAAACTGCGGCCCTGCTTTTTCGCTGTCGTTATACTTGATCTCCACCAGCTTCAGCTGCTTCTGTTCTGCGACGGCGCGAAGCATCTTGACCTGCTTTAGAGCCCCCTCATCCTTGGGATTGTAAATCACGCCCATCGGATCGAGTTTCATGAAGCGCGATGCCATCCGTACCTGATTCACGACCTGCGGATAGTCGCTGATACCGGTGAAGTTTTCATGGTCTTCGAAGTCTTTGTCCTTCTGGAAATAAAGAACGCCGACGCCGACGACAGGGATGCTCTTCGTCACCTTTGCGGCCGCTTTGGCTGATGGAGTGCCGATGGCAATGATGAGATCCTTCTTGCTGCGGACGAATTGATTCACCGCGCTCTTCACTTTGTGTTCACTGCCATCTGCTTTGACGAGCTCGACCTTCATATTCTTTCCGTCCTGATAGCCGCCGGCTTCAAGAGACGCCATGACGCCTTGAAGCATTTTATCCTGCTCAGGCAGATCGTCCGACTGCAGGATACCGATGCTATAGACTTCCTTCCTAGCGATCGGGACCGGCGGATTTTCATCCACAGGTACCGGTCTGTCATTATAGAGGAGAATAGCCATCGCGATATTGCAGATGGCGAAAATGAGCATGAGCCACCACAGCTGTTTCAGTTTCGAAGCCAATGAGGTTTTCCTTTCTCTTTTATACAAGGAAAAGTAACCTCTTCCTCTTTCACGGAAAAGGTTACTCCTTTGTATGCCTTACTTATACACCGGGAACATGCAAACCGTATCTCCCGGCAAATGCCTGCTTAAGGTAATTCAGCGTTTCCTTACTACTACATCATTTCCGCGCGGTCCAGAACCGACTGAGGGATGGTGATGCCAAGCGTTTCCATTTCTGCTTTATTGATGTAAAGCTTCGATTTGTCAGCGCCTTCGACAGGGAAATCCTTGACCTTTTTATTGCCCTTCAGGATCTCTGCTGCCATCTCACCTGCTCTATGACCAATGTCATAGAAGCTGATAGATTCCGAAGCAAGGACGCCGGACTTCACATGACCCACCTCTGCGCCATAGACCGGGATCTTTTCCTTATTTGCGACGGCCATCAGTGTCGGAATGGACGAAGCAATGATATTATCCGTCGGAACGAAGATCGCATCGACCTTGCCTCCAAGGAAGCCCTCGGCCACCTGCTGCACATCATTCACCGAGTTCACCGTGAGCTCGACGACTTCGATGCCAAGCGGCTGGCAAGCCTTTTTCAGACGATCGGCCTGAATGACGGAGTTGATTTCACTGGAATTGTAAATGATACCGACTTTCTTTGCATTCGGCTGGATCTCATGAATGAGTGCCACCTGCTTATCCAGCGGACCTCTGTCGTGGGTCCCTGTGATATTGCTGTCCGGCGCTTTTTCCGACTTCATGAGCTTCGCATTTTCGAAATCAGCGATCGCCGTACAGATGATCGGGATCTTGTCCGTCGCATTCGCCATCGTCTGCGCTGCCGGTGTAGAGATCGCACAGATCAGGTTGTAGTTCCCGGAAACGAAGCGATTGGCAATCGAGCGTAGATTCGACTGGTCGCCCTGGGCATTCTGCTGATCGATATCGACCTTGTCTTTCAGCCCCTGTTCATTCAGTGCATCGACAAAGCCTTTGTTCGACTCATCCAGTGCCGGGTGCTGTACGATCTGTACCACCCCGACCTTCATCTTCGCATCACTCTTGCCGCCGTCACTGCCGCCGCAGCCTGCGATGAGACCCGCAGCCATCAGCCCGCAAAGACCTGCTGCCAAAATTTTCTTCCATTTTTTACCTGCCATTCTACTTTTCCTCCATTTCTATTTTGCAAGCACATGACCCTCCATCCGCCTCCGAAAATACCATCCTACGTCTTGCTCACCAGCGGTTGCGTCTTGTACTATGCATTGGGTTAAAGAAATTATAACACACGGGCATAGATTTGGAAAGAGAAATGGGGCTTACGGCATGGGGAAGCAATGCGTTCAAAGGGAGCTGCCGCACGAGCCCTGACCCAAAGCCCTTTCCCCTCCTCTCCATTCATGGTATGATTAAGCCGCAAATATATTAGCAAAGAAGGTTTTCTCATGACAAATGATACCCCCACACCGACGTCCAAGCCCGCCAAAAAGAAGCTGCTTCACATCGAATTTTTGCGCTTCCTCTGCATCTGGCTGGTCATGTTCACCCATAGTGCGACCGAAGGTTTCTCTATTTTCATTCACCGCCCCGAGTCGCTCTTTTATCCTTTCTACCTCGCCGTCCCCTTCTGGGTAAAGACCGCGGTGCCTATCTTTTTCATGATCTCGGGCGCACTGCTTCTGGGACGCGAAGAGCCGATCTCCACCATCTTCAAGAAACGCATCTGGCGCTTCCTTCAGGTCATCTTTGTCTTCTCTCTCATTAACTATGTCTGGTTCTACCATAATCTCCCCCTCACCATCCCCGGTCACATCGCGAAATTCTTCACGATGCTCTACTCCTCGCAGATGGCAACCGCTTATTATTTCTTATACATATATATCGGCTTTCTCCTGATGCTCCCCATCTGGAGAAAACTGGTGAAGGCCATGACGGAGGATCTCTATCTCTACCTCATCGGGCTCAATCTTTTCTTCGTTGGCTGCGTGCCTGTCATTTCCTTTCTCATTTTCAAGGGCAGCGCGGAGATGAACTACTTTGTAAACCCGCTTCTCGCGATCAGCGAGCCGTCTTTCTACTTCCTCATGGGCTACTGGATCGAGCATGTACTTCCCGACACATGGCTCACAAAGAGAAATCTTGCAAGACTGGGGCTTATCGCCATCATCGGCACCGCCATAGCCGGCTTCATGACCTACTACCACGGCGTATGCGCCGGCGGCATGACGGAAGCCATCTCCGAGCGCTTCTACGACTCCTTCCTCTTCCTGAATACCGCCTTCGTCTTTTGCCTCACCCGCTGGTACTTCATGACCCACCACATCTCCGATGCTTGGTCGCGCCGCCTCGTCTTCCTCGGAGGCATCTCCTTCGGTGTCATGCTCTTCGAAGAAATCACAAGAAATATCACGCACATCATCCTCTCCCGCGTTCTTCTGGTCTATCTCTACCGCTTCCCCTTCTTCGATGCCGTCATCTGGATCACTCTTGCCTACGCACTCGGTGTGGTGCTGACGTGGGGAATCAAGAAGATCCCGTATTTCAGAAAACTGATCTGATGAATTTCGCAGATCCTATAAGTGATGCATGCTCAATGGGAAACCCAGTCCCCCATAAAGCGTGTTGCCGCGGGGGACTTGCAGCTCTCATAGGAGTGACCGGTAAACCTTATCCCAGCTGTCTTTCATACCATAGTCACCCTATCCGCCCCTGCGGGGCACCTTCCCCTAGAGGGGAAGGCTATTAAGTTAAGGAAATCGTTAGCTACGTAACGTCTTGCTTCCCCCTTCGG
>CAKPUX010000067.1 GCA_934193095.1 uncultured Dialister sp. | reverse complement strand
GCTACGTAGCCCCCTCATCTCACTTCGTTCGAAATGGCGTCTCACTGGATTTTCGCGTCGCTTTACTCCTAAAAATCCAGTTCGCTTGCACAAGCCCTTCGGGCAGCTCCCCCGATGGGGAGCCAAGAACGTTCTGCCGCTTAACTTAATAGCATTACCCATCGGGGAAGGGGGACCGCGTCAGCGGCGCTCGGGTACTCTCATAAACGACGTACTTGAGACACTCCTTCCTGCTCTCTTTCATACCGCTGGTGCCCTATCCGCCCCTTCGGGGCACCTTCCCCTCGAGGGGAAGGCTGACGATACGGAAGTACCATTGTCTAACATTGCGGTGAAGCCGTCAATTTTTCCGTGATCCCCATTGCACCTCGTTCTCTCATGATCAAAAAGGCGATACCCAGTAACGGGCATCGCCTTTTTGATTGCCAAGCATACCCCGGCTGTATTATACTTGAGGATGGATACATAGCGATGATACAAAAAGAGAAATGGTGACGGCAGCTGCGCCGTCCATAGAAGAAGGGCGATGCCCGATCCCATTTTTTGTGACGGGCGATCGACCTTTCATCGTTCGCCCATCTGAATTACGGAAGAAAGGAGGGATACCATGGGACTATCGATCAAAGACATCCTGCTCTTGGACTACTTCGATGGCAAGCCGGCGCACCACAAGGTGCCACCTTATAAAGAGAGCATCTACGGGCGTGATGCCAATGACCGCATCGGAGAGCTCTTTGATGACGGCTGGATCCGCATGAGCCGTCCGCAGGAGACGCTCACCATGCTGCCGGACAAAGCGCTCTCCGATTTCCTCAAACGATACGATCTCTCCGGGGAAGGCACACACGCCGAGCTCGTGGGTCGTGTCATCGCCAAAGTGCCGGAGAAGGACTATGCTCATGGCGTCCCGAAGATCTACGTCCTTACCAAGGAAGGGCAGGCGGAGGTCGGACACCACATGGCCTACGTACTGAACGTCCGTGAGAACTACGGTCTGACCGAGGGCGAGATCGGTGAGTCGCAGACCGCTCTCTCCGCCCGCGGCGAGTCCTACACCGCCCGCGGCATCCTTTACCGCGCGTTTCAGCAGAAGATCTCCCTCTACACCATGGCGGGGGAATGGTCGAAACTCCGCAACATGTACTATACCGTGGCGAATTTCTACATCCGCATCAAGCACAATGACTACGCACTGCCCTACCTTTACCTCGTCTTCTTCATGGATATGTCCGGTATGGGCAATAAGAACAACCTCGTGCCCTACGAGAACCTTTTCCCGACGCAGAAGGGCATGATCCTGCTCATGGATGAGATCAGGAAAGGTCTGCATATGACGATGGACGATGTGAAAGGCTCCTTCCTCTCCTCCATCGCCCGCATGGCGCCATCGCTGCCCTTCTCCTACTTCTCCCCGCAGGTCATGGCCTCCATGCTGCTCGAACGTCTTCGCGGCATCGATTTCAACGGCACGAAGTACATCTGCGACAGAAATGTCCCGGATCCTTCCTCGGGGGCGTACCACTATGTCCCCTACGGCCGAAGCGAAGCCCGCCCCGCCGCCCGCACCCGTCATATCGTGAAGCCGAAGATCATGGCGCCTCCGGTCCTGCGGATGCCCACCTTCACCGCGCCCGCCCCCTTTTGCCCGAGCGAGGCCGGAAAGCCCAAGGAGGCCCCCGCGCAGGAGATCGAGAAACCGGCTCCGCCCAAAGAAGAAAAAAAGGAGAAAGGGATTCTCGCAAAGATCAAGAAGCTGTTTTGACTGGTGGCTGGTGACTGGTGACTAGGAGACGTTAGGCTCTCCCGTATCATCATTTCGAGCGAAGCCCTCGAATCTTTTTCGTTCGCGGTCAGGCGGACCATGTTTGTAAACGCCAAACGGGAAACCTGTTATCCACAAAATCTTCGGGCATCGCCCCATATATACTCGCGGCGCTTCATTTTTTATGCGCCGCACCAACTCTGCCCACCCTTTTGAACCCATCAACCTGAAGTTTGAAAGCAGGGATTAGGGATTAGTAGCTCGGGATTAGGGCTCCCAAGAAGTTGGGTAGCCCCTTAGAGAAGGGGCGCGCCAAAGGCGCAGGATGGATGTGCCGCGTAGCGGCACCCTTCTACGTAGCGGAAAGCATGCCATCTGTTCCAGACGTTCTACCGTCTATTCCACATTTCCCGGTTCTCATTCTGCAGAATTCTGCCTCTTCGAGGCAGTCTATCCCCTGCCCTTCGGGCACCCCCCTTCTTCAAGGGGGGACGCGCTTTACGCTTATTTTAATACTCTGCGGCGCTTCTGATTTTTATGCGCCGCACCACCCCCATTGAACCCTCTGAACCTGCTCCCCCGCTCCCCCCCTCTTTCGCACGCAATCGAAGGACGGCACGCCCAAGGGGCTAACCCTGAACCCAAACAAAAAAGCACTCCTTTCGGAGTGCTTTGCTTGGTGCGCTTGGGGGGATTCGAACCCCCGACACACGGTTTAGGAAACCGCCGCTCTATCCAGCTGAGCTACAAACGCATGAATCTTTCCTATTATAGCATGGGAGAGAACATGTGAGAAGGGAGAAGTTAGATGGGCTAGTGACTGGTGACTAGGGACTAGGGATTAGTGGCTAGGGATTAGGAGCCTCGAGTGACCAGGGCTAAGAGACCAGGAGACATCAGACTCCCGTATCGTCATCCCGAGCGCAGCCGAGGGATCTTTGTCATTCGCGGTCAAGCGGGCGATGTTTGGAAACACTGAACGGGGAACCTGCCACCCACTGACCTTCGGGCATCGACCTATATATACTTGCGGCGAAGCCGCCACCGATTTGCCTTCCCCTCGAGGGGAAGGCTGACGATACGGAAATACCATCATCTAAAATGCGGCGAAGCCGCCACCTGAACCCTTTGAACCCGTTGAACCTATAGAACCCGTTAAACCTATAGAACCCGTTAAACCTCTTTTCCTCGCCACCAAAGGGCGCATCCTGCCCTTGTTTTTACAGAAAGCGTGAACTCTATGAATATCAGACATCTTACCATCGGCAGCGGACGGCCGAAGATCTGCGTTCCGCTGGTCTCTTCCACACTGGAGGATCTGGAAAAGGAATGCGCATCACTATCATCCTGTCCTTTGGATATGCTCGAGTGGCGTGTGGACTACCTTCTGAATCAGGAGGATTTCCATGCGACAAAAGATCTGGAAACTGCCTATGCGGTCATCCGCAGGCATTTCAAGGATGTGCCTCTTTTGACGACGGTGCGCACGAAGAGCCAGGGCGGGGCGCATAAGACCCCGGGCGGTGAGTACGTGTCGCTGCTCTCTCTCATCATCCGTTCGCACTGGGCGGATGTGCTCGATGTGGAGTATGGGCATGAAGTGCTCGATACGAAGGTTTTGATCAAGCAGGCGCATGAGCAGGGGATCCCCGTCTTGATGAGCTATCACAAGTTCCATCGGGCGATGAGCGAGACGGAGCTGATCGATACGTATGAAAATATGGCGTCCTTCAAGGCGGATATTTTGAAGATCGCGGTCATGCCACGGACGCCCCGTGATACCGCGTCGCTCCTCTCGGCGGCGGCCCGTGTCCGGGAGGATCTTCCCGAGACGCCGATCATCGCGATCGGTATGGGGCAGGCGGGTCAGCTCACCCGCATCGCGGGCAGCGATCTGGGCGCTCCCATCACGTTCGCGGCCGGTCAAAAAGCCAGCGCGCCCGGTCAGCTGACCGCAGCTGAGGCGTGCGCCGTGCTGGATGTACTGTATTAATAGTGACTGGTGACTAGTAGCTAGGGATCAGGGATTAGACTAGGAGACATCAGATATCAGACATCTGACTTCTATCCTCCAGCCTTCGGGCATCGCCCTTTATAAAAATCGACGTGGAGCGGCGCTCGGGTGCTTTCATAAATCGCCTGCTTGAGATGTTCCTTCCCGCTCTCTTTCATACCGCCAGTGCCCTATCCGCTCCTGCGGGGCACCTTCCCCTTGAGGGGAAGGCTGCGATACGAGATTACCATCCTCTAAAAAGGCGGCGAAGCCGCCTCCATACAACAAAGCTCCCTCCACTTCGGTCGGGATGACAGGTGGAAGACGGGTAATCTCACATCGTCTTTCACACCGCCTCGTGAATCCATCCTGCGCCTTTGGCGCGCCCCTTCTCTAAGGGGCTACTCGTATCGTAATATAACACCGCTAGTTCCAAAACACGCAACATATCTCCCAGATAAGAGCCCATCCGCTCCCCCGTATCGTCATCCTGAGCGGACGAAAACGTCCCATGTGTGCCCCCCAGCCAGAACAAGTGGGGACTGAGCCGAAGGATCTCATACCACGCATGTGAGACGATTCACTCCCCACGTATCACAGGAGTGACTGGTGACTGGGAGACTTTATAAGCCTTCCCCTAGAGGGGAAGGCTACCGATACGAAAGCAACGCTTATTTCAAAAATCGCGGCGTTTAGATCCTTCGACGCAGTTTTCCTATTTCAGATAAGCCATTTTTCTCCGCTCAGGATGACGAAATGCGCCGCACCTCCCCGCCCTCCCTTCTGAACCCATATCACCCGCTGCACTTCATTTTCCAGCGCCCGCTTCGTGGCCGCTGTTTCATTCCAAAGGACATTCTTTATGACACAAGGCGAAAAACTTTTCATCGATGGACAATTAGAGGAAGCCTATGACGTACTGTTAAACGAAGCGTCGGAGGGAAGCGGCCGCGCCATGTACCTTTTGGGCGAATACGCCAAGCATGGCTACATCGCTCCGGCGGACAAAAAGCTGGCGAAGCGCTATGCAGAGGAAGGGAAGAAGGCGGGCGATCTGCTGGCGGCCCTGAATGTAGGCTATGCCAGCCGGCCGGGGACTCTTACGCAGAAGAGGATCTTCCGTCAGTACATGCCGCAGGTGGAAGCGCTGGCAAAGACGGGCGATGTGCTGGCGATGTATGAGATGGCGGATGCGTACCGCGTCGGACTTGCCAGGAAGGCGAATGAAAAGAAGCGCTGGGCATGGAATAAAAAGTGCATGAAAGCGGGGCTTTGGCAGAGCCGCATCCGCTGGGCGGCTCGCCTCATTTTTGATCAGACGCTGGCCGCAGATATGGGCGCAGACGGTGAAGCCCTTCTGAAAGAGATCGCGGAGGAGCCGAAGGCATCCGCCGGCGAGGCGGCGCGCCTCCTTGCGGAGCACTATCTGTTTCAGCAGGATTTCAAGAGGTCTTTCTACTACAGCGAGCTTGCCGTGCGATGGAAAAATGTCTGGGGCTGGTTCTATCTGGGGCTTCATTATGCGTATGGCTACGGCGTGAAGGTGGATCTCATCAAGGCGGAGAATGTGCTGGCGAAGGCCTATGACTGGAAGAGCGAGTGCGCGGGGGATGCGGCGGCCCTTTTGGGAGAGGTGCTCTTGGAAACGACGCCGAAGCGGGGGATCGCATGGCTCCGTGCCAGCGTGAAGCTGGGCAATGTGCAGGGCATGTTCTCTCTGGGCTGCTGCCTGCAGGACGGGCGCGGCTGCAAGCAAAACATCGAAATGGCAGAGGAGCTCTTGGAGAAGGTCTTTGCCTTTCACGGCTACAAAGAAGAGGAGGCGGCGCAGCGGCTCGCACTGATCGCGATGGATGCAGAGCGCTATGGCGCTGCGCTGAAGTACACGGTGGTCGCAGCCAAGAGCGGGCGGCCGGAAATACTGGTCCAGCTCGCACAGCTCTACCACGTGGAAGGAGATTTCAAAGAAGCTCTTTTCTGGTACAAGAAGGCCTTTGACATGTTGCCAAGCGGCAGCCTTGCGGATCAGATCGCGCTCTGCTGCTCGCTCATGGATGAAATGAAGGAGTCCGCCGTTTGGGTCAAAAAGGCGGCGGAGCTGGGCTCGCCGCTTGGCATGCTGCACTATGCACAGTATCTTCTGGATACGCTTCCTGATACGGCGGATGCGAGTGAGCCGTTCCACTGGTTCAAGAGCTGCTACGATGCGAAGGCAGATCCCCAGATGCCGGAGGACATGCAGAGGAGCATTCGCGGCGAGGCGGCGAATATGGCCGGGATGTGCTCGTTCTGGCTGGGAGATCAGGAAGAGGCCAACGCATGGTATCAGAAGGCGTATGACCTGGGCGATGTGTACTGTCTCATCAATCTGGGGAATGGTGCGCTCCAGCAGAGGCCCCCGCAGCCGGAGGAAGCCATTCGCTACCTGAAGGAAGCCTGGGAGAGAGGAGAGGAGATCTTCGAAGATCAGGTCAAAGGCGACATCGCGAGTCAGATCAGCGCCGGATACCGCATGAAGAAAGACTGGATGAATACTTTCCACTGGGCCAATCAGGCGGCGGCTCTTGATAACGAGACCGGCATGATCGATCTCGGCATGATGCATCTCTACGGGAATGGCACGCCTGTCAACCATGACGAAGGTCTTCGCTGGCTGGTCAAGGCGTATGAGAAAAAGGGGCCGCAGGCGAAAGACGTCGCGAACTATCTCGGGATCTTCTTTCAGGAGATCGGAGACATGGCAAAGGCAGAAGAGTGGTATAAAAGGTCAGCCGCCCTCGGCAGTGACTGGGGCATGATGAATCTCGGCCTTTTCTATCAGCACGGCCTCTATGGAGAGCCGGATCTGAAGCGCGCCAAGGAATGGTTTGAAAAAGCCATCGCCGTCCACGGCGATGCGGAAGCTGACGTGCGTGCCGAGCTCGAGAAGGGCTCTGCCTGCCCTGAGATCCATGATGATCCGCCCAAGGAGACGGCGCGAGAGGAAATAGACCTCAAGTCGCTCTACATGCCATGGCTCGCCGATATGAAGTGGAAAAAGTAAGGGACGGGCGAGATGGGCATGGCATCGCCCGTTACAAAAACGGAGAAGCGGTCGCGGCAGCCCCGAACCAAAAAAGGCGATGTGAAGAAATGAGGATTCATTTCTTCACATCGCCTTTTTACTTTGCTTTCATTTGGTTCAAGGTTCAAGGTTCAAGGTTCAGGGTTCAGGGCTCTCGTGGCGGCTTCGCCGCCTTTTTTAGAAGATGGTATTCTCGTATCGCAGCCTTCCCCTCTAGGGGAAGGTGCCCCGCAGGGGCGGATAGGGTGACTATGGCATGAAAGACAGCTGGGATAAGGTTTCCCGGTCACTCCTATGAGAGCTGCAAGTCCCCCCGCGGCAGATGGAACGCGAAAATGAGATGATCGTTATTTCACAGTCCCCTTTTTATTTGCTCCAGTCATGATTGTAAATATCCCAGTTCTTCTGCTGCTTCAGATAGCGGATGCTGGCATCGATATCCTCAAGGAGTTTTTCCTTATCCCGGGGCAGTGTCGCCGCGAGGCGGATATAGTTCGACACATGATTGCTGCGGAAGACCATAGGATCGGTCTCCGGCAGCTCGAGATGCTCGATGATGACCTTCAGCTCCTCCATGAGGCCATAAGGGGGAAGCGGAGTGAATTCGCCGCGCTCAAACTGTGCCTTGAGCTCGCTGCCGCGGTACAGCATGAGAGAAAGCGCAGAGAGGTACGTCGGCTTGATTTCGTTGATGGCCTGTGCCGTCGCGAGTGCATGCCGCATGCTCCCCGGCGCGCCCGCGATGCCGAGGATGATCATGATGGAGAGATCCATCCCTGCGGCGCGTACACGCTTTCCGACTTCGATCGACTGCTCGCCATTGACGCCCTTGCGGATGTCTTTCAGTGTCTTCGAGTCTCCGCTTTCCATGCCATAGTAGAGCATGGTGAGGCCGGCTTCCTTGAGCTGCTTGAGCTCATCGAGTGATTTCCGGAGGATGTCGCCCGGCGCTGCATACGAGGAGACGCGCGTGAGATTCGGGAAATATTTGCGGAGCGTCTCCAGTATGCGGAGCAGCCGCTCGGTCGGAAGCACGAGCGCATCGCCGTCTGCAAGAAAGACGCGGCGCACGCCATCCCGATCGACGGAGTATGCCATCGCGATCTGGCGCATGATCTCATCGTCAGAGAGCTTTTCAAATTTCACGCCGCGATACATGTTGCAGTACGTGCAGCTGTTGTGTGCGCACCCGCGGGTGACACGGAGGATGAAGCTGCCCGCTTCACTCGGCGGGCGGAAGACGGGGGTGTCCCAGTTGTCAAAAAATAAACCTGACATAGAGTTGTTCCTTTCTTTCTGTTCATGAATGGTCTACGAAAAATTTTTATCGAATAAACACATAGCATTTTTTCTATGTGAATATTGTACATGATACGCTTGCGAAATGCAAGACGCATAGAAAAGTTTTTATATGTGATATAATGGGGGAGTTAGCAGCTGGGGACTGGTGACCAGACTAAAAGACTAGGAGACTGGGAGACGCCAGACTCTCTCGCACGATCATTTCGAGCAAAGCGAGAAATCTTTGTCATTCGCGGCGAGGGACTCACGCTTTCCCCACATGTGCCGCGCACTTCTCCGCGTTCCTCATCTGTCTTTCATACCGCCAGTGCCCTATCCGCCCCTACGGGGCACCTTCCCCGCAAGGGGGGCTGCGATACGAGAATACCATCATCTAACAGGGCGGCGAAGCCGCCACCGGAATCCGTAGGGGTGAGTAGCTAGGGATTAGGGATTAGACTAGGAGACTAGGAGACATCAGATATCAGACATCTGACTTCTATCCTCCAGCCTTCGGGCATCGTCCTTTATAAAAATTGGCGCTCGGGTTGCTTTCATAAATCGCCTGCTTGAGACGCTCCTTCCCACTCTCTTTCATACCGCCAGTGCCCTATCCGCCCCTTCGGGGCACCTTCCCCTCGAGGGGAAGGCGGAATCGGAGCGGCAAAGCCGCCTCCTCAAGTTTGAAAGCAGGGATTAGGGGCGCGGGGTGACTAGTGACTTAAATACCATTTTCAGGCATCGCCCCATTTATACATCGCGGCGCTTCCATATTTTTATGCGCCGCACCACCACTCCTCACTCCTAATTCCTCACTCCTCACTTCTCACTCAAGGGAAAATTTTCATGTCATCATGGAGCGGCACGCCCCGCGGGCTCACCCTGAACCTGACAGCATACTTTCATAGCAAAGGACATCCTTATGATCATAGAAACGGCGCATGCCAAAATCAATTTCACACTTTCCGTCGGAAGTAAGCGTGCTGACGGGTATCACTCCATCGACAGCCTCATGCACAGCATTTCTCTCTCGGACCGCATCACACTGACGAAGGCGGAGGCGATCACGCTCTCCGTCACGGAGGGCG
>CAKPUX010000066.1 GCA_934193095.1 uncultured Dialister sp. | reverse complement strand
GCCTTCGGCACTTCCCCCGAAGGGGGAAGCAAGACATTACGTAGCTAACGATTTCCTTAACTTAATAGCCTTCCCCTTGAGAGAAAGGCGCAGCGAAGGGGCGGATAGGGCACTGGCGGTATGAAAGTGCGCGAGGACATGCGTATCAAGCAGGCGATTCACGGCAGCACCCGAGCGCCTGTTTTTTTGCAAATGGCGCTGCCCGAAAATGGCATTTAAGTCACCAGTCACGCGAGGCTCTTAATCCATAGCGACTATTCACCACTCACTCCTGTTCTCTGGTCATTTGGCATGACTGGATTATGGATGATAATATTCATACTGAAAACATGATAATGCATGCTTTCCTATAAAACGAAAATCATGGAATGCACTCTCACATGACTGAATTTATATGGATTTCCCCCTATTTTATCTTGCCATGCACCTTTATTTTGTATAAAATATTAGTTGCGTTATTACTTAGCCTCATTGTCACATGCAGGAATGGAAAGCACATTTCTGAAAGCAGATGAAGAAAGGAAAGCGGTTATGTCGGGGGAGGGGATCCACTCTCCGGCGGGGCAGTATCAGCTGCCGGACTTGGGATCATCAGGACTTGCTAGGAGGAAAGAATTATGGAAGACAAAGAACAGGAAATGCATGAAAACCTGGAACGCGGCCTGAAAAACAGACATATCCAGCTCATCGGCCTTGGCGGTGCGATCGGTGTCGGTCTGTTTCTTGGCTCGGCGACTGCGATCGAACTTGCCGGCCCATCGGTACTCTTGACGTATGTCATCGGCGGTATTGCGATTTATTTCATCATGCGTGCGCTCGGTGAGCTCTCCGTCGCCTACCCGGTCTCCGGAGCCTTCAGTGCGCATGCGGCGCGTTTCTTAGGCCCGAAGTGGGGCTATCTCACCGGCTGGACGTACTGGTACATGTGGATGGTCACCTGTATGGCCGAACTCACTGCCGTCGGGATATACATGAATTTCTGGTATCCGGACCTGCCGCAGTGGCTGTCAGCGCTCGTCGCACTTGTCATCATGACCGTGGTGAATTTCATCGCCGTCTCTGCCTATGGCGAGTTTGAATTCTGGTTTGCCCTTGTGAAGATCTGCACCATCATTTTCATGATCATCAGCGGCATCGGCATGATCGTCTTCGGCATCGGCAATGGCGGCATTGCGACCGGCATCGCAAACCTTTGGCAGAACGGCGGCTTCTTCCCGAATGGTTTTTCCGGCACCCTGATGGCACTTGTCATGGTCATGTATTCCTATCTTGGCATCGAGATCATCGGCGTCACTGCGGGTGAAGCGCATGATCCGAAGTCCACCATCAAGAAAGCCATCGACGAAGTCTTCTGGCGTATCCTGATTTTCTATGTGCTCTCTCTGGGCGTCATCATGTCCATCTACCCATGGAATGAGATCGGACACATGGGATCTCCATTTGTTGTGACCTTTGAAAAACTCGGCATCGCCGGTGCAGCGGATATTATCAATATCGTCGTCATCACGGCGGTACTCTCTTCCTGCAACAGCGGGATCTTCAGCTCCGGCCGTATGCTCTACAATCTGTCCCTGCAGGGGAATGCACCTGCCTGCTTCCAGACGCTGAACCGTCATCGTCTGCCGTGGGTCGGCATCCTTTTCTCCGCAACGATCCTGCTTGTCGCTGTCGGTCTGAACTATGTCATGCCGGCGGAGCTTTTCGTCTACGTCACCAGCGTCGGTTCCTTCGGGGCGCTCTGGACTTGGTTCGTCATCCTGCGCACCCAGCAGAAATTCCGTGCCTCTCTCTCGGAAGAAGAAAAGGCGAAGCTCACGTACAAGATGCCGTGGGCTCCTTACTCCGGCTATATCACCATGGCCTTCCTTGCCTGCGTAGTCGTAGCCTCTGCCTTCCGTGAGGATACGAGAGTCGCTCTCTATGTCACTCCGGTCTGGTTCATTCTCCTTTTCATCGGCTATCGTTTCGTCGATCGCGGAAATCGTGCCGGCGGAGCCAAAGTCGTGGATGCCGTCAAGGCGACTGCGAATCGTTAATACACGCCCCCGATCGAATTTTTCGGTCGGGGGTTTTCTATGGAGATGAAAGGAGATCCGCAGCCGGGAGCACCTTCGCAGAAAGCCTCCTTTGGATGGCTCCAGAGCGTCTCTCCTGATTTATGAGGTCTTTTCGGCTTGACATTTTTCTCATCATCCGATACAATAAGCACATATTACAAAAGTGCTGATGGAAAAAAGTACGTATTTCTGATTTTTCACAGAGAGCCGGGAATGCTGGGAACCGGTAAATAGGAAATAGGGAAGTTCTTTCCGGAACTGCATGACTGAAATCGAAGTAGGTCTTGCCGGGGTGGCTTGCGTTAAGGAGCCGAGAGTTGATCTGATGAAGATGAATGAGGGTGGTACCACGGAGAATCCGTCCCTTGGTACCACCCTTTTTGTATTCCTTAGATAAATTGGGTGGTACCGCGATGAGTCCCCGTCGTCCCTTGCTGAGTGAAGCAAGGGACTTTTTGTTTAAGTGAGAGGAAGAGCGGCGCGGCCATAGAAAGCAGCGCATAAATCTCTGTCACGCAGAATCATATTTCTGAAAGCAGCATAGTAGAAAAGTAGAAAGGAATATCATCATGAACAAATGGGTAAAAGCAGGGCTTATCGCAGCATTGGCAGGAATGACACTGGTCTATGGAGGATGCGGCGGCAATTCGGCAGGGAGCAGTAAGACTTCCGGCAAGAAACAGGTCGCAGTCGTGCAGATCATGCAGCATGGTTCGCTGGATGCAGCCAATCAAGGGATGATCGATGGGCTGAAGGATAAAGGTTATGGACCGGACAAGGTCGAAGTCGATCAGCAGAATGCACAGGGCGATCAGTCAAATCTGAAGAGCATCACGGCACGTTTCAAGAGCAATAAGCCGGACATCATTTTCGGGATCTCTACTCCGGCAACGCAGGCGGTAGCCAATGAGATCAAAGATATTCCGATCGTCGGCTGTGCCATCACTGACTTTGAGACGGCGAAGCTCGTCAAATCGAATCAGAAGCCGGAAACGAATGTCACCGGCGTCAATGACCGTGGCCCGGTCGAAAAGCAGGTAGATATGGGCAAGGTCTTCCTGCCGAATGCCAAGACCATGGGGCTGCTTTACTGCTCGAGTGAAGTAAACAGTGAGATCCAGGCGAACCAGGCGAAGAAGCATGCCGCTTCCATTGGCCTTTCTGTCGTAGAAAAAACGGTTTCCTCTGTGAATGATATCCAGCAGGTCGCAGAATCCATGGTAGGGCAGGTCGACTTCATCTATGTCCCGACGGACAATGTTCTCGCTTCTTCCATCCCGACCCTTGTCAAAGTGACAGACCCGGCTAAGATCCCGGTCCTCGTCGGCGCTGACAGCATGGCCAGAGACGGAGCGCTCGCCTCTCTCTCTGTAGATTTCTATAAATCGGGCGTCCAGGCCGGCCACATGGCGGCCCAGATCCTGGATGGAAAGATCAAGCCGGAAGAAACTCCGGTCGAGGATCCGGAAGTCTATGAGGTCATCATCAATAAGAAAAATGCGGAGATCCTTGGCATTAAGATCCCGGATGAATACAAGAATGCCACGATGGTGGACTAGGGATTGGTGACTAGGAGACTATCAGACGTCAGATAGCAGACATTAGATGTCAGACATCTGGAGTCTAATGTCTCCAAGTTTCAAGCCGCACCACACCGCACCACTAAACCTTGCCCCCTCAACGTAGTATAGAAGCAAAGGAGAAAATATATGAAAAACTGGAAAATTATCGGAGGAGCAACGCTCCTTACGGTTGCACTGGCTATCGGTGCCGCAGGCGAAGCATGGGCATCGCACCTCGAAGATATCGCTGCTCGTGGCACGATCCGCATCGGAACGACAGGGGACTACCGGCCAATGTCCTATAAGAATCAGGAGACAGGCGCATATGAAGGATTTGATACCGAACTCTCCCAGAAACTCGCGGACAGTCTGCACGTTAAAGTTGAATACGTGCCGACCACATGGAAGACCCTTTCGCAGGATACGCAGGACGGGAAATTTGACGTCGCGCTTTGCGGTATCACTCGTACATTCGACCGCGAACGTACGATGGCGATGTCGGACGGCTACCTGCTCTTCGGAAAGACCATCCTTTGCCGTGCGGGCGAAGAAAAGAAATATCAGTCTGTCGCTGATCTCGACCGTCCAGAAGTAAAGGTCATGGTGAATCCGGGTGGAACGAATGAAAAATTTGCCAAGGCACAACTCTCGCATGCAACGCTCCTCGTCCATGAACAGAATGCAGAAATTCCAGATCTCATTGCTGAAGGCAAAGCGGATATTATGATTACGGAGACCATGGAAGCGAGAAAGTATGTACGCTTAAATAATAAATTAGCTGCTCCGCTCGTCGACCAGCCATTCACCAAGAGCCGCTTTGGTGTTCTTATGGCCAAGGGTGATCAGGATCTCCTGAATTACGTCAATTTCTTCCTCGCTGAAATGGAAACAAATGGTACCATGGATGCGCTAGAGAATGAGTATATTAAGTGATAGGGATTATTGGTCTAAGAGACTAAAAGATGTTAGACATTGAAATCTGATGGTTGACATTTAAAAGCAGGGATGAGTAGCTAGGGATTAGGAGCTTCGAGTGACTAGTGACTTGAATGCTACTTTCGGGCATTGCCTCATATATGCTTCGCGGCGATTCCATGTTTTTACACGCCGCACCAACACTCCTCACTCCTCACTGGATGGAAAACTTTCAAACGTAATCATGGGCTAACCCTGAACCTTGAGCCCCATATAGTATTGTATAAATAAAAGAAGGCAACATAAGATGAAAAACTGGATGAAATGCAGTATAGCGGCCGCGCTCGCAACGGCGGCCCTGATCTCCGGCGGTTGTGGTGGACAGAGCGGAGATGCCTCGGGCAAGATCAAGATCGGTGTCGTACAGATCGTGCAGCATGGCTCACTCGACGAGGCCAATAGAGGCTTCGTCGATGCATTGAAGGAGCGCGGCTATGGCCCGGATAAGGTCGAGATCGAGCAGGAAAATGCACAGGGCGATCAGTCAAATCTCAAGACCATTGTTTCCAGGTTCAAAGCAGAGAAGCCGAAGCTGATCTGTGCCATCGCGACACCGGCGGCGCAGGCAGCAGCGAATGAGATCAAGGACATCCCGATCGTCGGTACTGCGATCACTGACTATACCAGTGCAAAGCTGGTACAGAATGATGAGAGACCCGGCGGTAACGTGACCGGAGTCAGTGATTTCGCAGCCATGGATGCCCAGATGGAGCTTGCTGCCAAGCTCATCCCGCAGGCGAAGCATGTCGGCCTCATCTACTGCTCGAGCGAAGTGAACAGCGAAGTACAGGCGAACCAGATGAAGGACTACTGCAAGAAACATGGTCTTGCTGTCGAAGAACGTACCGTGAACAATGTCAATGATATCCAGCAGGTGGCGGAGTCACTCATCGGTAAGGTAGACTACATCTATGTCCCGACGGATAACACGCTGGCTTCCTCCATTCCGACACTGATGAAGATCACGGATGCGAATAAGATCCCCGTCATCGTCGGGGCGGACATCATGGCGAAGGACGGCGCGCTGGCAGCGCTCTCGGTCGATTACTATCGCCTCGGCAAGCAGACAGGAGAATTGGCGGCGGATATCCTCGATGGCAAGGTCAAGCCGGAGACGTCTCCGATCCAACATCAGAAGGACTACACCATCGTCATCAATAAGCAGGATGCGGAGATCCTGGGGCTGACGATTCCGGAGGAGATCGCAAAGAAAGCGAATATGGTATAAGGAACAAGTGATAAAAGCCTCGATGGCTCAGAGGAGCTGTCGGGGCTTTTGCGTATGCGGCTGATAAGGTCAAAAGGCTCGGCAGAGGCCTCATCGCGGCGATGCCGGAAGCGGCAGGTAAGGAAACGCTGATCCGGTCATCGCCATACGCCTTTTCATGCCGTATTTCGTCATGGCCTTCCTTACATGGAAGGATGGGATCGCTTTCTGTCAGTCAGGCGTCACCGTGCATTCTCCGATCCCCGGCTCCCTTCCTCGTTAAGCCTTTTCTCTTTTTCCCCATGGATTTCTGTGCTATAATAACCTTGAGTATAACTATTTCTACCAGAAGAGCTATGCTGAAACTACACAAAGAAGGCGGGGCTATGTCAGAAATCAAAGAACGATTAGCTCATGTCATGGAGCGGATTGAAACAGCGCGGGAGAAGTCCCCGTATCATCAGCAGGTCACGCTGGTGGCTGTGACGAAGTTCCATCCCATCAAAGACATGGAAGAAGCCATTTCTCTCGGTGTCACCCATGTGGGTGAGAACCGTGTCCAAGAAATGGAAGAAAAATACCAGGAGCTCTCGCTCCCGGTGACCTGGCATCTGCAGGGACATTTGCAGAAAAATAAAGTCAAAAAGGCAGTCGCTATGGCAGATCTCATCCAGTCAGCGGACTCATTGTCCATTCTGCGGGAGATCGACAAGCGGGCGGCAGAGATCGATAAGGTGCAGGACGTACTTCTGGAGTTTAATATTTCCGGAGAAGAAAGCAAGACAGGTCTTTCACCAGAGGACATGAAAATGGCGATCGATGAAGCAAAGTCGCTCTCTCATGTGAGGGTGCTCGGACTGATGTGCATGGCACCGAATTATGAGGATGTGGAGATGACGCGTCCCGTCTTCCGCAAAGCCCACGAGATGTGGGAGGATATGAAAAAGCAGTTTCCCGAGGGACAGATTTCCATCCTGTCTATGGGAATGACCCATGATTTTGAACAGGCTATCGAAGAGGGAGCCACGATGGTGCGTATCGGCACCGCGATCTTCGGCTCTCGCGTATACCATTAGGAGGAGAAAGAAATGAGTTTATTGGATAAGTTTAAAGATCAGTTCGTCGATCGTGATGATGAGGATATGGAAGAGGAGGATCTTGGCGAGGAGACGGCTCCCGTCAATCCTGCTCAGCCCGTCCCGCCGCGTCCGGCAGCTGTCCGTGGTATCGGCAGAAGTGCTGTCCCGCGTCAGGCCGCCAAGCCATACACCATGGTTGTTGTCAGCCCGAAGAGCTACAGTGATGCGGAAAAGATCGGGGATCATCTGAAGGCTATGCGTCCGGTCGTCATGAATATGGAAAAAACGGATGCGGATGAAGCCCAGCGTATCGTGGATTTCGTTCAGGGCATCATGTATGCTTTGGACGGCCGCATCGACCAGATCTCTGAAAGCATTTATCTCTGCGCGCCGAATAATATGAGCGTTTCCCGTGAGAATTTCGCTGCCTATGCGGATCAGCAGGCAGCCGCACCGGCCGGTGCACCGCAGTGGAATGCCCAGCAGCCGCAGGGACCCTCGGCTCCAGAGGCTTGATGTCTTTCTGGGAAGGGGGTCTGGGCTGGCTGAAAAAGCAGTTCAATGGCCAGGACGAGGATGTCTATGACACCCAGGCAGAGGAGAGGGAGATACTTCCGGAGGCAGGCGCGCTGCCGGCCCGAAGTCTCCGTCCGCTGGAGGTGGTGATCATGGTACCCGGCACGTATGCAGATGCACGGCATGGGGTGGATGCTCTTGAAAAAGGGCTCGCCGTTATTGTCGTTTTGAATGACAGTGTGGATGATGAGACAGCCAGCCGGTTTGTCGATTTCATGAGTGGAGCTGTTTATCTGGCCCACGGAAGCATCGAGCTTCTGAATGATGATGTCCTTATCTGCCTGCCGGAGACTGTACGGCTCGATAAGGATCGACTGACCGATTTCCAAGGCATCCCTGCCTGGAAAGGACCGAACCTATGAAAAAGATACTGATCATCGGATGCGGGGCGATGGGAGGAGCGATCCTCTCCGGCTGCCTTGCCAAAGGTTTATGGAAAAAAGAAGAAGTCTTCGTGAAGGAGCATTCCCTTGCGGCTTCGGAAGAAAAAGCAGCACGATACGGAGTCTCTGTCTCCAAAGAGGGGGGCGAAGCCGGTGAGGCGGATCTGGTCATTGTGGCCGTGAAGCCGAATGTGGTTCCTTCTGTGCTGGAAGAATTGTCCCGGCATGCGCCCCGCCGGGTCCTTTCTATTGCAGCCGCTGTCACGATCGAGACACTGGAAAAGGCTCTTCCGAAGGGGACAGAAGTCATCCGTGTCATGCCGAATACCCCGGCCTCTGTCGGAGAAGGCATGGCAGCGATCGCTCCGGGGACATTTGCTTCGGAAGGATTCATCGCTGAGGCAGAGGATATTTTCCGCGCGCTGGGCAAGGAAGCCGTCGTGACGGAGCGCCAGCTCGATGAGCTTGGTGCGCTCTCAGGGGCAGGTCCGGGATATGCGTTTGTCATCATTGATGCCCTGGCAGATGCCGGCGTCCTGATCGGTCTTCCCAGAAAGATTGCCATCGAAGCCGCTGCCCAGACGCTGTATGGCGCAGCCAAGATGGTGCTGGAAACAGGGAAACACCCGGCTGAGCTGCGGGATCAGGTCACAAGTCCCGGCGGTACCACCATTGCGGGGATCCATGCCATGGAGCGCGCGGGTATCCGCGCTGCGCTGATGGATGGCGTAGAAGCATGCCTCGCAAAATCGGATCAGATGGCGGGGAAATAATTAGAAATGATGAGCCAGGAATCAACATATGAAAGATAGAGAAAAAATCATTCGTTATTTTGCGGCCACCAGTGACGATGCCAAAGACATGGCGATCCGTCTGCTGGATCTGGCCGATGTTGTCGACCGCGGACGGCCATTTGCTGTCGGCCCGTTTATGTCGCCTTTTGCCGCGCAGATCGGGCAGACTATCGCAACCCATATGAAGACGGTCACGGTGAAAAGTGAAGGCGGCTATCATGAGGCAGAGCGCGTGCGCATCGCCTTTTCCAGAGACGACTATGACGGCCCCATCGACTTTGGCATGACACTCCTCTCCGTCACCTGGGATGACCGTTACCGCCTGATCGGGCATCGGGACGTCTTAGGCTCGCTGATGGGTCTTGGTATCGATCGTGCCATTCTTGGCGACATCCTCATGCAGGGCGCCGGCTGTCAGATCGTAGCAGACAGTACCATGGCCGGGTGGATCAGAGACAATTTCCATAAAGTCGCCATGGTTCCTGTCACGGTCAAAGAGATCCCGATGGAGGAGATCGAGCCGCCGAAGAAAACGGCCAAGGAAGTCCGTGCGACAGTGGCCTCTCTTCGCCTCGATGCCGTCGGGGCAGCGGGCTTTGGTATCTCCCGCTCCAAGATGGTGCAGGCCGTCGATGACGGGCGCACGGAAGTGAACTGGCAGCCTGCCAAGAGCGCGTCCCAGACGGTGAA
>CAKPUX010000065.1 GCA_934193095.1 uncultured Dialister sp. | reverse complement strand
AGCTGGGATAAGGTTTCCCGGTCACTCCTATGAGAGCTGCAAGTCCCCCGCGGCAGATGGAACGCGAAAATGAGATGCTCGTTATTTCACATCGCCTTTTGCGTGTCAGAAAGCGGTTTTCCTTATGTGTGACGTCTCCGCTGATTTGCGCCTTTATGTTATAATCGAAGGTGGAAAAGTAACGAAAGGGAGGGACGAAATGGAGATCGCTCGTAAGTTTTACATCATGACGGCCAGCATAGGGACGGGGCACAGCCAGGCGGCGCGTGCCATCGCGGAAGCGATCCAGCGCACGCATCCAGCGGACTCGGTGCAGGTCCTTGACTTCGTATCGAGCAATCTTTTCTCCATCGATCACATCATCAAGGATGGCTATCTCAAAATGATCGACGTCTTTCCGGAGATGTATGACCATCTCTACAGTGATTCGCAGATGAGCCGCTTCGGGCAGTTCTCGCAGAAGATGCTGTCTCTTTCCTTCAAACGCAGAATGAAGAATCTCATCATGGCCACGAAGCCGGATGCGATGATCTTCACGCATCCTTTCCCGGCAGGGGCAGCAGACCTTTTGAAGGCGGAGGGCTCGATCTCGATCCCGCTGCTCGGTGTGATCACGGATTTCGATATCCACCAGCTCTGGATCGACCGCTATCTTGACGGGTATTGTGTCGCGACGCCGGATCTGAAGGATCTGCTGGAGACGTATGATATCGATGGCAACCGCATCCATGTGACAGGTATCCCGGTGCGCCGTGCTTTTTACGAGAAAGCGAAGGAGAGGGAGGCCTTTGAAAAGGGGACGGTACTCGTCATGGGCGGTGGCCTCGGGCTCGGTAATGTCGTGGATAATATCGCCCGTCTCGATGAAGTGGAAGAGATCTCGAAATTCATCGTCGTGACCGGGAAGAATATCAGTCTCTACGAAAAAGTGGCTGCTCTTGCCGAGAAGCTAAAGCATCCCGTGGAGCTTCACAGCTATACAAATAAAGTGGCAGAGATGATGGCAAGGAGTGAGATCCTTGTGACAAAGCCGGGCGCACTTACGTGTACAGAGGCGATGGTGATGCATCTGCCCATGGTGCTGGTCAATACGCTGCCCGGGCAGGAGCGTGCGAATGCCATGCATATGAAGAACCTTGGCTGCGCGGAATGGGTGAAGCGGGGAGAACTCGCAGACTCGGTACGCGCTATCCTTCGTGACCCGCTCGTTCGGAAGAAAATGGCAGATGCCTGCAGCGTCGCTCCGAGCGGCAGTGCGGATCAGGTGGCGAAGGTATTATACGATTTGGCAGGAAAGCAGTGACGGATGACCGGTAGCATTGCCTGCTTTTCTCTGCTTCACTGCTCTCGATTCTGAAAGATGTGATACACATGGACTCTTTATTCGACATGTCCCCGGAGGCGGGGAAGCGGTATGCCCCCTTGGCGGATCGCATGCGCCCCAGGCGGCTTGAAGACATCGTCGGACAGGACGGTGCCGTTGGACGGCAGTCATTCCTTTATCGCATGATAGAGCGGGATACGATCCCATCTCTCCTTCTTTTTGGCCCGCCAGGATGCGGGAAGACGACGATCGCATCGGTCATTGCAGAAATGACAAAGAGCTGCTTCGTCAAGGTGAATGCGACCTCGAGCGGGATCAAAGAAATCCGAGATGTGGTTTCCAAGGCGAAAGAGGAGCTCTCGTACTACCAGCGGCGGACGATCGTTTTCATTGACGAAATTCACCGGTTCAATAAGGGGCAGCAGGATGTGCTTCTGCCCTATGTGGAGGATGGGACATTCATCCTCATCGGTGCGACGACGGAGAATCCCTATTTTGAGATCAACGGGCCGTTGCTCTCCCGTCTGCGGCTGATCCATCTGAAGCGACTGACTGATGAAGCGATCGTCTCGGTGCTTCATCGCGCGCTCGATGATGAAAAGTATGGGCTGGCGATTCATCGCTATACGGCAAAACCGGAGGCGCTTGCTCTCATTGCCGCCTATGCCTCAGGAGATACGCGCGTCGCGCTGAATCTCTTGGAGCAGTCGACATCCATGCTGATGGATGGAGGCACTCTGACAGAGAAGGAGATCGGCGAGGTGGCAGGTGTTCAGATCTCCAGCTATGATAAGCAGGGGGACTACCATTACAATATCGTTTCCGCTTTCATTAAGAGCATGCGAGGGAGCGATCCTGATGCAGCGCTGCACTATCTGGCGCGTATGATCGACGGAGGAGAGAAGACGTCCTTCATTTCAAGGCGCATCATGATCTGTGCAGCGGAAGATGTGGGTCTGGCAGATCCGCGAGCGCTGCAGGTGGCGGTATCAGCGGCGCAGGCAGCAGAAATGGTCGGTTTTCCTGAGTCGCAGATCATCCTTGCGGAAGCCGTGCTCTATATTTGTCTGGCGCCGAAGAGCAACAGTGCCTGTTCCGGCATTTTTGCCGCCGAAGGGGAGGAAAAGACAAGGAAGGACTGGTCCATCCCCGCGCACCTCATGGACTCGCACTACAGCGGAGCGAAGAAGATGGGGCTTGGCATCGGATATAAATATCCTCACGATTTCGGCGGATGGGTAGAGCAGCAGTATCTTCCCGATGAGCTCGTAGGACACCAGTACTACAAGCCCCGCCCGCTCGGGCAGGAAGGCGACATGGTGCGCGCCTGGTGGGCGAGAAGAAAGGGAAGTAAGTGACTGATAGCTGGGAATTCGGAGCCTCGAGTGACTAATGACTTGAATGCTGCTTTGGGGCATCACCATCATTTATACTCCGCGGCGCTTAGGGAAACACTGATTCTGCGATTGAATCAGCGTTTCCCTAGATCCTTCGACTCAGTTCTCCTGTTTCAGATAAGCTAACATACGACGTTTTTCTCTGCTCAGGATGACGAAATGCGCCGCGCCACCCCGCTGAACCCATAGAACCCGCCCCTCTCTTTCACATGCAAGCAAAGGGCAGCACGCCCCACGACCTAATAAAGGAGATATAACCATTTATCCATGAAAAAGAAGACAGCAAGCCGGAGACGGACGACGAGAGTGCAGAAGAGCGAGGAGAAGAGCTATGAGATCACAGGTGTGATCCTCTTCCTCTTCGGCCTTTTCATTCTCTTTAGTCTTTTTAGCGACAGTACCGGTTTTTTCGGAGATATTACGAATAAAGGCAGCCATTTCCTCTTCGGATTCGGCGCGCCTTTCTGCGCCCTTTTGATGATGTTTTTCGGTGGGCGCTATGCCGTGACATCGAAAGGAATTTCCTGGGACAGGCGCGTTGCGCTGGTCATCCTGCTGGTGCTGCTCCTCTTCATGGCGGTGCATCATTTTCTGGTTCCTTTTGGAAGAGAAATGGATATCCAGTCGATCCTCACCTATGGCGGGATCGTCGGGGCGGGATTCTGCGTCTTTTTCCATGACGCGATGGGATACTGGGGGACGACGCTGGTGCTCCTCGGGGCCATCGTGATCGATGTGCTTTTGCTGACGCACTGGTCGCTCTCCAGGGGCGCGCAGAAAGTGGGCTCGAAGGCGCAGGTGCTCGGAAAGAAAACAGGCGAGAAGATCGAAGCCGCAGCCACGCGGCTCAGGGAAAAGAAAGCGGCGCTGGATGCTGCGAGAAGTGCTGCTCGGCTGGAAGTACTCGACGATAAGCCGACGGAGTTCATTTACAAGAAGAATGAAGAAAATGCGGCAGAATCGCCGGATGAGGAACTGCCGGCAGAAGATATGGCGGTCCCTGCGCAGATGCCGGATGCGGAAGAACCACCGATTTCCGTAGAAGAACCTATAGAAGAACCTGCCCCAGAAGCAGATAAAGAAGTACAGGAAGAGCCGTGGACGCCAGAGGAGCCGGTCAAGGACATGGAAGAGCCGCCGATACCGCCGCTGCCGGAAGCGGAGGATGAAGTGGCAGAAGAACCGCTGGAAGAACCAGCTGAAGAGCTGGCTGGGGAAGAGAAGCCGGAGGAGGACATTCATCCGATACCGCCAGCGCCCGTCTCAGCAGACCCGGCTCATCCCGCACCAATCGCGGAAACGGGGCCAGTGTATCAGTTCCCTCCGCTTTCGCTTCTTCATGCGGGAACGAATGCGGGACAGGGAGAGGCGGATGCAGGACAGAAGGCGGCACTCATCGAGTCGACGCTTGCCAGCTTCGGAGTCCGGGCGAAGGTCGTTCACTACAGCGTGGGGCCGACGGTGACGCGTTTCGAGCTCAAGCCGGAAATGGGCGTCCGCGTGAGCAAGATCGAAGGACTTTCGAATGAGCTCGCCATGGCGCTTGAGGCGACACATATCCGCATCGAAGCCCCGATCCCCGGAAAATCTGCGGTCGGCATCGAGATCCCGAATACGAAGGCGGCCTCTGTGCCGCTTCATGATGTGCTTGCCAGCGATGCCTTTCAGCATGGCAAGGGCCACATCCTTGTGGCCTTGGGAAAGGACATCACCGGGAAGACGGTCGTGACCGATCTGGCGAAAGCCCCGCATCTTCTGATTGCAGGCTCGACCGGCAGCGGCAAGAGCGTGTGCATCAATTCCATCATCACGAGCATCATTTATCATAGCCGCCCGGATGAGGTGAAGCTCATGCTCATCGACCCAAAGGTGGTCGAGCTGTCTGTCTATAATGGCATCCCGCATCTGCGTACGGAAGTCGTGACGGATATGAAGAAGGCGCAGGGCACATTGAATTGGGCTGTCCGTGAAATGGAGGCCCGTTACCAGCTCTTTGCCGGGGCGAAGGTGCGAAATATCGAAGGGTATAATAAGCTGTATCCTGACAAAAAGATGCCCTATATTTTACTGATCGTTGATGAATTTGCCGACCTCATGAACGTCGCGGCCAAAGAAGTCGAAGTCCTGATCCAGCGTCTGACGCAGAAGGCGCGTGCCGCAGGCATCCATCTGATCCTTGCGACACAGAGACCGTCAGCCGATGTCATCACCGGCGTGATCAAATCAAACATTCCGAGCCGTATCGCATTCATGGTCGAGTCGGGTCTCAATTCCCGCATTATTCTCGATGAGGGCGGTGCAGAATCGCTGCTCGGCAAGGGTGATATGCTCTTCAAGCAGGCGGGAGCGCTCAGTACTGTCCGTATCCAGGGAGCGTTCATCTCGGACGAAGAGGTCGAGGATGTAGTGAACTATGTCAGGACGGAATGCATCCGTCAGGAAAGCCATGTCGTCTATGAGCCGATCGATCTTTCTATCCCGGAAAAAACAGAGAAAGAGGACGAAATGGTCGAAGAGCAGGATGATCTCATGCCGGAGGCTTCGGAGTGGGTGCTCGATACGAAGCGTGCTTCTGTCTCCGCTCTCCAGCGCCGATTCCGCATCGGGTATACCCGGGCCGGCCGTCTCATGGATACCATGGAGCGCCTCGGTATCGTAGGCCCTGCGGAAGGGGCAAAGCCAAGAGACATTCTTGTCGATAAGGAGCAGCTTTCTGATATTCTTGCAGGCGGGAAGAAGGAAGAGCCTTCGGACTAGGAATCGGTCTTCACCTGTATGATGTTTTCTGAAAAGAGCGCCATACTTGTGACTGCGGATCGGGGACCAGCTGCACGTTTCCTCCGCTTCTCTGATAGAGCCTGTATCGAAATGAGGTGATCCATCTTGAAACGTCTATGCTCCGTCTTACTGTTTCTCCTGCTGGCAGGCGGTGCTTTTTTGGGGATTCTTTGCTATGCGAAGAATCTGGAAGCAGAGCGGCGCCAGGAACAACACCCTGTGAGCAAGGTCGTCGTGCTGACAGATCTTTCACCGGATGTGCTGGATCCGGTGAAAGACGCTTTTTATAAAGAGCAGGGGCTTGCTGTAGAGATCTCCTATGTATCTGGCGCAGATCTATTAAAGAAGACCTCCGCTGAGGAAAAGGCAGCGGATGTGGTGATCACCAGTCAGGATATCCTGATGCGGATGAAAGAGAACGGAGAGCTCGCAGCCTATTCATCCTCGCGCACGGATACAGCGTTGAATCTTTTCAAGGATGAAGAGGCGTATTGGACAGGTCTTTGGGTGGATCCCATCGTGTTTGCGGTGAATCCGGATTTTCTTAAGAAGCAGAAGCCATTTTCCTATACGTGGGCAGAGGTCTTCACGAGGGAAGAGGCACAGCTTTCGATGACGGACTTCATCGCCGCCGACATGTCGAAGGATCTCCTAATGTGTCTCATCGAGCACTTCGGACCAGACTATGCGATGGAACTCTTGGGCAAGGCGCAGCAGCATCTCGTACAATATGGGAAGTATCTCTCTACGCCGTCCCGTATGGCGGCGATGGGAAAGTGTGACATCGGGATCTCCGGGCTGAATGAAGTCCTTCGCACGAAGCGGGAGAAAATGCCTGTCATGATCATTTATCCGGAGGATGGCGCTCCCTGGTATCTCTATGGGACAGGGCTTCTGGCAGAAAGCGCACATCCTGAGCGGGGCGAGCGCCTGATAGACTGGCTTCTGGACTCGGCGAAATATAAAAGCATCATGGAAAAGAACGGGAACTATTTCATCTATGTGAATGATGATGCGGCAGAGCCCGATGCGGCCGGCAATGAACTCGTTTTTTGGGAATTAGAAAAAAGATATCTGGATGAAGGCAGAAAGGATCTGCTGAATCTATGGGGAGAAAAAGTACGATTTGGAGGAACAAAGAAGTGACGAAGAAATTAGGATTTATCAGCCTGGGCTGCTCGAAGAACCTGGTCGATACGGAAATGATGGTGGGCATTATGGAGAAGGCCGGCTATGAACTGACCGAAGATCTGGCAGAAGCGCATGTCATCATTATCAATACCTGCACATTCATCGATCCGGCTAAGGAAGAGTCGATCCAGACGATTCTGGAAACGGCGGAATACAAGAAAACAGGTGTCTGTGAACGTCTTGTGGCTGCCGGCTGCCTCTCACAGCAGTACAAGGAAGCGCTTGCGAAGGAGATCCCGGAAGTCGATATTTTCATCGGTACAGACTCCTGGCAGGATATTCTGGATGCCGTGAATGAATCCTATGCCAATGGCGGAGAAAAGGTGTTTAAATTCGGCACCATTCCCTGTGCCAATGAAGAGCTCATCCCGCGTGCCTCGCTGACGCCGAAATATACCGCCTATGTGAAGATTGCTGAAGGCTGCAGCAATGGCTGCACGTTCTGCTACATCCCCTATGTACGCGGGCCGATGAGAAGTCGCCCGATCTCTTCCATCGTCCATGAAGTGAGACGTCTGGCGGCTGAAGGAGTGCGTGAATTCAACCTCATCGCGCAGGATCTTTCCTGCTACGGACGCGACCTCGGGACGAATCTCGCAAGCCTCCTTCGTGAGCTCGTCAAGATCGAGGGTGTGAAGTGGATCCGTCTTTTCTATCTCTATCCGACCTACTTTGATGATGAACTCTTGGACGTCATCCTGCACGAAGATAAGATCTGCAAGTACGTGGATATCCCGCTGCAGCATATCAGCAATGCCGTGCTCACCCGTATGCACCGCCGCGATTCCTCGGAAAGCATCTATGCTCTTCTTCGGAAGCTCCGCGCTGCCAGACCGCGCATGACCATCCGCACGACGCTCATGGTCGGATTCCCGGGAGAGACAGAGGCTGATTTTCAGGAGCTCTGTGACTTCATTCGGGAGATCAAATTCGACGATATGGGGGCCTTTACATTCTCCCCGCAGGATGGTACGCCTGCGGCGCGCATGACAGATCAGATCGATGAAGAGGTGAAGGAAGACCGCTACCATCAGCTGATGGCAATCCAGGCCGGGATTTCGGAAGAAAACAATGAACGCCTTATTGATACCGACGCGGAAGTCCTCGTCGAGGAAATCATCGAGGATGGCGAGGGACATAGACAGGCCAAGGGCCGTACGTCCTATCAGGCACCCGAAGTCGATGGGAATGTGTATATCGACAACCCGGGAGATCTCAAGCCGGGCAATTTCGTGAATGTCCATATCATCGACGGATATGCGTATGATCTGATCGCAGAAGTGAAGGAATAAAAGATTCAAGGTTCAGGTGGATGGGTTCAAGGCTCTCGCGGCGGCTTCGCCGCCAATAGTTAGGCAGGGCGATGCCCGAAAGCAGCATGCAAGCCACCAGCCGCCGGTCACTTTTACCCTGATCCCTTTTCTTCCTACAGCCCATCAAGGAGAATATGCATGATCACTGAAATCATTACCACTGGCACCGAGCTCCTGCTAGGGGAGATTGATAACGAAAACAGTCGTTATCTGGCGGAGCTCATGAATGAACATGGATTCACTGTCGCCTTTATGACGACGGTGGGGGATAATCCGGAGCGGATGAGATCGGCCTTTGCTACGGCACTCTCCCGAGCAGATCTTGTCATCACCTCGGGCGGCCTTGGCTCAACGCAGGGAGACATCACGAAAAAGATCGGAGCCGAGGCACTGGGACTTCCCTATGTTCTCTTTCCGGAAGAGGCGGTGCGTCTTGCTGCGTACTACAAAGAAAAGGGACGCCCCTATCTGCCCTCTTTATCGCGTCAGGCGTGGTTTGCTGAAGGCGCGGAGCTCCTCAGGAATGAAGCCGGCTCTGCCAGCGGCTCTCTCCTTTCGCATCACGGGAAATTTCTGGTACACCTTCCCGGACCTCCTTTTGAGATGAAGAGAATGGCAGAAAAACACATGCTCCCCTCACTCAAAAAACGGTTGGGAGAGATGGGGACGATCCGCTCCATGATCCTGCCGATCCCCGGCAGGACGGAGGCGGAGATCGAAGAGACCATCATGGACCTCATCCTGAAGCAGGGAAATCCCACCATCGCCCTTCTTGCACGACCGGGGTATATCGCCCTTCGTGTGACGGCGAAAGCGGAAACGGCAGAGGCGGCCTATGCGCTGATGTCACCGCTGGTGACAGAGCTCAGGAAGCGACTCCCTGTAGCTGACTATCACATCGAGCAGCATGTGCGGGAAGACCTCGTGGTTCTTCTGGAGAAGACGCATCTTTCCATAAGCGCTGCCGAGTCCTGCACTGGAGGTCTCATCGGAAAGCTGATGACGGATCTTCCTGGCAGCTCTGCTTATTTCAAAGGAAGTGCGGTCACATACTGGAATGAGGCCAAAGAAAATGTGCTGGGGGTCTCTTCGGAGACACTTTCCCGCTATACGGCAGTCAGCGGAGAAACGGCAAAAGAGATGGCAGAGGGCAGCCGCCGCCTGTATGCATCAGACATTGCAGTCTCAACGACAGGCTACGCAGGTCCCGGAAAGGGGGAGCGTGGCGAGCCTTCCGGCACCGTCTTCCTCGCTGTCTCCGGCGCATATGGTACAGAGGTATATGAAGAACATTTCCTAGGCTCCCGGAAGAGTGTCCGCTATGCTGCTGCAGAGAAAGCGATGTACTATGTGATGGAGTACATCAGGAAATGCTCATGTACGGTAAGGAAGCAAGCAACCGAAAACAAGAGATAGACCGCCAGCACTACACTATTCCGAACCAA
>CAKPUX010000064.1 GCA_934193095.1 uncultured Dialister sp. | reverse complement strand
CAGGAAGAAGCATCCAATAAATCTCTGGAAACTGACGACAGCGGTACGCTGATCCAGAGCGTAGCACAGACCAAGGGCGCTATCGGTTATGTCGCTCTTCCATACCTCGTCAACAACAAAGACGTGGCAGCTCTTGCCATCGACGGCGTGGCACCGACTCTGGAAAATACCTACAACGGCACTTACAAAGTCTGGGGCTATGAACACATGTACACCAAGGGCGAACCGACCGGTGCTGTCAAAGCATTCTTGGACTATATTCTCTCTGATGAATATGGCGTAGAAATCGAAAAACAGGGCTACGGCGTTTCCTCTAAGATGAAGAAATAAATGGGGGGTTAGCCCGTGGGGCGGCTTATCCACTGATTGTGGATGAAAGCTTTGCTCGCCAGTTAGGAGTGAGGAGTTAGGAGTGAGGAGTGCTGGTGCGGCGCATAAAAATATGGAAGCGCCGCGGAGGTTTGAAACTAGCGGTTTTCTCGTATCGCAAACCTAATCCCTAGCTACTAATCCCTAGCTACCAGTCACCAGTCACCAGTCACCTAAAATGCCTGACTGCTAAGCTCAGCCCTTTGTCCAAACAAATTTAATAGTATTTGCAATAACGCTTACAGAAGACGAGGAAAGTGGCTGCTTTAGGCAGTCCCTTTCCTGTTTCTATCAAGGAGAATGATCCATGGTCCCGATTTTTGAAAAAGGAGTCAATATGGAGGGCAGTAGTACGAACCAGCATATGTTCCGAAGAGAATACTTTGGCAAAAGCCTCTCGACTCTCTGCGGCGGATTCCTGGTCGTCCTGACGATCGCCATCGGCTGCTTCCTCTTGGCGAAAGGCATGCTTTCGTTTACACAGTTTCATCACTCTGTGAGTGAGTTTCTCTTCTCTCCGGTTTGGAAACCGACGGATACCGAAGCCGGCGGTGGACAGATCGGTGCGGCGATCTACATCTGGGGCTCTATCCTGACCTGCGCGGTCGCACTGGTCATTGCCATCCCTTTTAGCCTTTCCACGGCGATCTTCATGACACAGATTTCTCCTAAAATCGGGGAAAAGATCATTCGTCCGGCGGTAGAGATCTTCGTAGGGATCCCGTCTGTTGTTTACGGCTGGGTCGGGCTGGTCGTTTTGGTACCGCTCATCCAGAAGGTATTTGATCGCTCTCACGGGCAGTCGGTGCTGGCGGCAGCGATCGTGCTTTCCGTCATGATCTATCCGACGATCACTTCCGTCTCCGCAGATGCCATTCGCAGCGTGAATCAGAAGTATATCGAAGGCGCCTATGGTCTTGGCTCTACCCGCTGGCAGATGATTTATAAAGTGCTTCTCCCCGCTGCGATGTCGGGCATCCTGACTGCTATCGTGCTCGGCTTGGCCAGAGCTTTTGGCGAAGCACTCGCTGTTTCCATGGTCATCGGGAAGATGCGCGCATTCCCGAAGAGCCTGCTTGACCCGACGAACAACCTGACATCTGCGATCGCCTCCGATATGGGCGGCGCTATGGACGGCGGCGAATTCAATGCGGCTCTCTGGTCCATGGCGCTTCTGCTCTTTATTGTGTCCCTTCTTTTCATTCTGATCATCCATCTGATCGCGGCCAGAAAGGAGAAAATCTGATGAACCCGAATTCTTCCCTTTCGGCAGACGAGCTTCGTCATGTGAGCGGCTCGCTGAAGCGGGCGCATATGTCCGACAATCTTGCGACGGCTGTCTTCTACGTGGTATCCGGAGCCTTCGTCCTGCTTCTTATTGCCTTCACAATGTATGTGGTCTGGGGCGGTATCAAAGCCTTCCGTCCTGAGATTTTCTCTTTTGAAGCAAGCGGCATTGGAAATCAGTTCTTCAATACCATCTATCTCGTTTTCCTCTCTCTTGTGATCTCTGTACCGATCGGTATTTTCGCCGGCGTGTACATGGCGGAGTACGCGCCGGAAGGACGCATCATCAATGCGCTCCGCATCGTCATCGAGACGTTATCCTCCCTCCCTTCGATCGTAGTCGGCCTTTTTGGCTACCTGGTCTTCATCATCATGGTCGGATCTCAGTGGAACCTCTTTGCCGGGGCTTTGGCGGTGTCCGTCCTGTCTCTGCCGCTTATCACTGCGACCACCTACGATGCACTGAAAGCACTGCCGCATGGGTTCAAAGAAGGCAGCCTCGCGCTGGGGGCGACCCACTTCGAGACCATTTGGAAAGTCATGTTGCCGGCAGCCATCGGGCCGATTGTGACCGGCATCATTCTGGCAGCCGGCCGAGGCTTCGGCGAAGCTGCCGCGCTCCTTTACACCGCAGGCATGAGCACCGACATCAGCTGGCAGGTGTGGGATATCACATCGCCGGTCTGCCCGCTGAATCCATTCCGCCCGGGTGAGACGTTGTCCCTGCAGGTCTGGGCGTCCCGCACCGAGGGCGTCGGCGGATCTGCCGCTGATACGGCAGCTGCGGCTTCTGCTGTTTTGATGCTCATGGTGCTCTCATTCAGCATAGGCGCTCGCCTCATCAGTCACTACATTACCAAGAAAACAGAAGGAGAACATGCATAATGTACTATAATGGAAATTCAGTGGCGGTCCCGGCTCCTGCCGATGCACCGGCCATCTCGGTCTATAACAATATCAGCTTCGATTGCAAGAACGTTGATCTTTACTATGGCGCATTTCAGGCACTGAAGGGCATCAATCTTCGCATTGAAAAGAACCAGATCACCGCACTCATCGGACCGTCAGGCTGCGGGAAATCGACGTTCCTGCGCTCTCTGAACCGCATGAATGACCTCATCCCGTCCTGCCGTGTAGAAGGGGAGATCCTTCTTGCCGGTGTCGATGCCTACAAAGATATCGATCCAATCGTTCTTCGCCGTCATGTCGGTATGGTTTTTCAGCAGCCGAATCCATTCCCTAAGAGCGTCTATGACAATGTCGCTTATGGTCCTCGCCTGAAAGGCATCACCAAGAAAGCGGATCTGGATGAGATCGTAGAAAGCAGCCTGCGTCAGGCTGCCATCTGGGACGAGCTGAAAGACCGCCTGCACAAGTCTGCCCTCGGTCTCTCCGGCGGTCAGCAGCAGCGTCTCTGCATCGCCAGAGCCCTTGCCGTAGAGCCGGATGTTCTCCTGATGGATGAAGCGACCTCTGCCCTCGACCCGATCTCCACCGCTCATATCGAAGAACTTGCTGTCAAGCTCAAGGAACGCTACACGGTCATCATGGTCACCCATAACATGCAGCAGGCACAGCGTATCGCTGACAAGACGGCCTTCTTTTACCTTGGCGAAATGGTCGAATACGGCGAAACCAGACAGATTTTCGAGAATCCGCAGAAAGAACGAACGATCCGTTACATTTCCGGTAACTTTGGTTGATTTCATATGATAAAATAAAAAGGAATACTTCACCGGCGGGTCAGAGACGATCAAGGTCTCTGGCGTGCCGGCTTTTGGATAGGATGGATAATCGGGAATGAGAAATGAAGGTACGGCGTGAAAATCATAGAGCGCCGCAGCACCATTTCTCATCTTGTATTTTTGATTTCTTGATCGGTTCGAATCGATGCAAGTGAAATTTGACTTTTTCGGTGATCAAGAGGAGGATCTCATGCCTTTAATTTACTGTGTAGAAGATGATGAAAGTATTCGTGAGCTGGTGAGCTATGCACTCCGGGGACAGGGGTACAGGGTCGAAGGCTTTGGCGATGCCAATGCGCTGTATGATGCGCTGCAGAAAAATATACCTGACATGCTGCTCCTCGATATCATGCTTCCGGGCGAGGATGGGCTGACCATTCTGAAGAAAATGAGAGCGCCGGGAAGCGGAGCCATGCAGACGGTCCCGATCATTATGATGACGGCGAAAACAAGTGAGTTCGATATCGTAAAAGGGCTTGACTGCGGGGCGGATGACTATGTGACGAAGCCTTTCGGCATCATGGAGCTGCTCTCTCGGATCCGTTCGGTCCTTCGCCGAGCCAAAAAAGCGACGGAGCCGAATAAGAAGCTGCTTTCTTACGGTCATATCGTCGTGGATCAGGAGCAGCACGTCGTCACAGCAGGCGGAAAAGAGATCCAGCTGACTCTCAAAGAATTCGACCTACTCTGTTATCTCCTGCTGAACAAGGGCATTGTCCTCTCCCGCGATCAGATCATGCAGTCGGTATGGGATTCACCTTTTGAAATGGAAAGCCGTACCATCGATATGCACATCATGAGCCTTCGTCAAAAGCTTGGGGAAGAAGGCTCTCTCATTCGCACGGTCCGTGGCGTGGGCTACAGGCTGGGGGATAGAAAATAAAGGGTTCAGGTTGATGGGTTCAGGGTTCAAGTTGTTTGGCGGCAATAGGTTCAGAAGGTTCTGCGGGTTCAACGGGGGTGGTGCGGCGCATAAAAATCAGAAGCGCCGCGGAGGTTTGAAATTAGCAATTTTCTCGTATCGCAAACCTAATCCCTAGCCACTCATCCCCAGCTACTAGTCACCAGTCACCGGTCACAAGTCACTCAAGGCCCCTAATCCCTAATCCCTGATTTAGAACCTATTACCTATGGGGGCATGCATAGGCGGCCATGCTGCTCTATTTTATATTTCTACTAACTCAACTCAGGAGAAACACATGAGAGGAAGAATTTACAAAAGTCTGCTCTTTATGGGCATCATATCCGTGGTCGTGACCTTTATACTCTCGGCCATCTTATATTACCAGGGAATGCAGGAGCAAATCAGTGCAGAGCTCGGTCGCACGGCGCGTGTTGTTTCCGGTGCGATTTCCAGAGACAGGGAAGAGAGCAGCATCGAGTATCTGGACTGGATTTTCAAAGACAATGAACGTGCCATTCACATCGTGTGGCTCGATACCGATGGCGCAGTTATCTATGACAGCGACCACAAAGATGAAGATTACATGAAGAGCGGCGAAGTGAAGGCGGCTTTTGCGACGGGCAGCGGGCACGAAGTGCATAAGGACTCCTATGACCAGCCAAAGAGCTATTATGCCGTCAAGGCAGAGGATGGTACGGTGCTTCGGCTTTCGAGCGGACGCATGGTGAATTACAAAGGCTATTCCTCCTACCTGCCGGAAATTTTCATCTTCCTTCTGGTCTTCACCGTGGGCTGTCTGGCTGCTGCCGAACGGGAGACAGAAAGCATTCTGAAACCTTTCCATCTCTTAGGAGAGCTCGTGCAGCGCATCATGAAGGGGGAAAAGGTGGACGAGCTGCCGCCTGAATATAAGGAACTGCGTCCCCTCATCCGCAAGGTCGAAGAGCAGCACAAGGATATCGAGAACTATATGGCGGATATCGAAGAGGAAAGAAATACGATCCGCATCGTGGTCGACACCATCACAGACGGCATCATCCTTCTGAATGGCAGCCGTGAAATTATCGATTACAACAATGCGATCGAAGAGATTTTCCATCCGAATGAGAACAAGCGCTTCCGCCGCATAGCGAGCCTTTACCATGATGAGGACTGGCTGCGTGTCATCGGCAAAGCCTATCACAGCGAGGGCAAGCAGGAGTATACCATGTGCCTCTTTGATAAGCCTTTCCGCATGGTCATGAATCGGATCGAGCTCACTGACGGGGATGCGGGTCTTCTCATCGTTCTCCGTGATATGACGGCTTCCTATATGGCTGAAAAAATGCGCCGCGAATTCTCTGCCAATGTTTCACACGAGCTGAAGACACCGCTGACCTCCATCAGCGGGTTCGCAGAAATGATTGCCAATGGCATGTACCAGAAGCCGGAGGACGTGCGCCTCTTCGGCAGCCGCATCGTGAATGAATCCCAGCGCATGCTGACACTGATCGATACCATCATGCATCTTTCCAAGATCGAGGAAACAGAGACCACCATCACATGGAAGACCGTCTCTGTGGACAGCCTGGTGCGGTATGCAGCTGATCTCATTTCTCCACAGGCAGATGCCAAGCATGTCAAGGTGCACGTGGATACAGACCCGCTTTATACCTATGGCAATGCAGCTCTTCTCTCTGAGCTTATCATGAATCTCCTGGATAATGCGGTGAAATACAACCACGAAGGCGGGGATGTATACGCACGTCTCTCACCGGAAGGAGAGGACAAGATGATCCTTACGGTATCGGATACAGGTATCGGCATTCCGAAGGATAAGCAGGGGCGCGTCTTTGAGCGTTTCTACCGCGCCGAAGAGAGCCGCAACAAAGCGACCGGCGGCAGCGGACTTGGACTTGCCATCTGCAAGCATATTGTAGAAAAGCACAAAGGCAATCTCTCTATCGAAAGTACAGAAGGGGAAGGCACGACCGTCACTGTCATCCTGCCCAGAATGAGCGAAGGCGACGTGGATCGTGAGCAGGCCGAAGCCATGACGGCTAAGCAGGAAGCAGCAGATGCAGAGTCTGGTCGCCTCGCCGCCAAAGAAGCCGAAGAAGACAGAAAGGCCATCGAGGCTACGGGTGATGTCAAAGGCGAAAAGGCGGGAAAAGACGTACACCATAAGGTCAAGAAGCCAAAGAAAGAAAAGAAAGAGAAGGGACGGAAGAAGGAAGAAAAGAAGAAGAAGTGACTAGTAGCTAGTGGCTAGGGATTAGGAGTCTCAAGTGACTGGTGACTTGTGACTGGAATGCCAGCTCAGGGCATCGCCATTATTTATACTTCGCGGCGCTTCTGATTTTTATGCGCCGCACCAACCCCTTTGAACCTCTTGAACCTATAGAACCTGCTGAACCTCTTTCGCACGTAATCAAAGGGCACCACGCCCGAGGGGCTAACCCTTGAATCCGACAACCTTTATTTTTTTACTTGACGCGCACGGATTTCTGTAGTATCATATCCCTTGTAATTGATTGCAAGCAGAAGTCATCCGCTTCTCACCTTACATGGCGCAGGCTACTAAGGTTTACGTATGAACTCAAGGCGGACGGCACATGCTGTCCGCCTTTACACTTGCAATGATTTCTATTTCGGAGGTGAAAAGAATAGGTAAGGAACTTCGCATCAATGAACAGATCCGCGCCAGAGAGGTGCGTGTCGTCAGCGATGCAAATGAACAATTGGGGATCATGACGCTCCATGAAGCGATTCGCATGGCGGAAGAAAAAGGACTTGATCTCGTCGAGGTGGCACCGAATGGCCGTCCACCCGTATGCCGTATCATGAACTATGGCAAATACAGATATGAACAGCAGAAACGTGATAAAGAAGCCAAGAAGAAACAGAAAGTATTCCAGATCAAAGAAGTCAAGCTTCGTCCAAATATCGAAGACCATGATTTCTTTGTCAAACTGAAGAATGCGCAGCGTTTCTTAGGTGATGGAAACAAAGTCAAAGTGACCATCATGTTCCGTGGCAGAGAAATGACCCATCCAGAACTTGGACAGGATGTTCTCGACCGTTTCGCTAAAGAACTGGGTGATACCGTTGTTCGCGAAAAGCCACCGAAATTAGAAGGGCGCAACATGACAATGATCGTTGCCCCAAAAGCATAACAAAGGAGAGTACAAAATGCCGAAAATGAAAACCCGTCGCGCTGCGGCAAAACGTTTTACTGAAACCGGATCCGGTCAGTTCAAGAGAAACAAAGCATTCAAGAGCCACATTCTCGAAAAGAAGTCCCCGAAGAGAAAGAGAAACTTCAGAAAAGCAGCACTGGTTTCCAAGTCTGATTACAAACGTGTAGCAAGATTGCTTCCAAACGGCTAATAAGGAGGATATAAGAGAATGGCAAGAGTAAAAAGCGGCGTTACCGCTCATGCAAGACATAAGAAGATTCTGAAACTGGCTAAGGGCTACAGAGGTGCTCGTCACACCCAGTTCAGAAAAGCAAATGAACTGGTCATGAAGGCTCTCTACTATGCTAGAAGAGACCGTAGATCCAAGAAGAGAGAATTCCGTAAGCTCTGGATCGTTCGTATCAATGCAGCAGCTCGTCAGAACGGTCTGACCTACAGCAAGCTCATCGCTGGCCTGACCCGTGCTGGTATCGAAGTGAACCGTAAGATGCTCTCCGAACTCGCTATCAGCGATCCGGCTGGCTTCACCCAGATCTGCGAAGCAGCTAAAAACGCTTAATCCATAAAAATCCGTCTATGACGATCTGTCACGGACGGATTTTTATTTTGGGCGAAGGGCACTTGACCGGGAAAATAAAAAGTGACGGGATCCCTGTGAAGCCTTTTTCCGTGAGCCATTAAAATAGAGCCGGTCATTTTATGCTATAATGACAGCAAAGATACAAGCGAGGTGATGCCAATGACTATACAACAAATACTCACGTTCCTTTCTGCGAAGGGGCTGCTTCATGAGGATGAAGCGTTTACCATAGCAGGCGGGGAAGAGGCCGCATCGATCTCTCTTACGCTGCCGCATCTTCTCATCTTAAAGGATGTGACAGAAGAGGAGAAGGCCATTCTGTCATCGAGGCTTTCTATGCTGTATGAGAAGGAGAGCACACTCATCCTCCTCTCTTCGGAAGGCCGTATTCATAGGCTTACCATGGATGAATTCCGGCATGACCTTGGGAAGGAGCCATTCCTCTTCCTTTTCGACAGCCGCAAAGCAAGAGTAAAGGGGCCTGCGCCGTTCACGTTGTCTCCGCTCGAAGAGACAATGGATGCGCTGCTGGCACCCGGCGGCTGCCCTTGGGATCGCGCACAGGATCATACATCGCTTCGCACCTATTTCCTGCAGGAGGTCTATGAAGTGATCGATGCGATCGATAGGGACGATATGGTGAACCTGAAAGAAGAGCTGGGGGATGTGCTGCTGCAGATCGTCTTTCATGCGCGCCTTGCGGAGAAGGAAGGATTCTTCACCATGCAGGATGTCGTAGACGGCATCAATGAGAAAATGATCCGCCGGCATCCCTTCGTTTTCGGGGAAATCACGGTGGAAGAGACGAAAAAACTTCTTGGAGATTGGGAAACACGGAAAAGATTGGAAAAAAAGCGGAAATATCTGCTTTCCGGCGTCTCAAAAGACTTGCCAAGTCTGCTTTTAGCATGTATAATTCAAAGGAAAGTTGGTTCCTATGGACTGACAGAAGCCCTCGAGGATGGCGCACTTTCGCCGTCTTGTACTGAAGAAATCAAGACAGCCATAGATGGGAAAGAAGCTATTGACAAAGAGCTTTCGGCGGGGCGTCTTCTTTTTGCATTAGACCGTGTAATAAATGCAGAAGGGGTAGAGCCTGAACTGGCTCTCCATCGCTACGCCAGATATGTCATGGATCAGCTGAGAGCCTTTGAAAAGGGCCTTTTCCAGAGAGGGAAGAGCCTGATGGACATCTCGCCCGAGGAGGCTCAGGTCTTGTGGCAGGATTTCTGCCGAAAGACGGATACATCAGCGCTCCCCTAGCCCATTGGAGCTGAGAAGCGGTGTGCCCTGTGCACCACTCTTCTTTGTTGGCAAAAGCCATCATTATTAAAGGAGGATGTTTAGTTATGAACAAAACAGAACTCATCACTGCTGTCGCTCAGGAAGCAGAAATGACCAAGAAAGATGCCGAAAAAGCAGTCAAGGCTGTCATCGATGTCGTATCCGGTGCTCTTGCCAAAGGTGAAAAGGTCCAGCTGATCGGCTTTGGTACTTTCGAAGTCCGTGAACGTAAAGCTCGTGAAGGCCATAATCCGTCCACACAGGAAGTCATCAAGATCCCGGCTTCCAAGACTCCGGCTTTCCGCGTTTCCAAACAGCTGAAAGAAAAAGTCAATGTAAAACCGGCTAAAAAGACCAGAGCTAAGAAAGCAGCTAAGAAATAAGATGGTACAGAAAAAGGAGCTGTGAAGAAATGAATCCTCATTTCTTCACAGCCCCTTTTTACTTTGCTTTCATTTGGTTCAGGGTTC
>CAKPUX010000063.1 GCA_934193095.1 uncultured Dialister sp. | reverse complement strand
GTACGGATCCCTCTTCTTTGAAGCGCGGACAGGAGAGCGGGGATGCCGTCGTAGGGAGCGGTGTGAAGGTGGCAGTGGGCGCTGTAGCAGGGGACGAAGATCGACTGCAGGCGGGCGGTGTCCTGCGCGGTAAGACCGTAGGAGGAAAGCGGCGTAGGATTTTCTACGTATTCCAAGTCTTCACCGGCGCAGCCGGCAGCCATGGCGAGTGCTTTCTGCATGTCGGCTTCGATGCCGCAGCCGTAGCAGAGCTTCACGAGCTCTGCGGGAAATGCATGGGGCTTTCCCAGCTGGGAAAGTGCGTAATTGGTACAAATCGTAAGGTCTGTGATGGTATCGAGGATCGTACCATCCATATCGAAGAGAACTGCCTGGTACATGGTGATAATGGGCTCCTTAAAAAATGGTTCAGGTTAATGGTGAAATGTACTGTAAAGTGAGGAGTGAGAAGTGAGAAGTGGTGGAAGGGGCGCGCAATTCATATAGCGCCCCAATACCCTCTTATTATATAAAAAACTTCGCGGCGCTTTTATTTTTATGCGCCGCACCTTCACTTCTAACTTCTAACTTCTCACTTCTAACTATGTGCAGAAAAAACAAGCTGGTTAGTATGAGAATGCCTACTACCCATTTTCCCTATTCTAGCATCCCCTCATTCATTCTGCTATAATGGGTTCACAAATGGAGCATGGAAAGAGGGAATGAATATGCATTTGACTATGATGCACATGGGGGTCATCATCGCGACGCTTGCGCTGGTGATCGGGATCGGGATCTACTGTTCAAGATCTGTGAAATCAGCAGCGGGCTACAGCGTCGGCGGACGGTCGGCGGGAGCACCGCTGGTCGCAGGAAGTATCGCAGGGACGGTGGTCGGCGGGGGCGCGACGGTAGGGACGGCGCAGCTCGCGTACAATTTCGGGCTCTCCGCGTGGTGGTTCACACTGGGGAGCGGTATCGCTTTTATCATCATGGGGCTTTTTTATGCGAAGAAAATGCGCGGAACGGGGCTTGAGACGATCCCGCAGTTTCTGGCGATGCACTACGGGAGGAAAGCGGAGGAGCTTTCTTCGGTGATTTCCTCCATCGGTATCCTTTTTTCTGCGGTAGCGAGCTGTCTGCCGGGGATAGAGATCGTAGCAGAGGTCTTTCACGTCGATGCGTATACCGCTTCAGCACTTCTGATCTTTCTGGTCGCTGCCTATACATTCTTTGGCGGGATGAAATCCGCGGGGATTGGCGGCATGCTGAAAATGGGAATCATCTGGGTGGCGCTCTTCATCGCAGGATGGGAAGCCTTCCGGGCGGTCCATGAGACTGGGGCGTGGAGCCATTTTCCCGCTTCTCAATTTTCTCTCTTCGGACGCGGCGTAGAGCCTGCGCTGGCGAATCTTTTCTCCGTCCTTGTGGGGGTACTCTGTACGCAGACGTATATCCAGTGCATTTTCTCGGCGGATACGCCGTCCACTGCATCGGCGGGCTGCTTTTTGGCGGCAGCCATCGTCATTCCTGTCGGTCTGCCTTCTGTCGCAGTCGGGCTCTATATGGAGACTTTGTATCCGGATATCCAGCCGATCATGGTGCTTCCGACGTACCTCATCAATGAGGTGCATCCGCTCCTTGGGGGGCTTGCCATGGGCGGCATCATCCTGTCGTTGATTGGCGGTATCGGCGGGCTTGCGCTCGGCATCGGTACGATGATCACACGAGACATGATCGTGCCGTTCTTCCGTATGACCGATGACAGGAAGATGCTGACGGTCAATCAGCTGACGGTGCTTTTCGTCATGCTTCTTGCCTGTTTCATCGCTATCCTGAATCGTGGGAGCGAAGTGCTCTTCTGGACGTACATTTCCATGGCGCTTCGCGGCGGCGGGATCTTCCTGCCCCTGACACTCGCTGTTTTCTGGCCGGGACATGTGAAGAGAGGATGGGCTGTCCTTTCCATGCTCGGAAGTACAGCGGCCGCACTCCTCACGGCGACGGTGGTAAAACTCACGATCGATCCGCTCTTTGTCGGGCTGATCGTGAGCGCTCTCTTGCTCCTGCCGGGGATCCGGAGGAAGAAAGAAGAAATGAAATAACGAAGAGCCGCTACCGGGGAAGTTTTTTGAAGCATCCGCCGAAAGCCGGCTTCCTCTGATCGAGCCTGCTATAGAAGGCGCACTGAGCAATCAAAAAGAGCTCCCGCGGGAGCTCTTTTTGATTGGCTTATTCGACATCTACGGTGTCTGGTCTGCCTGCGTCATCCAGACCCAGGTAAGCCACTTCTCTGACATGACCATCATAGGTCAGAGTGATGTGGTAATGGAAGGTCTGTCCATCGAATACTTCATCACCGAGCATAATAGCGGTGGTGTAGCTGTCCGGACGGTAGTCTCTGACGGTATCGCCGACAACCGGGAACTGCAGGAATACGTATTCCTCACCCTGGTAGCTTACGCCGCCGTAAACACGTTTCAGATCAGCGACGAGATATTTGTCGACGCCATTGACGATGATGCTCTTTTCAGTTACTTCTGCCATGTTTATCACCTCACGACCAATTTATAGCAAGGAAATTGCTATTTCTTCCTATAATATAACACTTTTTCATAATAAAAAGAAGAGAAAAATTTCAAGGTCAGCTTGTGGAGCGTGACGCTCTTTGAAGGCGTGCGAAAGCTTTGCTCGAATAAGGAATGAGAAATTAGAAATGAGAAATGAGAAATGGTGGTGCGGCGCGTAAAAATAAAAAGCGCCGCGGAGTATATATAGGGCGATGCCCGAGAGTGGCATTTCAGTCATCAGTCATTAGAGACTTCTAATCCCTAATCCCTAGTCACCAGTCCCTAGTCACCAGTCACTAGAGACTCCCAATTCTATGATTCAGCAAAAAACGAAGCCGAAAGGCTTCGTTTTATCAGTCTGCGAGGCAGTGTTTTTTCTTTTTGAAAATCGTACCCATAATGGTGTGCAGCTCATTCAATGCATCTGGGTTCAGTGTATAGAAAATGTGTTTTCCGTCGCGGCGGTCAAGGACCAGCCCGGACTCGACCAGCACTTTCATATCATGTGAAAGCGTCGGCTGGGTAATGGCGAAGGCTTCCTGCAGCTTGTTGGCACACTGGGCATGGCAGGACAGCATGTCGACGATCTTCAGTCGCTTCGGATCGGAAATCGCTTTTAATATTTTCGCTGTATCGATGTAAATCTGTTCCATAACGTCTCCCATTTGATAAATTGAAATATTTCTATAGCATAGTAGCAGAGTGCGCGGGGATTGTCAAGACAGGGGAAAGTCTATGGGGGTATCGCCCTTTGCGTGTAAATGAGAAATGGTGGTGGCGGCTGCGCCGCGAATAGAGAATATGGGTGAAGCCAGGAAGTCGTATTCAAGTGACTCGTGACTGAAATGCCACCTTCGGACATCGCCACCATCTATACTCCGCGGCGCTTCCTTTTTTATGCGCCGCACCACCCCCGTTGAACTCGTTGAACCCTCTGAACCTGCTCCCCTCTTTCGCGCGCAATCAAAGGGCGATACGCCCCGTGGGCTAAGCCTGAAACACAGACGAAAAGGTCAAAATTTTCCCCCATTCCATCACCAAATCATGCTATAATAAAGTGACTATCGATGAAAGGAAGAAAGCTATGGGCGTGATCATCAGCATTATCAATCAGAAGGGCGGCGTGGGGAAGACGACCACGGCGGTGAACCTTGCGGCATACCTGGCAGATCGCGGGAAAAAGACGCTTCTTATCGACGAAGACGCGCAGGGAAATTCCACCAGCGGGCTCTCGAAGGATGTGGAGTTCAAAAAGAATCTTTATGATGTGCTGCTTAATGATGCGGACGCAGAAGAGGCCATCGTCAAGACGGCGGTGAAGAAGCTCTCTCTTCTTCCTTCCTCTATCGATCTCGCGGGGGCGGATATCGAGCTGTCGGCCATGGACGGACGGGAATACATCCTGAAGAAAAAGATCGAAGCGCTGAAGGATGCCTATGATTTCATCCTGATCGACTGCCCGCCATCGCTGGGGCTGATGACGCTCAATGCGCTTGTCGCGTCTGATTCGATCCTGATCCCGATCCAGGCGGAATTCTATGCACTGGAAGGGCTTTCGCAGCTGGTGAAGACAGTGCAGATCGTCAGCCGCAAGCTGAATCCGTCGCTTCGTATCCTGGGGATCCTCCTCACGATGTTCGACGGACGGACGAATCTGTCGCTGCAGGTGGCGGAGGAAGTCAAGACGTATTTCGGCTCCAAGGTCTTCAAGACAGTGATTCCAAGGACCGTGAAATTATCAGAGGCTCCGAGTTTCGGTGAGCCGATCCTGACCTATGCGCCCAAGTCCAAGGGAGCAGAGGCGTATAAGAAGCTGTGCCGGGAGGTATTGAAACGTGGTTAAGCGAAAATTGGGACGGGGGCTCGGCTCTCTTCTGGAAAATGCACTGGATGAGACGGGCAAGGTCATTGAGCTGGATATTTCCAAGATCCATCCCAATCCCTGGCAGCCGCGCCGCCAGTTTGATTTCGAGTCGCTGGAAAATCTGGCGGCTTCCATCAAGGAAAAAGGACTGATCCAGCCGATCACGGTGCGCTACCGTGACAAGGACGGCGACTTTGAGTATGAGCTCGTCACCGGCGAGCGCCGTCTGCGGGCGGCAGACCTCGCAGGGCTCAAGACCGTGCCGGCGATCGTTTCTGCCTATGATGACAAATCCATGGCAGAGGTGGCGCTGATCGAGAATCTGCAGCGCGAAGACCTGAATCCGATCGAAGAATGCGAAGCCTATCAGCAGCTGATGAATGATTACGGGCTGACGCAGGAGCAGATGGCTGCCAGAGTCGGCAAAAGCCGCCCCTACATCGCCAACATGCTCCGTCTCGCGGATTTCCCCGATGAAGTGAAAAAGCTCATGGTCGAAGGCAAACTCACGACCGGTCAGGCGCGCCCGCTCCTCGGACTTTCGTCCGGCGAAGAGCAGGTCCAGCTTGCGAAACAGATCGTAGACGAAGGTCTCTCGGCCCGTCATGTCGAAGACCTGACCCGTGAAAAGAAGAAAAAGAAAAAAGAAATTGCCGATCCGCAGACGCACGCCTTCCTTCGCTCCATCGAAGAAAAACTAGGTATGTCCGTCGGCAGCCGCGTCGCCATCAAACTCGGCCGAGGGAAAAATGCCCATAGCGGCACGATCTCCATCACTTTCAAAAATGATGAAGAATTTGAGCGAATCACGGAATTTTTAAACGGGAAAAGGTAGGATGTAGTGACTGGTGACTGGTGACTGGTGACTTGAATACTGCATTCGGGCATCGCCCCATATCTATTTGCGGCGAAGCCGCTACTACAAGTTTGAAAGCAGGGATGATGAGTAGCTAGGGATTAGTGGCTAGGGATTAGGAGCCGCAAGTGACTGGTAGCTAGTGACTGGTGACTTAAATACCACCTTCGGGCATCGCCACTATTTATACTCCGCGGCGCTTCTGCTTTTTATGCGCCGCACCACCATTCCTAATTCCTAATTCCTAATTCCTAATTCCTCATTCGCGAAAAGCTTTCATTCGTAATCAGTGGACGGAGCCGCCCAAGGGGCTAACCCTGAACCCTGAACCCTGAACCCTAAACCCCTGAACCTTTAACCTACAACCCTATCCCAGGAGATATATACAAACCATGCAAAGTGCAAATATGATTTTTTATGTCATCGGCGCGATCATCATCGTGCTTTTCATTTTCCTTCTCGTGAATATGCTGCTCATGAGAAATAAGCTGAACCGTCTGGCCAAGAAGTACAAATATTTCATGAATGGTGAAGACGGCGGCTCACTTGAGCTGCGCCTCTCGACCGAGGTGAGAGAGCTTCGGGAAATGGTGAATTCTTCCGAAAGCATGCTGCATCAGCAGGAACTTCTTGCGACCATGCAGCTGTCCTCCTTCCAGAAGGTGGGGCTTGTGCGCTACGATGCCTTCGATGACACCGGTGATAAGCTCTCCTTCTCGCTGACCGTACTTGATGGAAAGAACAACGGATTCATTCTGTCCTCGCTGGCGGGTCACGACACCTCCCGCATCTATGCGAAGCAGATCGTGAATGGCCAGTGTAAGGAAGCCCTCTCTTCTGAAGAAGCGGAAAGCATCAATATGGCCTTGGATACCCTGATGCCGGATATGGCTTCTCAGGCGCAGACCGCAGTCGCCGCAGAATCCTTGGACACACTCTCCCAGACCCAGGCAGACCATCATCGGATTGATAGAAAATAAGGGGTCAGGGATTAGTGGCTAGGGATTAGGGATTAGGAGTGATTGGTGACTAGTGACTTGAATGCTACCTTCGGGCATCGCCCCATATATATTCGCGGCGAAGCCGCGCACCACAATCCTGAACCCTGCACCCTGAACCCTTAAACCCCATCCATTGTCTACATCACACAAGGCACATCTATGAAACGAAATGAAAATACAGACACTGGCGAAGTGAGCTTTCATTTCACCGGTGACGAATGGAAAAAACTGAAAATCGGAGGCATCGCGGCAGCCATCATCCTGATAGCCAGCCTCGGGACAGCGGTGTACTCTGCCGTGTCTATGGCGAGCCTCTCCCAGCAGAACCAGCTTTATCAGAACCAGCTCAAAATGGCGGAAGAAAAGATGAAGTCGCTGGAGGACAAGACAGAGACGATCGAAAAGCTATCCGACCAGCTGCAGGAGATGGTGAAGGCCAATAACAATGGTGCCGCGCAGAATATGACAGGCGGCATCGGCGGTGCCTCCACCGTACCGGATAAGGCGAAAACGGTATCCTCGAAAGAACAAATGACAGGTACCTCCTATGCGACGCCGGGCAGTCTTTTGAAATCAATGCGTCAGCTCGATGCGCGTCTCGATGCACAGATCAAGACCATGATCGTCCTGCGTGAGCAGGTGATGAACCAGACCTACGGCATGCAGACCTCGTTGCTCTCTGCCTCATCTACGACGCCGGACATCTGGCCGGTCAAAGGGCAGGTTTCCAGCAGTTACGGCTTCCGCACAAGTCCGGGGGGCATCGGCTCGACCTATCACGAAGGCCTCGATATTGCCGCAGACTACGGCGCGCCCGTCTCAGCGACGGCCTCCGGCACAGTCACCCGCGCCGGCTGGGTGGACGGCTATGGCTACCTCGTCGAGGTGAAGCACGAAGGCGACATCACGACCCGCTATGGACATAATTCTGCGATTCTCGTCACGGAAGGCCAGCAGGTCGAGCAGGGCACCATCCTTGCTCTTGTCGGGAGTACAGGAAACAGCACCGGTCCGCACTGCCACTACGAAGTCCGCATCCATGGCGATGCGGTCGATCCGACATACTTCCTCCCGGGAAATGATTGATCACGAGCAGGCGCAAGCCTGCTTTTTTGATAGAGTGACTAGTGACTAGTGACTAGTGACTAGTGACTGGTGACTGGTGACTAGGGATTAGGGGTTAGGGGTTAGAAATTTGGCTTCTCTGATCGCCCTCCTTCGAAAAAAGTGCCACGAAGGGGCAGAGGCTGCTTTTCCTGTAGCGGTAAGCATGCCATCTGCGCTCATGGATAAACAAAGATGGGAAATCCACTATCCGGTAGACTTTCGGGCATCGCCCCATTTATACTCTGCGGCATTCCTGATTATTATGCGCCGCACAACCCCTTTTGAACCTCTTGAACCCATAGAACCCGCTGAACCTCTTTTGTGCGAAATCAAAGGGCAGCACGCCCCAGGGGATAACCCTTAAAATAAGAAAATAACCATGAAACATATCCTACTCTCCGCGCTGCTTTTGGCAGCGCTCCCCACGGCAGCCATGGCCGAGACAGACCTTGGCTCCATGCTGATGGAAAATGCCGTCTCTTATGAAAATGTCAGCGCACAGAAGGCTGAAGACCCGCTTCTGCTTCTTTCCTGGCCGGAAAATGCAGAGTCTGTCCGCTATGAAGTGGAGATCTTCAAAGGCCTGCCGGAGCATCTGGATCGGAATACGCCGCTCGAGGAGACGGTCTATCACAACCGGCGCATTTACATGAACCGCATCCTTGTCCGCGTCCCTCCTGTCATGGACGGTACGCCGCTCTACTGGCGCGTGCGTCCGATCGGTGCCGACTGGGAGGGCCTTGCCCCCTTTTCTTCTCCGATGGAAGTCAGGAGTACGATGCGCGTGATTTCCAGAAATGCCCCCTATCCGAAAAGCGCAGGACGGGGGAATGGCTCTTCCCTTCTCTATCCCGTCTATTCGTATACAGGAAATCCAGGAGCCTCCTCCTACGAAGTCGAAGTGACGAAAGAATATCCGGAAAATATCGATGATGCTCGCCCGTCCAAGTACCGCGTCTGGAGCGAGGTGACGACCCTTTCCAACGTCTATGATGAGCAGCCCCGGATCGGGACGTACTACTGGCGCGTCCGCGGGATAGGCAGCGATGGACAGCCGGTCGGTGTCTGGAGCCTGCCGGAAAAGATACGAAATCAGGCGGCGGTGCATTTCGATATCGGTATCTTCGGAGACAGCATCACACAGGGCGGGGGACACCTCTATCATAGTCCGTCTGACCTTGCCTACAGCTATGTATCGTATCTGGACTTTCCTGCCGTGAATCTGGGAAAGAGCGGCGATACGACGGAGATGATGGAGAAACGCTTCGAGCGTGACGTGCTGCCGTTTCACGTGAAACAATTGCTTGTCATGGGCGGTATCAACGATCTGCGTATGGGAACTGATCCGGAGAAAGTCATCGGCCACCTGAAGCGCATACAGGAGAAATGCCGCGCCCATGGCATCACGCCGATCCTCATGACGATCCTTCCCATCAATCCGGAAAACATCGAGAAGTACTATGGCGAGGCGACCAGCGAGAACTGGCGCGAAGCGGTGGATACAGTGAATGCGTTCATCCGCAGCGAACCGCACATAGACACGGCAGCGCCCTTTGCTGATTTTCCTGTCATGCCGGCTGAGCTGGCCATGGACGGCCTCCACGGCGATTGGAATGCCAAGCAGATGATCGCGGGGGAGATCAATCGGGAGATGGGGAAGTTTAGTGACTAGTGACTGGATAACAGATACGTTTTAGCTATTCACAAAATGTGAACAACTTGTGAATAGCTGTGAAAAGAAAGTTGCACACATGTGAACAAAGCCTGATAACATCGGGCTATTTTTTATGTGGATAAGTGAATGGAGTTATTCAATTATTCACATAAAATGGTTCGAGATACGGGCCTTTGGGGTTTCTGGTCTCATCATCATTTACTCCTGCTCCCTGGACACTCATCCATGTTTTCAAGGTTCAGGGTTCGGGGTGTAGTAGCGGCTTCGCCGCAAATCATATATGGGGCGATGCCCGAAGGTGGTATTCAAGTCACCAGCCACTAGCTACTAGTCACCAGTCAGTCGAGGCTCCTAATCCCCAATCCCCAATCCCTAATCCCTAGCTACTCACCCTTCACTCCTCACTTCTCACTGATTCGGAAGTCGACTTAGAAAATGCAATACTAGGCACTCCTAATCCCTCATCCCTTGACAAAGCTCTCTGGACGCGCTATAAAGATGTTGAAAATAGTTTTCAATAAGGAGGACCTATGATAGATACATTTTGGGGATTATTGATCCCATTTCTGGGAACGTCGCTTGGCGCAGCGTGTGTCTTTTTCATGCAGGGTGAGATGAACCGCGGCGTAGAGAGAGGTCTCACGGGATTTGCCTCCGGGGTCATGGTGGCGGCTTCGATCTGGAGCCTTTTGATCCCTGCGCTGGATGAGTGCGAAGCGATGGGGCGCTGGGCGTTTTTGCCGCCGGTCATCGGCTTTGGGGTCGGGATGGCGTTTCTACTGCTGCTTGACCATGTGATCCCGCATCTGCATATGAATGCCAGCGAGGCGGAAGGGCCGCGAAGCCATTTGGCACGCACGACGATGCTGGTGCTCGCGGTGACGCTGCACAATATTCCGGAAGGGATGGCTGTCGGCGTGGTGTATGCGGGATTCTTATCCGGACATGGGAGCATCACGGCAGCATCAGCCATGGCGCTCTCGCTGGGGATCGCGATTCAGAATTTTCCAGAAGGTGCGATCATTTCCATGCCGCTCAAGTCCGCAGGGATGGGGCGCTGGAAATCTTTTGCGGGCGGTGTGCTCTCTGGCATCGTGGAGCCGATCGGCGGTATAGCCACCATTCTTCTGACAGCGATGCTGGTGCCGATGATGCCGTATCTCCTTTCTTTCGCGGCGGGTGCGATGCTGTATGTCGTGGTGGAGGAGCTGATCCCGGAAATGTCAGCGGGCGAGCATTCGGATATAGGGGTCATTTCCTTTGCCATTGGCTTCATGCTGATGATGGCACTCGATGTCGCGTTGGGATAGAAGAATTCAGGGTTAGCCCGTGGGGCGGGGTGCCCATGGATTGCGGATGAAAGCTTTGCTCGAATGAGAAATTAGAAATGAGAAATGCGAAATGGTGGTGCGGCGCATAAAAATATGGAAGCGCCGCGGAGTATAAAATAATGGCGATGC
>CAKPUX010000062.1 GCA_934193095.1 uncultured Dialister sp. | reverse complement strand
TGTCGATGACATGAATCAAGGTGGCACCGCGGATACACTCCGTCCTTGGCAAATTTTTTGCCGAGGACGGAGTTTTTTTTATTGGATATCAGGTCACGGAAACGCTGATTCAATCACCGCTTGCGTCTAATTCCCCAGTCGCCAGTCCCTAATCCCTAGTCACTAGTCCCTAATCCCTAATCCCTAGTATTGCGTATTTCGATTAAGAGGACTTTCAATCGACATACAAATGCAGTCAGAATTAGCGTCGTAGCGACTTGCTTCCCCCTTCGGGGGAAGTGCCGAAGGCAATAGGGGCATGCCAGCGGTATAGTGCACTATGTTGAATAGTCCGATACTATCGATATTCTAACACTTTCAGGTAATACCGCTACGTAGCCCCCTCAGCCCTTCGGGCAGCTCCCCCGATGGGGAGCCAAGACATTCCACCACTTCTCACTAAGTCCAGAAGTTGACAAAACGCAATACTAGTCCCTAGTCCCTAGTCACCAGTCCCTAGCCACCAGTCCCTAGCCACCAGTCCCTAGCCACCAGTCACTTTCCCTCAAAAAAAGGAGTCCCCATGTACCCATCCCTTTCTGAAATGAAAACGATCGCGGAGGACAAATCGATCCGCCGCATCCCGCTCTGCCATGAGATCATGGCAGATGCCTTCACGACCATCGAAGTCATGCGCACGCTGCGCGCAGCGAGCCATCACTGTTTCCTTCTGGAAAGCGCAGAAAACAACCAGCCATGGAGCCGCTACTCTTTCCTTGGCTACGATCCATCGCTCGAACTCACCTGCCTCAATGGACGCCTCCGCATCCGTCGCGGCGAAGAAAATGCCATGACCGACGAGACCATGGGCCATGTCGCGCATCCTGGCATCGCCATCCGAAAAATCCTCGCAGACTGCAAAAGTCCAAAGCTCCCCGGACTTCCCCCCTTCACAGGCGGCCTTGTCGGCTATTTCTCCTACGACTATATCAAGTACGCAGAGCCTACGCTCAAGCTGGACAGCACCGAGAATGCCGATTTCCAAGACGTCGACCTCATGCTCTTTGACAAACTCATTGTCTTTGATGCGTACAAGCAAAAGCTCGTCCTTATCGCAGGCGTCAGAACCGATGACCTTGAAGCCTCCTACGAAAAAGCCAGACGCGAGATCCAAGAGATGGTTTTCCTCCTGAAGAGCGGGGCGCGTGCCGTCTTCAAGCCGCTCCGCCTCGAGACGAAGCTCACTCCCGCGCACAATGAAGCAGAATTTTCCCGTATGGTCGAGCATGCCAAGGACCATATCTTTGAAGGCGACATTTTTCAAGTCGTCCTGTCAAATCCCCTGACTGCCAAAGCGACCGGCAGCCTCTTCGACGTCTACCGCACGCTCCGCGTCCTGAACCCCTCGCCCTATATGTTCTACTTCGTAAGCGACGATGTAGAAATCGCCGGTGCCTCTCCCGAGACCCTTGCCAAACTCGAAGACGGCACCCTCTATACCTTCCCGCTTGCCGGTACCCGCCCGAGAGGAAAGACCGAGGCAGAAGACCGGCAGCTGGAAAAAGAGCTCCTCTCCGATGAGAAAGAAATCGCCGAGCACAACATGCTTGTCGACCTTGGGCGCAATGACCTCGGACACGTCAGCGAGATCGGCTCCGTGAAAGTCACCCGCTACATGGACATCCTCCGCTACTCCCACGTCATGCACATCGGATCCACCGTCGAAGGCCGCCTCGCAAAAGGAAAAGACGCGATCGATGCCATCGACTCCGTCCTCCCAGCGGGGACACTCTCCGGCGCGCCGAAACTCTCCGCCTGCACCATCATCCAGCAGGAAGAAAGCCGCAAGCGCGGCATCTACGGCGGCGCGATCGGATATCTGGATTTCTCAGGAAATATGGACACCTGCATCGGCATCCGCCTCGCCTATAAAAAGAATGGCACCCTCTGCATCCAGTCCGGCGCCGGCCTCGTCGCAGACAGCGTCCCCGCACGCGAGTATCAGGAATGCATCAACAAAGCCAAAGCCATGGTGACGGCCATCGAAGCCGCCAAAGGAGGTCTCGAATGATACTTCTCATCGATAACTACGACAGCTTTTCCTACAATCTCTACCAGCTCGCAGGCAGCCTCTATCCGGACATCAAAGTCATCCGCAATGACGCCTATACGCTGGAAGAAATCGAAGCCATGCATCCCGAAGGCCTCCTCCTCTCCCCCGGCCCCGGCCGTCCCGAAGATGCCGGCGTCACCGTCCCCTCGATCCCCTACTTTGCCGGAAAGCTCCCCATCCTCGGTGTCTGCCTTGGCCATCAGGCCATCTGTCAGGCCTTCGGCGCCACCATCACCTATGCGAAAGAGCTTGTCCACGGCAAAGCCTATGACGTCACACTCGATACGGAAAGCCCCCTCTTTTCCGGCATGCCGCGCGTCATCAAGGCCGCCCGCTACCACTCCCTCGCCGCCGATCCCAAGACCATCCCAGACTGCCTTGCCGTCACCGCAAAGACAAAAGAGGGAGAAATCATGGCCGTCTCCCACAAAGACTACCCCATCTTCGGCCTCCAGTTCCACCCCGAGTCCATCATGACCCCCATGGGCGGCAAGATCCTCGAAAACTTCTTTGCCATCGCGGGGAGAAGCGACTAGTGACTAGTGACTGGTGACTGGTGACTTGAATACTATTATCAGGCATCACCCTATTAATACTTCGCGGCGCTTCCATTTTTTATGCGCCGCTACCACCATTTCTAATTTCTCATTTCTCATTTCTCATTCGTACAGAACTTTCAATCTCGTTCTATGGAACACCTCCCCTAAACCACAAAAAGGCTGCGCCTTCCGGCGCAGCCTTTTCATTAGTCCTTAAACGGATCTTCCTCTGCATTGCGGTTATTCAAAATTTCATCGAGCGTCTTCATCGGACACATAGAGCCGCACATCGTACAAGTCTGTTCATCTTCCGGGATGCTGCTCTCTCTGTAGCGACGCGCCTTGCCCGGATCGATGGCGAGCGGGATCATGCGATGGAAGTCCACCTTGCGGCGTGCCCAGCTCATTTCTTCATCCCATTTTTCCGCGCCCTTCACGCCCTTGGCGAGATCCGCAGCATGGCAGGCGATCTTCGAAGCCACGATCCCCTCGTGCACATCATCCAGATCCGGCAGACGCAGATGCTCCGCCGGAGTGACGTAGCAGAGGAAGTCTGCCCCGCATGCTGCCGACAGCGTACCCCCGATCGCCGCGGTGATGTGATCATAGCCCGGTGCTACATCGGTGACGATCGGTCCCAAGACATAGAGAGGCGCCTGGTGAGTGAGCTTCTTTGCGATCTCCACATTCATGCGGATATCCGAGATCGGCATATGCCCCGGGCCTTCCACCATGACCTGCACCCCCGCCTTGCGCGCACGCACGACCAGCTCACCCAGATTGATCAGCTCCGAGATCTGCACGGCATCTGTCGAGTCATGCCCACAGCCGCTGCGGCATCCATCGCCCAAAGACAGTGTGACATCATATTTCTTCAAAAGCAGCAGCAGACGGTCAAACTGTTCGTAGAAAGGATTCTCCTTCCCGTGCATGTACATCCACGCAAAGAGCACCGAGCCGCCGCGGGAAACGAGATTCGTGATACGCTTATTTCTCATGATGTGCTTCGCCGTCTCACGGTTCAGCCCCGCATGGATCGTCATGAAATCCACGCCATCCTTCGCATGACGTTCCACGACAGAGAAGAGATCATCTGCCGTCATATCCTTCAGCCCCTTGTGAAGGACGCCCTTCACATCATACATCGGCACTGTACCGATGGACGCCGGACTGTTCTTCACCAGCCATTCACGGAACGGCGCCGTCTCCCCATAGCAGGACAGATCCATGATGGCCTCCGCCCCCATCTCCCAGGCGAGCTTCGCCTTCGCCTGCTCCGTGTCATAGTTACATACATCAGAAGAGATCCCCAGATTTACATTCATCTTCGTCCGAAGCCCCTTGCCGATCGCATACGGATGGAGCGATGTATGGTAAATATTCGCCGGAAGGACGATCGTCCCCTCTGCAATGCCGGAGCGGATGAATTCTGCGCTCACGCCCTCTTCACGTGCGGCTGTTTCCATTTCCTTCGTGATGATGCCTTCTCTTGCTGCTTCAAGCTGCGTCATAGTCAACCTCCAATAAAAAAATCCGCCTCCGGCGGATACTCTGTCAAAATAGAGCCCGCTTCCTTACGCCGGTATGATCCGATTCAAGTTCAAAGGGTCAGCGCTTCGCGCCTCTCAGCCCCTTAGGGCTCCCCCAGCTGGTTTCTATCTCTATTATACAGGATGTGTCAAAGTGATATGATTTCTCAACGCCTGAAGTCCTTATGAAGAAGAGATCCTATCCACTCATCACCGATCTCTTTCAAGCATGCAAAAAGCCGGGCTTTCACCCGGCTTTTCATTTTACAAACGATCAACGATCTACATTACACATATCTTTTGCGACGACCCAACGGTCATATTCTTCTTCGGTCACATAGCCCAAAGCCAGAGCGGCTTCCTTCAGGGAGCTGCCGTCTGCGAAGGCTTTCTTCGAGATCTTTGCGGACTTCTCATAACCGATGTGCGGCGCGAGTGCGGTAACGAGCATCAGGGATTTCTCCACCAGCTCTTCCATGCGGTCATGGTTCACTTCGATGCCGACGGCGCAGTGGATATTAAAGGAATGGATGGCTTCACCCAGGAGCTTGACGGATTCGATGAAGGCCTGTGCCAGGACCGGGGCATAGACGTTCAGCTCGAAGCGGCCCTGAGAGGAGGCCATGGAGACGACGGCCTGATTGCCATGAACGCGGCAGGCGACCATGGTCAGGGCTTCGCACTGGGTCGGGTTCACTTTGCCCGGCATGATGGAAGAACCCGGTTCGTTCGCCGGGATGGTGAGCTCACCGAGACCGGCTCTTGGCCCGCCTGCCAGGAGGCGAAGGTCGTCAGCGATCTTCATGCAGTCCATTGCAAGAGCTTCGAGAGCGCCATGAGCGAAAACGAAGTCATCGCGTCCGGTCAGTGCATAGAATTTATTTTCCTCCGATACGAAAGGAAGGCCTGTTTCTTTGGCGATCTCAGCCGATACTCTGGTGCCGAAGTCTTTCGGCGCATTGAGGCCGGTACCGACAGCGGTACCGCCGATGGCAAGCCCAAGAAGATATTTTTCCGATGTTTCGATCATATGCTGGCACTTTTCGAGCATGGTCGTCCATCCAGAGACTTCCTGTCCGAAGGTGAGCGGTACGGCGTCCTGTACATGGGTGCGGCCGATCTTGACGACGTGCATGTATTCTTCGCTCTTCTTGTGGAAGGTCGCGATCAGTTCAGCGAGCGGCTGGTAGAGGCAGCGGTGCAGGACAGAAACGGCCGCAACGTGCATAGCGGTCGGGAAGGTATCGTTCGAAGACTGAGACATGTTGACGTCGTCATTCGGGTGGATGCGTGTCTCGCTGCCGACAGCTTCGAGCTTCGCATTCGCGATGTGAGCGACGACTTCATTCATGTTCATATTGCTCTGCGTGCCGGAGCCCGTCTGATACACGACGAGCGGGAATTCGCCGTTCCACTTGCCGGCGAGGATCTCGTCGCAGGCCTCTGCGATGACTTTCGCTTTTTCTTCCGAAAGCTTGCCTTCTGCGAGATTCGCAAGGGCGGTGCATTTCTTCAGCACGGCAAACGCATGAATGATCTCTTCCGGCATGCGTGCTCCGATCTTGAAGTTTTCAGAAGAGCGCTGGGTCTGCGCGCCCCACATATGATCCGCCGGAACTTTTACTTCGCCTAAGGTGTCATGTTCGATACGATATTCCATGTTTTTTGTCCTTTCTATAAGGAAATAGAGTGTACGAAAAATGTTTCACCATTTCTCGCGTATACCTGTATTATATCATTTGAAACAAATAAAAGAAAGTCTATGCGTTGGAGTATACACTTAATAAGATTGAGGGTTCAGGGTTCAAGGTTCAGGGGTAGTACTGCCCCTTGATTGTAAGTGAAATCTTTGCTCGAATGAGGAATAAGGAATGAGAAATGAGAAATTGTGGTGCGGCGCAAAAAAATAATGAAGCGCCGCGGAGTTTTGATGGCGCTTCGCGCCGTCGTCATTTCGAGCGTAGCCGAGAAATCTCTATGGCAGAAGCTCATTGTTGCATGTGAGACAACACCAAGATATCGTTTCCCTTCGGCGCATACACGCTGATTCCCGCAGGGCGGTAGAGATCCCTCGGCTGCGCTCGGGATGACGATGTCGGAGAATCCTAATCACTAGTCACTAGCCACTAGCCACTCCTAATCCCTAATCCTCAATCCCTAGCTACCCATCCCTGCTTTCAAACTTGTGGTGTAGCCTTCGCCGCAAGTATATATGGGGCGATGCCCGAAAGTGGTATTCAAGTCACCAGTCATGCGAAACTCCTAATCTCCCTCCACGGCCATTTCCAGTACCTTCCCCACGCTCTCATGGAAGACGAGGTCGGCGCGGGCGTCCTGCGCTGTCACGTCCTGATTGATGACGACGAGAGCATCACCGCGGAAATAGGTGACGAAGCCTGCCGCCGGATAAACGACGAGGCTCGTACCGCCGATGATGAGCATATCGGCCTTGGAGATCTCATCGATCGCCTCATCGATATCATTCGTATCGAGCGCTTCTTCATAGAGCACGACATCCGGCTTGATCACGCCGCCGCAACTGGGACAGTGCGGCACGGGCGATGCCAGAGTAAGGAGTGTCTTTGCATCATATGTCGCAAAGCATTTCTCGCAGGTATTCGTAAGGATGGTGCCGTGGACCTCGATGACATTCCGGCTCCCCGCGCGCTGATGGAGACCATCGATGTTCTGCGTGATGACGGCAGAGAGCCTTCCCTCTTGCTCGAGCTTTGCCAGCGCAAAGTGCGCGCGGTTCGGAGAGGCCTTCAGCATGGCTTCTGCGAACTGCTTATACATGGTGAAAAATTCCACGGGATGCTCCTCATAGAAATGGTGGGAAAGCATTTCCTCCGGCGTCCACGGGAGGTCCGTTTTCTGGCGGTAAAGGCCATTCGCTCCTCGAAAATCAGGGATGTTCGACTCCGTGGAGACCCCTGCTCCGCCGAAAAAGACGATGCGGTGATGGGATGCGATCATAGCTCTCAGTTTCTCGATGTCGGTCATGATGATGGCTCCTTTCGTAGAAGATGAAAAACGGCCGTGGGATGCAAAGGTTCCATTTCCGTCAGATGCAATGAGGATGAGGAGGCGGCGTCTCAAAGTACGGCGTCGTTTCTGATGGACGGGAATATGGGGATGCCCCGAAGAGGGAAAGCCTGCTGCCTTTTGACGCCCGTACCTCCTTTTCCTTCATTGTATCACAATTTTCCTCTCTCATTGACAATTCGCCCTGTTTGTTCTACCATCGATATATCTAAAAAATGGGCCTAAGGTTTGTGGCTCAGGGTACGATCCGTGATCTTCTACCCTTGTTGAACCCGCAGCACCCATGAACCATTAGAACCCTCGCATGAAATGGAAAAAGGAGATCCTACTATGTCCACACTTACCCTTGCGAAAGCCAAAGAGATCCTGAAAAAGCACACCACGGAAGACCATCTTTTCACCCATGCGGCGGCTGTCAGCGCTGCCATGGGCGCGATGGCGAGCATCTTCGGCGGTGACAAAGATCACTGGGAAGCCATCGGCTATCTGCACGACGTCGACTACGAAGCCTTCCCGCATGAGCACTGCCATCACGTCCGCGAATTTTTGGAACCGGAAGGGGTGGACGAAGAAGACATCAAGACCATCATCTCCCACGGCTGGGGTCTCTGCAGCCATGAAGTAGAGCCGACAACTGATATCGAGAAGAGTCTTTTCACGGTCGATGAGCTGACGGGTGTCGTCATGGCATATGCACTCATGCGTCCCGAAGGCATCAGCGGCATGGAGCTCAAAGGGCTCAAGAAGAAATTCAAGGACAAGAAATTTGCAGCTGGCTGCAACCGCGATGTGATCAAGCAGGGCTTTGCCATGCTCGGCATGGAAGCGGGCGAGGTCATGCAGGCTTGCATCGATGGCATGACCGCACATAAGGATGAATTGGGGCTGAAGTAAAATGGTTCAGGGGGTAGGGTTAGCCCAAGGGCGTACTACCCTTTGATTCCGTTTGAAAGCTTCGCTTGAATGAGGAATCAGAAATGAGAAATGCGAAATGGTGGTGCGGCGCATAAAAATATAGAAGCGCCGCGGAGTATAAATAATGGAGATACCCGCGACTGGCATTCCAGTCACTAGTCACTCCTAATCCCCAATCCCTAATCCCTAGCCACTCATCACTGCTTTCAAACTTCAGGGTTAGCCCAAGGGCGTGCCGCCCCTTGATTACGATGGAAAGCCCCACTTGAATGAGAAATTAGAAATAAGAAATGCGAAATGGTGGTGCGGCGCATAAAATTATGGAAGCGCCGCGGAGGTTTGAAACTAGCGGTTTTCTCATATAGCAAACCTAATCCCTAGCCACTAATCCCTAGCTACCAGTCACTAGTCACTAATCATCCAAAACAAAAAGCAGGAAATGAGAACGTCTCATTTCCTGCTTTTTCTATGTGCGAGAACTCAATTAGTCTCTGTATTTTTCCGGGAGTTCGGTGGCTCTTGCTACGCCGGAAGCGATGGCTGCTTTGGCAACGGCTTTCGCTACAGCGAACGGAACCTGCGGATCGAATACGTCGACGACGACATGATCCGGGTCGAGTTTGCCGCTATGGATAGCGAGGTCTGCGAGAGCATGAGCAGCAGCGAGTTTCATTTCCTCATTGATCTGACGGGCACGTACATCGAGAGCGCCGCGGAAGAGGCCTGGGAATACGGAGGAGTTGTTGACCTGGTTCGGCATATCGCTTCTGCCGGAGCCATAGATGTAAACGCCTTTTTCTTTGGCTTCTTCGTACATGATTTCCGGTACCGGGTTTGCCATAGCGAAGACAATGCTCTTGTCGTTCATGGTCTTGATGGCTTCTACGTTGAATACGCCCGGTGCAGAGCAGCCGATGAGGACATCAGCGCCTTTGACAGCGTCATCGAATGTGCCCTGTTTGTTTTCCGGATTGACTTTGGCGATGAGTTCCTGCTGTACGCGGTCTCTCTTGCCATTGTCAAAGAGGATGCCTTTGGAGTTCAGGATGGTCATGTTTTCCGGTTTTACGCCGTCTTCGAGGAGCAGACGGGCGATCGCGGTGCCGGCAGCGCCAGCGCCATTCATGACGACCTTCACGTCTTCGATCTTTTTGCCGACGACTTCGAGAGCACCGAGGAGTGCTGCCAGAGCAGCGATCGCAGTGCCGTGCTGGTCATCGTGGAAGACCGGGATGTTCATGATCTTTTTCAGTTCGTCTTCGATGTCATAGCATTTCGGGGAAGAGATATCTTCGAGGTTGATGCCGGCGAAGTTCTTTTCCAGCAGTTTGACGGTGTGGATGAATTCCTGCGGATCCTTGGTGTCCAGAGTGATCGGGATCGCATCGATCTGTCCGAATCTCTTGTACAGTGCGGATTTGCCTTCCATGACCGGCATAGCAGCAGCTGCGCCGATATCGCCCATGCCGAGGACACGGGTGCCATCGGAAATGACGGCTACGACATTGCCTCTCCAGGTCAGTTCCAGGGACAGGTCTTCATCGTCTTTGATCGCGAGGCACGGAGCGGATACACCCGGGGTGTATACGATCGCGAGGTCGTGATTGCATTCGACAGCAGCATTCAAGCCGGTCTTGATCATCTGATGTTTTTCTCTTCTGAGTGCGAGTGCTTCTTCTTTGAGTTTTGCAGTATCCATTGTTTCCTCCTAAAAAAAAGACTGATACTTTATGCGTCGGCGACTTCGAATGGAGCCGCTTTATATTTAATCTCTGATGGCAGGAAGATTTCTGCCATTGAAGATCTCATACATTTCCTGCTTCAGCAGGCGGCGGATGCGTTTCCCTTCCTTGCGATCCAGCTCTGCCTCTTTCATATCGAAGAGGTAGTTATCCAGATTGAAATCATGGATCAGCATCTTCGTGTGGAAAATATTTTCCTGATATACATTGACGTCCACCATGTCGTACTTATAGCGCAGCTTCGGTGCCATGTAGTTCTGGATGGAATTGATACGGTGGTCGATGAAGATCTTCTTGCCCTGCACGTCACGCGTAAAGCCGCGCACGCGGTAGTCAGTGATGACGATATCTGCATCGAAGGACTGGAGAAGAAAATTCAGCGCATTCAGTGGCGAGATCTTCCCGCAGGTCGATACATCGATGTCTGCACGGAAGGTACAGATGCCATCCTGCGGATGCATTTCCGGATACGTATGGACAGTGATATGGCTCTTGTCCAGGTGACACACCACATCCTGCTTCTCGACTTCTTCCTCTGCGATCAGCATCGTGACGGATGCGCCCTGCGGGTCATAGTCCTGTGAAGCGATGTTCAGCACATGGGCTCCGATCATCTCGGCGACCTTCACGAGGATCTGGGTCAGGCGCTCGGCGCTGTAGACCTCGTCAATGTAAGCGATGTATTTTTTTCTTTCTGTTTCTGTACTGGCATAGCAGATGTCGTACATATTGAAGCTGAGTGTCTTGGTCAAATTGTTGAAACCCAGCAGTTTGAGCTTACCCCGTTTCATGAAGTAAACTGCCACCCCCGTTCTTTTCCTCTATGGATTGGAACTTTTTCCATTATAACATAGAGCCTTATTGAATGAAACTGCTTAAAATCGAGTATACTATTTCTGTATAGGTAGATACATTATGTATGAGTTTTGGGAAATAAAAGTCAATGGTTCCGGTTGAAAGCAGGGATGAGTGTCTAGGGATTAGGCGTGACTAGTGACTAGTGACTGGTGACTGAAATGCCCTCTTCGGGCATCACCCTA
>CAKPUX010000061.1 GCA_934193095.1 uncultured Dialister sp. | reverse complement strand
CTGCCGTCACATCTACCGCGCTACCATCGGTGGCGGTGGATGCTGCGGCGGGGGCGGGGACTGCCCCGCCTGCCGCGAAAGGAAAATGAAACTTCACGGCGGACTCAAGAAATAAAAAAAGGAATCGCGAAAGCGGTTCCTTTTTTGTTGGTGGTTGGTGACTAGTGACTAGTGACTAGGAGACGCCAGACTGTCAGACGTGAGATGTCAGACTGCCGCCTTCCCGTATCGTCATCCCGAGCGCAGCCGAGGGATCTTTACTGCACTGCGGGAATCAGCGTGTATGCGCCGAGGGAAAACGATGTCCTTGTGTTGCGTCACACGCGTCGATGAACGTTCTGCAATAAAGATTGAGGGCTACGCCCCTCTGACGATGCGCGCGAAGCGCTATCAAAACTCCGCGGCGCTTCTGATTTTTATGCGCCGCACCACCATTCCTAATTCAAGCAGAGCTTTCATCCGCAATTTATGGGCGGCACGCCCCGAGGGCTAACCCTTAACCCTGAAGTTTGAAAGCAGAAACCGAGATTCATCTATCCCCTTCCTCTGGAAGGGGAACGCCCGAAGGGCAAGGGGTTGGCCGAGGGAGAGAAAAGCCCCAAGCCAACCTCCGCCCCTTCGGGGCCCCTCCTTCTAAAGGAAGGAGGGGAAAGACAAAGCTCGGGCATCGCCCTATTTATACTCCGCGGCGCTTCATTATTTTATGCGCCGCACTACCACTCCTCACTCCTCACTCCTCACTCCTAACTAGAGAGCGCGAAGCTTTCGTACGCAATCATGGGACGGCACGCCCCACGGGCTAACCCTGAACCTTGAACCTTGAACCCCGAACCCTCAACCGATTTCCTATGAAATTTTTCTCACGCCAAGCACATATCTATACTAAATACTCATTTATGCATGCGTCCATGTTCTCAAAGGACGCAAAACGTGCTATAGTAGAGCTATGGATTTTCATGTGCGGCTAGGGAAACACGGATTCAATCGTTGTCAGATTTTACTCTGATTGGATCAGCGTTTCCCTAAGACTGCACGAGGTACCAATTTCCTTTTGGAGGCAAAAATGGCAAGCTACAATCCTTATGAAAACATGCTTCATATCCTCGACAAGGCAGCGAAGGTGCTTGGCTACGGGGAGAGCGACTACGCATTTGTCCGCTATCCGGAGCGCGAGCTCACTGTGAGCATCCCGATACAGATGGATGACGGGCATGTCGAAGTCTTCTCCGGCTACCGCGTACAGCACTCCACCGCACGAGGCGCAGCAAAGGGCGGCATCCGTTTCCATCCCGCATCCGATGAAAACGAAGTCAAAGCCCTCGCCGCGTGGATGACCATCAAGAATGCCATCGGCAATATCCCTTATGGCGGCGCAAAGGGCGGGATCAAGGTCGATCCGCACAAGCTCTCCACACGCGAACTCGCCCGTCTGACACGCGGCTATATCAGAAAGATCTATCCCATCATCGGACCGGATCAGGATGTACCGGCACCGGATGTGAATACGAATGGCCAGATCATGGCGTGGATCGCCGATGAATACACAGCACTCTCCGGCAAGTGGCAGCCCGGTGTCGTCACCGGCAAGCCTCTTTCCGTAGGCGGTTCTCTCGGCAGAAATGAAGCGACGGGCCGCGGTCTGCTCTTTACGCTGGAAACCTGGTGCGAAAAGAATCATAAGGACATGAAGGATCTCACCATGGTCGTGCAGGGCTTTGGCAATGTCGGCTCTGTCGGCTCTCTCCTCATGCACAGGAAGGGCGTCAAGATCACCACCATCGGCGATATCAATGGTACGTGGCACAAGGACAGTGGTCTTGACATCGAAGCGATGTACACCTATGCGAACAGCCATGGCCGCTCGCTCAAAGGCTATACGGAGGAAGGGGCGGTCATGATCCCCGACAGCGAACTTTTCGCGCAGGACGTCGATGTCATCTTCGTTGCCGCGATGGAGAACCAGCTGAATGAAAAGACCATGGGCAAGGTGAAAGCTCGTCTCATCCTGGAAGGGGCGAATGGCCCGACCACGGAGGAAGCCGATGCCTACTTCGAAGAGAAGGGGATCGAGGTCCTCGCAGACGTCATGAGCAATGTCGGCGGCGTCGTGGGTTCCTATTTCGAATGGGTACAGAACCGCACCGGCTACTACTGGACGGAAGAAGAGTACAATGAGCGCCTTGCCCAAAAGATGCGTGAGGCCTATGAGGATGTGTACGCATTGAAGGAGAAATACCATGTGACCTATCGTCTCGCCTCCTACATGCTCGCCCTCTCCCGCGTCGTAGAAGCGGAGAAGACCAGAGGATTCTTAGGATAAGGAAATCGGGTTTGGCGGATTTCTCTTGGAATAAATAAACGCCGTATCACATGTAGTGATACGGCGTTTTGACGTAATACTCGAATTGGTTTGCAGTCCCTAGGGAAACGCTGATTAAATCGCAGAGTCAGATTTTACAAGAATTTTTATACATAGCTTCGTCATAACCTTCCTTAAATAGCTCACTATTCGCGTCAGGTTATTCCTTGCTATGCATAAAAATTCAAGAGTAAAATCTGACAACGATTTAATTAGTGTTTCCCTAGTCACTAGTTCCTACTCCCGTGTAAAGAAATTGTAAATTCCCTGCAGAAAAGGATGTCTGATTGTGGTAAAATCAGGGAAGAAACATACTCACAGGCAGAGAAGCCAAACCCATCGCCGCGGCCTATGAGCACACGGCGATCTTTTTCTGTAAGGAGGAACATGATGAAAGCTTGGAAGAAAGGCTTGATCGCAGCAGCGGCTCTCGGGCTGTCTTTAGCTATGCTGACTGGTTGCGGCAGTGATAAGAAGGACGCAGGCAGCACGGCAGCGAAGCCCGGCGCACAGATCGTCCAGGTGAAGAGCGAGAAGGAAGCCGATCTCATCGAAGCAGCGAAGAAGGAAGGCGTGGTGAAGGTTTACTCCATCACCAGCCGCGTATCCAAGGCAGGGGCTGCATTTGAAAAGAAATACGGGATCAAGGTGGAAGCCAGCAACATGAAAGACTTCGAGCTGATTGACAAGATTTCCACCGAAGCAAAAGCGAATGCGAATGGCGCAGATATGGTCATCGCGCAGGACTCCGGCCGTGTATACGGAGAGCTCGTCGCGCAGGGTTATCTCCAGAACTACATTCCGGCCGACCTCAAAGACAAGATCCCGGCGGAGAACCAGACACCGCTCGTCTTCGCCTATATGAACAAAGTCCTGGTCTACAACAACGAAAATGGAAAAGCGGCTCCGATCACGAATATCTGGCAGCTCACTGAACCGTCCATGAAGGGCAAATTCTTCTTCAAGAGTCCGATGCAGGAAGGCATCAATGCGAATTTCCTCACCATGCTGACGAAGCCGGAAGTGGCGGATCAGCTGGCAAAATCCTATGAAGAGCAGTACAAGAAGAAACTGGAGCTCACCACGCCGAATGCAGGCTACGAATGGATCAAGATGGCCTTCTCGAATGGTCTTGTCATGGGTTCCTCCGATACGTCCATGACGGAATCCATCGGCGTCAAAGGGCAGGATATGAATGGCGTCGGTCTTCTCAACTACTCGAAGCTCCGCTACGCGGAAAAGAAGAACCTCGCAGCAGCAGCAGCGGATAATGTGGTGCCGTTCTGTGGCTTCTACTATCCGGAATACGTGCTGCTTGTGAAGGATGCCAAGCACCCGGCAGCGGCGAAACTCTTCACCCAGTTCCTTTTGACCGAGGAAGGCTTCCAGAGCTGGTCGCATGATATGGGGACCTACTCCGGCAATACTTCGATCCCGGTCGCTAAGGGTGACAAGCCGCTCGCTGAATGGAAGAAGATCATGGTCGGCGATGATCCGCAGTACATCTTCGAACATCGCGCTGAGGTCGAAGAATTCCTGAGCAAACTGATGTAGCTTTTTACAATCAGCAGACGGCAGCGTGCTGTCTGCTGATTTGCTTTTTGGGGAGGCAGGGGTCGTCTATGGGGCGTATCGTCCCTTGATTGTGGATGAGATTCTGCGATTTAATCAGCGTTTCCTTAAATCAGCGTTTTCTTAAATCAGCGTTTCCTCAATTCCCGGCCACACCCTATAACTATCAACCAAGGAAACATGTTATGACTTTTTCTATGAAACTGCGGATGTTTTTCCGCAAACCGTACAACGTCATCCTGGTGCTGCTGTTTGCAGCGCTGATCCTTTTGACGTTTCTGCCGCTGCTCTCCATCGTGCTTGACACGGTGACGGTGCACTCCTCGGAAGTGATGCGTATCCGCGGCTCGCATGCCGGGGACTTCACGGACTATCACTGGACGAAAGTGCTCCTGGACGGCAGTACGAGCATGAGCATTTTCTACAAACCTCTTTGGAATACCGTTCTCATCTCGCTTTCGACCTGCGCGATCGCTATTTTCTTTGGCGGCGGCATGGCATGGCTCATCACGCGGACGGATATCAAGTACAAACCGTTTCTCTCAGCGCTCTTCGTTGTGCCTTATATCATGCCGTCGTGGACGCTGGCGCTCGCGTGGCTGAACTTTTTCAGAAATTCTCTTGTGGGTGGTGTGCCTGGGCTCTTTACGGTTTTGACCGGCATCCCGACACCGAACTGGTTCGCCTATGGCTTTTTCCCGATTTCCATTGTGCAGGGCCTCCACTATGCGCCCTTCGCCTACATCCTGATCGGCGGCATCCTGAAACACATGGATGCGAGCCTTGAAGAAGCGGCACAGCTCCTGCACGCATCCCGCTGGCAGATCATGAAACGCATCACGCTTCCGATGGTGAAGCCGGCACTGCTCTCGACCTTCCTGCTGGCCTTTTCCAGCTCGATGAGCGCCTTCGCAGTGCCCGCCTTCCTGGGAGCGCCCGTGCGCTACCACGTGCTGACGACGCAGCTCTATCGCACACTGCAGGGGCTGAATCCTGGCTATGGCTATGTGATGGCGCTGATTCTCATCCTGATCGGCGTCGCTATCATGATGGTGAACCAGAAAGTATTGAGTGGAAGGAAATCCTATACCACCATCACCGGCAAGAGTGCGAATGTTTCCCTCATCCCGCTTCGCGGTCTGCGCCTGCCGGTTTCTCTCCTGCTTGCTCTTTTCCTCGTGTGTGTGACTGTCGTTCCGCTCATCACCTTTGCTGTAGAGTCCTTTATCGTCGAGCCTGGGAATTATTCGCTGAGCAACTTCAGCACTGTCTTCTGGATCGGAGACGGCGCGACCGACATAGCAAATGGCGAGCCGGGTATTCTGAAGAATCACAGCATTTACAATGGTCTTCTGAACAGCTTCCTGCTGTCCGTCATTTGTGCATTCCTGACAGGGACCATCGGACTTCTTGCGGGCTATGCCATTGTACGGAAGAAAGGCACCTGGCTCTCAGCTGCCGTGAATCACCTGACCTTCTTCCCATACCTTATCCCGAGCATGGCTTTTGGTGCGATTTACCTCTCCATGTTCAGCACCCGCCACGGCCCGATCCCGGCGCTGTATGGCACCTTCGCGATCCTCGCTCTCATCGGTACGGTGAAATACCTGCCCTTCGCGTCCCGGGCGGGCGTGAATTCTATGCTGCAGCTCGGAAATGAAATCGAAGAAGCCGGTATCATCATGGGAATCAGCTGGTGGAAACGCATGATCCGCATTATCATCCCGATCCAGAAGACCAGCATCCTCTCCGGCTATCTCCTGCCCTATATTTCCTGCATGCGAGAACTTTCGCTCTTCATCCTGCTGATTTCCCCATCGACGGCTGTCCTGACGACCATGCTCTTCCAGTATAACGAAAAAGGCTGGAATCAGTACGCGAATGCGATCAACCTCCTGATCGTCCTCGTCGTTCTTCTCTCGAACTGGGTCATTAACAAACTCACCGGCGCCTCGATCGATAAGGGGATCGGATGAATCGATGAGGAAGGTTGGTAGCGGCTTCGCTGCGGACTATAGATAGTGGCGATGCCCGAAACTGATATATAATCAGCGCTCCCTTACGTCACGGAGCGCGAGTCGCACATTCACTAACAAATCACATGAGGTACTTCTATGCCTGAAATTATATTAAAAGATATCACAAAAATGTACGGATCTTCCGCTGCGGTGGACCATCTGAATCTGTCCATCGATGACCGTGCGTTTATCACACTACTTGGACCATCCGGCTGCGGAAAGACGACCACGCTCCGCATGATCGCGGGTCTCGAGACGCCGACGAGTGGCGAAATTTCCATTGATGGAAGAGTGGTCTTCTCATCAGAGAAAGGGATCAATGTCGCACCGGAAAAGCGCGGCGTCGGTTTCCTTTTTCAGAACTACGCCCTCTGGCCACACATGACAGTGTATCAGAATATCACCTTTGGTCTGGAAAATCTGAAGTGGGATAAGTCGAAAATCAAAGCTCGAGCGGATGAGCTGATGGATATGTTGAAAATCAAGGAATACAGCGACCGCTACCCAGCTGAGCTATCTGGCGGGCAGCAGCAGCGCGTCGCCATCGCACGCACGCTTTCGACCGGTCCGCGCATCCTCCTCATGGATGAACCGCTCTCGAATCTGGATGCGAAGCTCCGTATGGAGATGCGCTCCGAGCTGAAGCGCCTTCATATGGAAACAGACTCGACCTTCGTCTATGTCACCCATGACCAGCTCGAAGCGATGACGCTTGCGACGAAGATTTCCCTCATGAAGAAGGGCGTCCTTCAGCAGTACGCGCCGCCGCTTACCATTTATAAAGAGCCGGCCAATGCTTTCGTGGCAGACTTCATCGGAAACCCGAATATCAACCTCATGCCCGTCAACGTGCGCGGGGCAGGAGAGAAAGAGCTCGTGCTCGCGCTGGGCGCACACACACTGGCTTTCGCGGCGCGTGAGACTGTCCAGACGAAAACGGGGGACAAGCTGCTCCTCGGCATTCGCCCTGAGCATGTCACCATCGATCCGTCGGGCACTATTGAGGCGAAAGTCTACTCTGCCCTTCCGAGTGGTATGGAAACCGTTGTGAAGCTGGATGTGGGCGGCTTCCTTTTGACCTCCGTCGTCTTTGGCGATGCGGATTTCCAGATGAATCAGAGGGTGAAGATCCGGATTTCTTCTGATAGGAATCATCTCTTTGCTAGTGATGAAGAAGGAAAACGCCTAGCGAGTGGGACAGTGAAATAGCAAAAAGAGGGGAGTCTCCCTAGGCAAAAAAGGATCATGTTTTTCACATGATCCTTTTTAAATGTCTGAGGGAGCAGTTATAATAAACCGCTCCCTTCGATTTGAAAAATGCGCTGAAAGATCTAAAGAGCATTCAGATACATTGACATACATATACTCAATAATTATAATATATATATGGAATATATCTTTTTTGAGTGGGATGAAAAGAAAAACGCGATAAACCAGAAGAAGCATCGCATTTCTTTTGAAGAAGCCAAAACTGTTTTTGATGATGTAGAAGCACTGATTATTGACGATCCCGACCATTCCATCGACGAGGAGCGATTTATTATACTTGGTTTTAGCAGCCGAGCCAATTTATTGGTCGTTTGTCATTGTTATCGTCAGAATGACAGTGTGATTCGCATCATTTCTGCAAGAAAAGCTACAGCCCGTGAAGCGGGTCAGTATCAGGAGAGGAGTTGATGACGGTGCGTGAAGAATATGATTTTTCAAATGCGCGAAAGAATCCTTATGCGATGAAGAAGAAACAGATTTCTATCAATATCGATGTATCTACGATCGAGTATTTCAAGGCATTGTCCAGCCAGAATGGGATTCCGTATCAGCTGCTTATCAATTCGTATTTGAAAGAATGTGCAGATAGCCACAAGACTCTTTCACTTCATTGGGATTGATGTAAAAAGATAGGCAAAACAAAACCGCCAGCCGAAAGGCTGGCGGTTTTATGATGCAGAGATCAGTTGAAGAGCTCGTCTGGAAGGACCTTGTTCTTTCCTTCTTCGATGGTGAAGACGGAAGCAAGGAGCTTCTTGGAGTATGGATCCTTCGCTTCTCTGAGGTCGTGGATCTTTTCTACGACTTTGCCATGCTGCATGATGACGATGTTGTCGCAGAAGCTGTTTGCGAGAGCAAGGTCATGGCAGATGAACATGTAGGCGACGTGAGTTTCTTTCTGCAGACGTTCGAGAAGGTCTAAGACGGTTTTCTGGACGGATACGTCGAGAGCGGAGGTGGCTTCGTCGCAGACGATGATTTCCGGCTCGAGGACGAGGGCGCGCGCGATAGCGATACGCTGGCGCTGGCCGCCGGACATGTTGTTCGGGTAGCGGTCAGCGAAGTCTTCGGGGAGGTCGACCAGGCGGAGCATTTCCTTCGCTTTGGCTTCGACGTCCTTCTTAGCGATCATGCCGAAGTTTTCAAGCGGCTCACAGATGATTTCCTTGACACGCTGCTTCGGATTGAAAGCGGTGGAGGGGTCCTGAAAGACCATCTGGATGGATTTTCTGTGCTGGCGGAGGGCTTCGCCTTTGAGATCGGTGATGTCCTTGCCGTGGAAAATGATTTTCCCGCTGGTCATGGGGTAGAGGCGGGTCAGCATCTTGGCGAGGGTGGACTTGCCGGAACCAGATTCCCCGACGATGCCGACGGTTTCGCCTTTATGGATGGTGACATTGACGTTGTCAGCGGCGGTCAGCGTCTTGCCGTCACCTAAGTCGAAGACTTTGCAGATGTCGACCATCTGGAGGATTTCTTCTCCGTAGTTTTTCATGCGTCTTCGCCTCCCATCTTCGGAACCGCCGCAAGGAGCATACGGGTGTATTCTTCTTTCGGGTGATAAATGACGTCTTCTGCCTTGCCGTATTCGACGACGCGGCCTTTCTTCATGACCATGATGTAGTCCGCCATGTAGCAGGATACGCCCATGTTATGGGTGACGATGATGATAGCGGTATTCATCTTGTCGCGGACATTCATCATTTCTTTGACGATGATGGCCTGGTTCGTGACATCTAAGGCGGAGGTCGGTTCATCGGCGAGAAGGAGTTTCGGTTTCATGGCCATTGCCATGGCGATGCCGACGCGCTGACGCATGCCGCCGGAGAGCTCGTAGGGATAGCATTTCAGGATGTGCTCCGGGTTGGGAAGGCGCACCATTTCGATCATGGAAATCATCAGGTCATGGGCTTCCTTGTCGTCCTTGATGCCATGGACGGCGAGGAATTCACGGAATTCGGTGCCGATGGTGCGGATCGGATTCATCATAGCGCCGCTGTCCTGGAAAATCATGGAGACGTCTGTGCCACAGAGTGCGCGATGCATTTCAGGAGTCTGCTTCTGGGTATCTTCGCCTTCAAGAATGACCTGACCTTCCGCTATATGACCGCCGCCGGGCAGGACGTGCTGGATAGCACGGATGACGGTGGTTTTCCCTGAGCCGGATTCGCCGACGATGGCAAGGATCTCGCCCTCATCCAGGTTGAATGTGACGCCCTGAACGATGGGGGGCTTGTCGCCGTAGGCAATTCCCAGGTTTTTGACTTCTAATAGCATGAAAGTCTCCTTGTAAAAATAGTAAGCAGTAAGCAGTAGGCAGCAAACCGCAAATGGCGGGCCGCCTACTGCTTAGAGCAAACTGCTGGCTAAACAAATTATTTTGCCGGAGTGATGTCCTTGGTGATCCAGTAGTAGTCGCACGGTTTGATGTCCGCATGTTCTACGGCTTTGCTGGAGATCATATTGGTCTGCGGGTAGCCGAAGACGAGGGTCGCAGCGTCATCCTGGATGATCTTCTGCATCTTGATGATGATGTCTCTACGCTTAGCCGGGTCGAATTCGGAAGCCAGCTGATCAGAGAGTGCATCGTATTCAGGGTTGGAGTAGCCGGAGCCGTTCTGCGGGTTGGAGCCGTTGGTGTTGGTCTTCCAGTACATGTTGATGAAGACTTCCGGATCGCCTGCCTGTTCGGAGAGGACGTTGGAGATCAGGAGGTCAAATTCGCCGCGGGTGCCGATGCCGTCGATGACGTTGTAGTCGACGTTCTTCAGGTTGACTTTGATGCCGACTTTCTTAGCGTCAGACTGGGTAGCTTCTGCGAAGAGCGGGAGTTCTGCACGGCCGGAGTAGAAGATGAAGTCGAGTTCGAGCGGCTTACCGTCTTTATCGACATAGCCATCGCCGTCGGTATCTTTCCAGCCTGCTTCTTCGAGGAGTTTCTTTGCATTTTCTACATTGGTCTTATCCGGATAGGATTTGCTGAGTTCATCGAAGCCGAAGTCAACGGACGGCGGAAGGAGCGGGCCGCCTGGGGTGAAAGTGTCTTTCAGGAGGACCTTGCAGTAGGTGTCGCGGTCGAGGGACTGGATCAGTGCCTGACGGACTTTCTTGTCAGCGAGAGGCTTGCCTTCTTTCACGGAGAGGCGGGCGAGTACGTCACGGATGGAGGAAATGGTGGAGATGGTGAATTTCTTCTGGTCAGAGAAGAGCTGCATGTCGCCAGGTGCTACGTTGACAGCCACATCGATCTCACCCTTCTGCAGAGCCATAGCACGGGTATTCGGATCGTCGATGGTGTTGACGATGGTGTGCTTGAATGGAACAGCTGCGTAATAGTTCGGGTTTGCATCGAGTTCGGTCTTCGCTTTGGAGAAAGACTTGACCATGTATGGACCGGTGCCGACCGGACCCTGTTTTGCAAAGTCTACTTTGCCGTCGGAAGCGACATCGACGATGATGAAGAGCGGATCGCCAAGCATGCCCGGGAGGGTAGCGATCGGTTTCTTGGTGTAAATGGTGACGTTCTGGCCGTCAGCGGTGATGTGGTCGAGTTCGAACATGGCTCTCGCACGCGGTGCTTTTGCGAAGGTACGTTCAATGGATTTCTTGACAGCTTCGCCGGTGACCGGGGTGCCGTTGGAGAATTTAATGTCTTTGATCTTGAAGGTCCAAGACATCTTGTCGTCAGAGACTTTCCAGCTTTCAGCGATCCATGGTTCTGCATTCATCTTGTCATCGAAGTGAACGAGACATTCACCGATGCCGTAACGCATGACCTGCCAGCCGAAGTAGTTGTCGGTCGGTTCGAGGCTGTCTGCGAAGTTCGTAACGCCGACAGTCAGGGTGTCCTTCGGACCCTTGGAGGCATTGCCGGAGTCACCGCCGCAGCCGGAAAGACCAAAAGCCATGAGAGCAGCTGCTGCAAAGAGGGCACCTTTTTTGTAAATAGATTTCATCGTGTACGCTTCCTTTCGGGTAAATGATATAAAAAA